>NZ_JAMYMF010000117.1:0-508 GCF_040318415.1 Mesorhizobium sp. M1163 | reverse complement strand
TACACGCTGCGACTGCTCCCGGGCGCCCCGGCCCATCGCAAGTAGCGGAAACGGAAAGCGCCCGCCCAGGGGGGCGGGGCGCTGTTCCGTATGGGTTTTCTGGATCAAACGAAGGTGAAGTCCGACGCGGTCAGGCCTAGGTCGGCCACGGTGACCACACCGCCCAGGTGGACGAACTCATGCGCGCTGTTGTCGGCGGTGACATAGGCCAGAGTTGCGACTCTGTCGGTGTAGCTGCTTTGGTAGACAATGATGTCGCCGGCGTGCTCGCCGGAGATCGCACTCGCGGCTTCAGAAGCAGAGTTGAAAGATTCGCCAGTGATCACCACGACGTGTTCGCCGTTCGCACCCGAGGCCGCACCACTGTAGAAGCTGCTCACCGGGTAGCCGGACTGTATGCTGGCGTTGTTGACGAAGTTCGCGCCAAAACCGTCGTTGTAGAGGCCCACCGCATCGAAGGCGAACTTGTCCTCCGCCGGGTTGAAATCGGTGATAGTGGAAATGTCCG
>NZ_JAMYMF010000116.1:0-512 GCF_040318415.1 Mesorhizobium sp. M1163 | reverse complement strand
CATGAAGAACGCCAAGAAAAAACGTCTCTCTGCCTATCTTGATCCTGACGTGATGAACGCACTGGCTGATTACGCTGGGCGGCGCGAGGTCTCACTGTCACTGGTCGCCGAGGCTGCACTCGCATGGTTTCTGTCGCCGGATGCCGAAGAGCGGAAGCAAGCGGCGATAACTCGCCGCCTCGACCAGATCGATCGACGCGTGCAGCGGGTCGAGCGTGACGTCGGAATTGCGATTGAGACGCTAGCATTGTTCGTCCGGTTTTGGCTCAACTCGACTCCAGCCTTGCCGGAATCCGCACAAGCGGAGGCGCGCGCCAAGGGCTTGCAGCGCTACGACAATTTCGTCGATGCGCTCGGTCGCCGGCTCAGCAAAGGACCAAGGCTCAGGCAGGAGATAGCCGACGATGTCCCGCCAGCGCCGCCCGCGACTGGATGAGCTGCCGGCAAGACAGGCGCTTCAACAGCCCAAACCCCCGGTGCCGGATTGCGGAGCTATTTTGCGCGCAGCTGAT
>NZ_JAMYMF010000115.1:0-570 GCF_040318415.1 Mesorhizobium sp. M1163 | reverse complement strand
ATGCAGCACTCTTGGAGTGGAGGCCTTGGGGTCTTCAACCCCTGCTGCACGCAAACGGTCCGCAAATTGGGCTAGCACCGAGCGGGCAACCTCTTCAGGATTCACCGTCGGGTCACGGTGGACGCCGTCGTGGATCCTGTCGAGAAACGAATTTCGGTTTCTGGCTATGGCGCGACGGCCGGGACGCCAGCCCTCGTAGAAGAAGCCGCGCAGCAAGGCTGGCAGCTGTGCGCCCATGTAAACGGCCTGGTCGCGATCCAGGCAGTCGCGGAGGGCGTGCAGCGTCGCAATCAAGGCTTGGTAGACCCGCTCGCGATCATGCCAGCGAAGTCTCCGCGCCAGATCGCCGATCCAATTCTGGGTTGCTTGCAGCGCATAGTTGAGATCATGGCTCATGCACAGCATTCTCCTTGGCGCTTGTCAGGACCGGCGCTGCGGCCTGCCTCAAAAGTACTTGCGTGGATCTCATGCGGCCACGATTCAAACCAGGTGACAGCATCAGCGCGCTTCATCACGAGGCGCGCGCAGACCGCCACGCCATACGCGCGGCGGCGGGACGAACTAGCTTGT
>NZ_JAMYMF010000114.1:0-582 GCF_040318415.1 Mesorhizobium sp. M1163 | reverse complement strand
AATTGGCACGAGTGTGACAAGAAGCTTCTCATCCTAGAAGGACAGGACCTGAGCGGGGCGAACCTGTTCGGTGTTGATTTCACTTCGACCGACCTCAGGAACAGCAATCTCGTTGCCGCAAATCTTGAGAAGGCAACGCTTGTGCGTGCTTCCCTGGCCGACTCGACCGCCAAAGGCGCCCGGTTCGACAGAATCGAGGCCTACAGGACCGACTTCAGCCGTATGGACCCGCAGGGCGCTGTGTTTGCGAGCGCGGAAATGCAGCGCTCGAATTTCCAGGACGCCAATCTGACCAATGTTGATTTCACAAAGGCAGAATTGGGGCGTGCGCAGTTCCATGACGCCGATATCAGCGGCAGCCGCTTCTCGTTTGCCAATCTCGCACGGGCGGACTTCCGAGGAGCGACGTTCACCGCGCCGGTAGACTTTGACCGCGCTTTTTTGTTTCTGACCCGTATCGAGGGCCTCGACCTTTCCAATTCGGTGGGTCTGTCCCAGTGGCAGCTCAACATGGCTTGCGGAGACGCCCGGACCGAGTTGACTTCTGGCTTGACGAGGCCTGAAGATTGGCCCTGTCAATTC
>NZ_JAMYMF010000113.1:0-600 GCF_040318415.1 Mesorhizobium sp. M1163 | reverse complement strand
CACCGGTCAAGAGGAAAGCGATCGGGCGGCACAGGCCATCGGTCAGGGCGTGGATCTTCGTGGTTCGCCCACCGCGCGACCGGCCGATCGCCTGATTTTGCTCCCCCCTTTGCCGCCAGAAGCGCAGCGATGCGCCTTCACGGCCGAAGAGTCGATCAGGACCTCAGCCGGAGGACCGCCAGCCGAGGCCAGGGCGTGGAAGATGTCGACCCAAACGCCTTTGGCAGCCCATCGGACAAAGCTATTGTAGAGCGTCTTTCTCGGCCCGTAGACTTGCGGGGCATCGACCCAGCGGCCGCCGGACTTGAGGACATGGACGATGCCGCTAATCGCTCGGCGGTCATCGACTCTTGGCTTGCCGCGCGTGTCGGTTGGCAGCAGCGCCTGCGGCCGCGAAACCTGCTCCTCCGTCAGCCAGAAATAATCGCGATTCATTTGTGGCCTCCCTTTGGAGACCGTGACTCATAAAACCACCGTCAGTGGAATCCCTTTATGGGTCCGGATCCTAGCCTGAAAAATTCATGGGGGTTGGTGGATGTGGCGCAAGCCGTTGAAATGACGTAGGATTTGGTTGCTTAAGCCGATCCGAACCATTTCCCG
>NZ_JAMYMF010000112.1:0-654 GCF_040318415.1 Mesorhizobium sp. M1163 | reverse complement strand
GCGTCAAGTTCTGCAAAAATGGCGTGGCAGTAGCTGTGACGTCGGCGTGTCCGCCGCGCAGCCCCCGTGTTTAGCGGAGCGGCGGACACACGGCGGTGCTCAGGCGGCCAATGCTCTCAGGCTCTCCTTCTTGTGCTCGCGCAGATGATCCATGTTGAGATAGCGGGTCGCCTCGAGCCAGTTCTCGTGGATCTCGACCGCCAATGCCCGAACCAGCCGCAGGCAGCTCCGCGGGTTGGGGAAGATGCGAACGACCAGGGTGCGCCGCTTGATCTCCTGGTTCAGCCGCTCCAGCATGTTCGTCGACTTCATGTGCTTGTGGTGGGCAAGCGGCAGCCGATAGAAGCTCAGCGTCTCCTCGATGTTGTCTTCCACCCAGTTGACCAGCTTCGGGTATTTGGCCTGCCATTTGGCGATCCACTGCGCCAGGTCGCGTTTGACCTCGGCAAGGTCGCGCCGGTCGTAGAACCATCTGAGCTCCATCAGGCAATCGTCGTCGACCTTGCGCGGCACGTAGTCGAGCGCGTTTCTGAGGAAGTGCACGTAGCAGCGCTGCCAGACCGCTTCGGGCAGCACTTCGCGGATTGCCGCCCTGAGCCCCGGATGGTCGTCGGAGACGACGAACTCGACGCCGGCGAGCCCGCGATTCTTGAG
>NZ_JAMYMF010000111.1:0-660 GCF_040318415.1 Mesorhizobium sp. M1163 | reverse complement strand
CCGGCATGGGCCAGCACGTTCCTCATGAAGTGGACGCGGCACCTCTGCCATGTCGCGCACAGCACCTTGGTGACGGCCGCCTTGATGCCTTCATGGGCATCGGAGACGACGAGCTTGACGCCGCGCAGGCCGCGGCGGGTCAGCTTGCGCAAGAACTCCGTCCAGATCGGCTCGGCCTCAGACGTGCCGACCTCCATGCCCAGCACCTCGCGCCGGCCGTCCGCGTTGACGCCGACAGCGATGATGACGGCGACCGAGACGATGCGGCCGCCGCGGCGCACCTTCAGGTAGGTGGCGTCGATCCACAGATATGGCCAGTCGCCCTCGATGGGTCTTTCAAGGAACGCTTTGACTTTGCCGTCGATCTCTTCGCACAGCCGGCTGACCTGGCTTTTGGAGATGCCGCTCATGCCCATTGCCTTGACCAGGTCGTCGACCGAGCGCGTCGAGATGCCCTGGACGTAGGCTTCCTGGATGACGGCGGTCAGCGCCTTCTCGGCCATGCGGCGCGGTTCGAGGAAACCGAAAGTAGCTTCCCTTCCTGAGCTTGGGGATGCGCAGCTCGACCGTCCCGGCCCGCGTCTCCCAGTCGCGTTCCCGGTAGCCGTTGCGCTGGGCGAGACGAAGCGGGTTCTTCTCGCCATAGGCGGCGCCGGTGGC
>NZ_JAMYMF010000110.1:0-694 GCF_040318415.1 Mesorhizobium sp. M1163 | reverse complement strand
TCTGAGGGAATCGCGATGGCAGTGAAGCAGACGGGCCAGTTGAGCTTGGCGGAGGCTTTTCTAGGCACCAAGCTTGTGGGCGGCACTTCGCCGCTCGACCGATTGTCGGGTCTTGTGAAGTGGTATCGGTTTGAGAAACTGCTCAACCCGCTGCGTGATGGCGGTCCGGGTCGGGCGGCTTGGCCACCGCTGGTCCTGTTCAAGGCGCTTTTGTTGCAATCGCTCTACGGGCTTTCGGACCGTGAGTTGGAAGAGGCGCTTGGCGACCGGCTGTCGTTCCGGCGCTTTGCCGGGCTCGGGCTGGAGGAGAGCATTCCCGATCACACGGTGCTTTCGCGCTTTCGCAATCTGCTTGTCGGCGAAGGTCTGCTCGATAAGTTGTTTGGCGAACTGGACCGGCAGTTGGAGAAGGCCGGCGTGATCCTGAAGCGTGGCACGATGCTGGATGCCACGCTGATCAATGCGGTCTCGTCACCGCCGACGCTTGAGCGGCCGTCGAAGGATCCAGATGCCCGCATTACCGCGCGGCAGGGCAAGGCCGGCTTCACCTTCGGCTACAAGGCTCATGTCGGGATGGATGAGGGGCTCTGGCCTGATCCGCACGGTGATCACCACACCAGCCAACGTCAACGACACGGTCGTGGCTGACACCTTGATCTGCGGCGACGAGAAGACGGTTTGGGCGGACGCCGCC
>NZ_JAMYMF010000109.1:0-776 GCF_040318415.1 Mesorhizobium sp. M1163 | reverse complement strand
GATAGTGTCCTGAAGGTTCTGCAAAAAGTTTTGGAGAGAGAACGGCGCTTGCTCTGAAGGGCGAGCGGCCATGGCACGGTGGTGACGTTGCAATCACCGATTCCCGTGGAAGGGGAAGTGCCATGACCAATCGAGAAGTTAAACTGAGCAGGGGCGAGTTGAAAGCGTTGCTGCTGTCGGATGAGGACGGCTTTCGCCAGGTATTGCAGACTGTCGTGCAGGAGGCTCTGGAAGCCGAGATGACGGAGGCGATCGGGGCCGAGAAAGGCGAGCGGACGGCGGAGCGGGTGAGTTACCGGTCCGGGTATTACGAGCGCAAGCTGGTGACGCGGGTTGGGGTGCTGGAACTTCGCGTTCCGCAGGATCGGACGGGCCGGTTCTCGACGGAGTTGTTTGAGCGCTATCAGCGTTCGGAGAAGGCCTTGGTGTCGGCGCTGGTCGAGATGTACGTACAAGGCGTTTCGACCCGCAAGGTGAAGGCGGTGACGGAGGAATTGTGCGGCCACTCTTTCTCGGCCTCGACGGTGAGCGAGGCGACGATGCGGCTGGATGAGGCGCTCAAGGCGTTCTTCACGCAGCGGCTCGAGGAAAGCTATCCGTATCTCATCTTGGACGCGCGCTATGAACGGGCTCGCGAGGCGGGCGTGATCGCCAGCCAGGCGGTGCTGGTGGCGATCGGCGTGGATTGGGAGGGCCGGCGCCAGGTCCTGGGCGTGGAGCTGGCCAACCGGGAGAGCCATTCGAGCTGGCGCGAGTTCGTGACGGGGCTCAAGAAT
>NZ_JAMYMF010000108.1:0-787 GCF_040318415.1 Mesorhizobium sp. M1163 | reverse complement strand
CTTGTCGAGCACGGCATCCCGAAGGAACAGATCGCACAAGCCATCGAGGCTTCCCGGCGGTTCTTCGCGTTGCCACAGTCGATCAAGGAACGCTACGGTCACGCCTCTCAAGACGTGTACCCCACTGCCGCCCGTGGATACAGTCCCTTGCACGGCGAAATGCTACATCCCGAGGCCGGCTTCGATCCAAAGGAAGTGTTCGACCTCGGAATCGAGAACGAAGGCGACCGGCGTCCGTTTTCCGGACGCACGCGCCTTCCGGATGACGCCTTGGCTCCTGGTTTCGCACGAAGCCTGCTCGCTTTGCAGGCTACCGTGCTCAACGGGGTTGTTCCGCAGATCGGGAACGCGCTTGCCGACCTGATCGATATGGAACAGGGCTGGTTCCGGCGCCATTTCAGCCCGCCGACGCTCGGGCAACGCGTGATCCGGTATCCAGCTCGCGGCGGCACGTGCGCCAAGCACACCGATCATGGCTTCTTCACGCTGTTGCTGCAAGAGGAACTCCCCACGCGCTCCTTGCAGGTGTGGTTCCGCGGGCGATGGATGCCGGTGCCGAGCCTGCCCGACAGTCTCGTAGTCAATCTGGGCGACATGCTTCAGACCATGAGCGACGACCGCTTCAAGAGTACGCCGCATCAGGTCGCGCATAGCGGTCCGACTGACCGAATTTCGCTTCCCTTCTTTATCTATCCCGACATCGACGCTCGCCTGACTTCGCGGCAAGGGCAGCACGCCCTTAGTGTTGTCGAAACGATGCTGCGCAACGTGGAGTCAATCTGGGTAA
>NZ_JAMYMF010000107.1:0-812 GCF_040318415.1 Mesorhizobium sp. M1163 | reverse complement strand
CCGCTCGGTGCTAGCCCAATTTGCGGACCGTTTGCGTGCAGCAGGGGTTGAAGACCCCAAGGCCTCCACTCCAAGAGTGCTGCATAATATTTGGCCAGCCTGAGACGGACATGTGCTCTATGGGCGTATCCACGAAGCCATCACTGGGGCTTTCGACCAGTACGTCGCTCGAACTCCTCTGGTGCTCGGACCGGCTTGAGTTCGCCTGTTGGAACAGCGAGGTAATTCGGCTCCCCTTCATCATCGACGCCTTTGACCGCGAGATCTCCTGGGCCGCTGTCGCCATTGCCGGAATTTCCGGCTCCGACGTGCGCGACACGATGCTGGAGGTTGTCGAGAAACGGTTCCCCGCAACCCGAGCCCCGCATGCTGTCGAACACCTATCGGATAGCGGCTCGGCCTACGGCGCGCTAAACAAGACTGTTCGCCCAAGCGCTCAATCTTTCACAGCCCACAGTCCAACGGCATTTCGGGAAGCTTTCGTCAACACGGTTAAACGAGACTACATCCGCATCTCAGCTCTTTACGCTCAGGCACCACTCCGCAGATCGATAGATGGTTCGTACTACAACGACATCGATCCTAATTCGCAAGCAAGATAGCTTCCCCTTGGCGTTCATCCCGGCCATCTCAACCTAAACCGACCGTTCGAGGAAACGGGATGCACTTCAGAAACCAATTTTACATCTTGCCCAAGTCCTCAACAGAGCACCGTGCAGGCTCGTCAGCGGAGAATCATATTGAATTTCGATTATATTGTTGTAGGTGGCGGTTCATCTGGATGCGTTATGGCGAACAGGTTATCCGCCGAT
>NZ_JAMYMF010000106.1:0-902 GCF_040318415.1 Mesorhizobium sp. M1163 | reverse complement strand
AAAGGTTACCATCATCGGGGTCGATCTGGCAAAGAACGTCTTTCAACTGCACGGGGCGGCAGCTGACGGATCAGTCGTATTTCGCAAGAAGCTGTCGCGCTTTCAGTTTTGCAAATTCATGGCGGGTCATCCGGCATGTGTCGTGGCGATGGAGGCGTGCGCCGGTTCCCATTATTGGGCGCGCGAGATGGTCCGGCTTGGCCATCAGCCGAAGCTGATTGCAACCTCGCTATGTCAAAGCGTTCATCAAGCGGCAGAAGAACGACGCAGCGGATGCGGAGGCGATCGTCGAGGCAGCGCAGCGGCCAACGATGCGCTTCGTCGAACCGAAAACCGAGGAGCAGCAGTCTCGGTCCATAATGTTTCGCACCCGAGAACAGCTGGTCAATCAGCGCACTGAGTTGGTCAACGCATTGCGTGCGCACCTTTATGAGTTCGGCCACATCGCGCCGCAGGGAATTCGTTATCTGAACCGACTTGAATGTTTCGTTGAGGACGAGAAAGCCAAATTGCCTGATCTGGCCCGCGAAATCTGCCGCGATCTGCTGGACCGGATCTACCAGCTAACTGGCCGGATCGACGTACTGAAGAAGAAGATCGATGCTCTGTCGAGGGAAGCTGAGGCATCTCGGCGCTTGCAAACCATGCCCGGCGTTGGCCCCATCGCCGCACTGGCGATCGAAACTTTCGCGCCTCCGATGGAGACGTTCAAATGCGGCCGTGACTTCGCCGCCTGGCTTGGGCTCGTCCCGTTGCAGAAATCGACCGGCGGCAAGCAACGACTAGGAAAAACCTCGAAGATGGGCCAATGCGATATTCGACGCCTGCTCATCATTGGAGCCATGGCTGTGGTCCGATGGGCATCGCGGAAGGGCGCGCCCGAGGGCTCCTGGCTCGCGCGC
>NZ_JAMYMF010000105.1:0-1149 GCF_040318415.1 Mesorhizobium sp. M1163 | reverse complement strand
CTTGTAACTTATTCCTTGCCGACTCTGCTATGAAAGCAGGTGCGGTGGCGGACGGGAGACCGACCCCTCTTTGGGCCTTTGAGCCCGTGACAGAGCAAGGGTCTTCGTCCGCCGTTCCATCGAACCCGAACAGTCGCCTGGGCCGCAAGCGAAGCCCGATTAGGCAAGGATGGGACAGGATGGAAATCATTGTTGGCATCGACGTTTCCAAGGACCGGCTCGACGTGCATGTGTTGCCGTCCGGCGAGGCGTTCTCGGTGGAGAATGACCACGCCGGGGTGGAGGATCTGGTTCGGCGGCTGGCAGCCCTTTCGCCGGCCGTTGTCGGATTGGAGGCGACAGGCAGCCTCGAGAGACTGGCGGTTGCCGCCTTGGCAGGTGCTGGCCTGGCAGTTGTCGTGGTCAATCCGGGGCAGGTGCGTGCCTATGCCAATGCACTCGGCAAGCGGGCCAAGACCGACCCGATCGATGCCGCCGTCATCGCCGCTTTCATCGCCGCGACCAGGCCGCAATTGCGGCCGCTGCGCGACGCCGAAACCGAGGCCTTGGCCGAGCTCGTCGCCCGCCGGCGCCAGATCGTGCAGATGATCGTGGCCGAGGAAAACCGTGCCAGTACCACCACGGCAAGACAGGCGCAAAAGAGCATCCAGCGGCTGCTCGTCGCGCTCAGGCGTGAACTGGCGAGCCTCGATGGCGACATTGACGGTCATATCCGCAAGTCTCCAGTCTGGCGGGTCAATGAAAAGCTGCTCTCCTCCGTGCCGGGCGTCGGTCCTGTCGTTGCCCGCAGCCTGATTGCCGAAATGCCGGAACTGGGCAGCCTCGATCGCCGCCAGATCGCCGCGCTCGCCGGCCTTGCGCCATGGACGAGGCAGTCCGGCAAATGGCGCGGCAAGAGCTTCATCGGCGGCGGCAGGAGCCATGTGCGCGCCGTCCTCTTCATGGCCGCCCTCGTCGCCATCAGGCACAACCCCACGCTCAAGGCCTTCCGCGACCGCCTGGTCAAGGCCGGCAAGCCGAAGATCGTCGCCGTCGTGGCCACAATGCGCAAGCTTCTCACGATCCTCAACGCAATCGTCCGGGACCAAAAACCATGGCAAACAGCTTGACAGCCAAGACAGTCGCTCTGTCCTGCCGGACATCTCCCCC
>NZ_JAMYMF010000104.1:0-1272 GCF_040318415.1 Mesorhizobium sp. M1163 | reverse complement strand
TGACCTTGCCCCTCTGATCTAATCCGGTTTGAAGTTCGTTCTGGCCCATCGAGAGGACCAGGACATGAAACGTAGCCGCTTCTCTGAAGAGCAGATCATCGGAATTTTGAAGGAACATGAGGCCGGGGTATCGGTTGCCGATCTGTGCCGCAAGCACGGGGTCAGCGACGCCTCGATTTACAACTGGAAGGCCCGCTTCGGCGGGATGGATGTCTCCGAGGCTCGGCGACTGAAGGCTCTGGAGGACGAGAACACGCGGCTGAAGCGGCTTCTGGCCGACGCCATGCTCGACAATGCCGCGTTGAAGGATCTTGTGGGAAAGAAATGGTGACGCCCGCGGCCAAGCGGAAAGCTGTCGCTCGCCTGAAGGAAGGCTTCGGGATGAGCGAACGGCGGGCGTGTAAAGCCATCGGCTGTTGCCGCATGACGGTTCGCTACGAGACCAGCAGGCCGGACGACCGCGAGCTTCGCGAGCGGATGAAGGCGATCGCGCAGGAGCGTCGCCGGTTCGGCTACCGGCGTCTTCTCGTGATGCTGAGGCGGGAGGGCCTGGTCGTGAACCACAAGAAGCTGTTCCGGCTCTATCGGGAGGAGAAGCTCGCCGTTCGTCGCCGTGGCGGCCGCAAGCGGGCGATCGGGACCAGGGCGCCGATGCTGGTGCCGCTGAGGCCCGACGAGCGCTGGTCGCTCGACTTCGTATCGGACCAGCTCACCGACGGGCGCCGCTTCCGCATCCTGGCCGTCGTCGACGACTGCACGAGAGAGTGCCTGGCACTCATCGTTGATACGTCTCTCTCGGGCATGCGGGTTGCCCGAGAATTGGACCAGCTCATCACCGAGCGCGGCCGGCCGAGAATGATCGTCAGCGACAATGGCAGCGAGTTCACCTCGAACGCCATCCTCTCCTGGGCGGATCAGAACCGCGTCGAATGGCATTACATTGCGCCCGGCAAGCCGATGCAGAATGGCTTCATCGAGAGCTTCAACGGCCGACTGCGCGATGAACTGCTCAACGAGACGCTGTTTACTTCGCTGGCTCAGGCACGCGTCGCCATCGCCCTGTGGCGCGCCGACTACAACACCGCGCGGCCGCATTCCCAAATCGCCTGGCAGACACCGGCCGAGTTCGCCACCACCTTCAATCCGCGACGGTCGCTCGCGCTGCGCTATGCCAAAGGCTCCGCGCCAGCGCCCGTCGCTTCACCCGCCCAGCAGGGCACAACCCACGCCGGAAACGAACTCAAAACTGGATAGAAACTGGGGGCAACGTCA
>NZ_JAMYMF010000103.1:0-1298 GCF_040318415.1 Mesorhizobium sp. M1163 | reverse complement strand
GGGACTGTCGGGAATTCTGTGCGCGAGGCCATGATGATGGAAAGGAGAGAATCATCGCATGGCTATTGAGAAGGAACTTCTGGACCAACTGCTTGCCGGCCGCGATCCGAATGAGGTGTTTGCCAAGGACGGATTGCTCGACGACCTGAAGAAGGCGCTTTCGGAACGGATTCTGAACGCTGAACTCGACGAGCACCTTGAGGACGAACGCACCGACGGCAGCGTCAATCGCCGCAACGGCCATTCGCGGAAGTCGGTGCTGACGGGCACGTCGAAGATGACGCTGTCGATCCCGCGCGACCGGGCCGGGACCTTCGATCCGAAGCTGATCGCCAAATACCAGCGCCGTTTTCCCGATTTCGATGACAAGATCATCTCCATGTACGCGCGCGGCATGACAGTGCGCGAGATCCGCGGCCATCTGGAGGAGCTCTACGGCATCGACGTGTCGCCGGACCTGATCTCGGCGGTTACCGATGCGGTCCTGGAGGAAGTGGCCGAGTGGCAGAACCGGCCGCTGGACGCGGTATATCCGCTCGTCTTCTTCGATGCCATACGGGTCAAGATCAGGGACGAGGGCTTCGTCAGGAACAAGGCCGTCTACATCGCGCTCGGCATCCTGCCCGACGGCACGAAGGAGATTCTCGGCATCTGGATCGAGCAGACCGAGGGCGCCAAGTTCTGGCTGCGCGTCATGAACGAGTTGAAGAGCCGTGGCGTCGCCGACGTCCTGATCGCCGTCGTCGACGGCCTCAAGGGCTTCCCCGAGGCGATCAACGCCGTCTTTCCCCAGACTGTCGTCCAGACCTGCATCGTGCACCTGATCCGTCATTCCCTGGAGTTCGTGTCCTGGAAGGACCGCAAGTCCGTCGTCCCGGCGCTGCGCGCGATCTACCGGGCCAAGGACGCCGAAGCCGGCATGAAGGCTCTTGAGGACTTCGAAGCCAGCTACTGGGGGCAGCGGTATCCGGCGATCACCCAAAGCTGGCGGCGCAATTGGCAGCACGTCGTCCCATTCTTTGCCTATCCCGAAAGCGTGCGGCGGATCATCTACACCACGAACGCCATAGAGGCGCTGAACTCCAAGCTGCGCCGCGCCGTCCGCACCCGGGGACACTTCCCCAGTGACGATGCGGCCATGAAGCTGCTATATTTGGTGCTGAACCACGCGGCCGAGGAATGGAAACGACCGCCGCGCGAATGGTTCGAGGCCAAGACCCAGTTCGCCGTCGTCTTCGGCGAAAGGTTCGTCAGCCAATGACGAAACCGGCCTCGCGCACAGAATTCCTGACAGTTCC
>NZ_JAMYMF010000102.1:0-1354 GCF_040318415.1 Mesorhizobium sp. M1163 | reverse complement strand
CGTAACCGCTGTTCTCAGGCCACGGCCTTGAGCGGCATAGGTCTGTAGGCCCAAGGCAGCAGATCGTCGATCTGGCTTTGTGGATGGCCGGCGACGATCCGGGCGATCACGTCAGCGAGGTAGGTGTGAGGCTCGACGCCGTTGAGCTTGCATGTCTCGATCAGCGAAGCGATCGTTGCCCAATGCTCGGCGCCGCCGTCGGAGCCGGCGAAGAGCGCATTCTTGCGGTTCAGCGCAATGGGACGGATGGCGCGCTCGACGACGTTGGAGTCGATCTCGATCGTACCGTTGTCGAGGAATCTTGTCAGACCTTGCCAGCGCGAGAGCGCGTAGCGGATGGCTTCCGCCAGCTTGGTCTTCTGGCTGATAAGGGTGAGTTGCTGCCTAAGCCACGGCTCAAGGGCATTGATTACGGGACGGCTTCTCTCCTGCCGGACGGCGCGGCGTTCGTCGGCGGAACGACCGCGGATATCGCTCTCAACGTGGTAGAGTTGGGCGATGCGGGCGAGCGCCTCCGTCGCGATCGGCGCGGGGCCGGACTGCGCGAGCTCATAGAAGCGGCGACGCACGTGCGACCAGCAAAAGGCCAAGCTCACGGCGTTGCGTTCGGCCAGCGCCTTGTAACCCGCGTATCCGTCGACCTGCAGGGTTCCGACAAAGCCCTGAAGATGCCGGATCGGCTGTTCGGCCTTGCGGTCCGGAGCGTAGAGATAGGCGACGCCGGGTAGGTCCATTCCGCCCCAAGGTCGGTCGTCTCGGGCATAGGCGAACAACTGCCCCGTTTTGGTCCGCCCCCGGCCCGGATCAAGCACAGGCGCAGTGGTCTCGTCCGCGAAGAGCTTGTCTGAAGCCTTCAGCCGCTCGAACAGCCGCTCATGCACAGGGCGAAGCAGGAAAGCTGCCTTGCCCACCCAGTCGGCGAGTGTCGAACGGTCGAGATTGACGCCCTGGCGGGCGTAGATCTGGGCCTGACGATATAGGGGAAGGTGGTCGGCATACTTCGACACCAGAACATGAGCCACCGTGGCCTCTGTAGGAATGCCGCCTTCGACGAGACGTGCCGGCGCTGGCGCCTGCACGACCACCTCTTCGCAGGCCCGACACGCATACTTCGGTCGACGGGTGACAATCACCCGGAACTGGGCGGGCACGATGTCGAGACGCTCGGAGACGTCCTCGCCCATAACATGCAGCTGGCCTTGGCAGCACGGGCAGATCTTGTCGGCGATGTCGATTACCTGCTCGACGCGCGACAGATGGGCGGGCAACGAGCCGCGGTTGGCGCGACGCTTACGAGCCCTGGCATCACGCTTTGAGGGGTCCGCGGCTTCCGCGCTGGCGAAGCCCTCCGCCT
>NZ_JAMYMF010000101.1:0-1436 GCF_040318415.1 Mesorhizobium sp. M1163 | reverse complement strand
TCGCGTTCCCGGTAGCCGTTGCGCTGGGCGAGACGAAGCGGGTTCTTCTCGCCATAGGCGGCGCCGGTGGCCGCGCCCACCTCCATTTCCATCAGCCGCTCGGCGGCAAAGCCGATCATCTCGCGCAGCAGATCGGCATCCGGGTCTTCTCCACGAGCGTGCGCAGGTTCATCATGTCGTCGGTCATCGGTGGTCCTTCCAAATGGGTTGGCGTCAACAACCAAACCTTACCGGAAAGCGCCGATGACCACCGACACGCCGCTCACTCGCTACAGCGCTACTAACGGCGCGCTCGCGAGCGGCTTGGTACCGCCGAGCTACACCACCTGATGGGACACGACCCCAAAAGGCGCCGAGCGCTACTTCCCCCCAACCAGCAGTTTGAATAGCGGTGCCAAGGTGGGCTGCTTATGAAGTTCATCGATGAACTCCCCGATCAATTCCAGCTTCTTACTGGAGAATGGAAACGCCGACATCTCGGCGCAATCCTTAAGCTTTCGCATTCCATCGACAAGCGACGCGCAATTTTCCGGATGTCCGAATGGCTTGTCGATACGAATGAAATGTTCTGCCCCACCCCTTAGCTTCACCTTCACTGTTGTCGGCGAATTCCCATGCCGACCGTTGGTCCGATCGATTTCTGGATCGACCTCAACCTTTGTGACAGCCATGATCCTACGCACCGCTGGGTCAATAAACGCTTTAGGAAGCATGTCTCCGATGGCAACTCTGCCATGCTGTGCGGCAACAGCAACGACGTAAGGCAAGCTGAAGCGCGCCACCACTGGGTCTCTTGGATCCCACTTTTTGTCACGCGGCTGAGCTACGGCTTGGTCGGCAAGATGGTTCAGTCCGAGCTCAATGGAAATAACGTCGTCACCTGTAAAATTGTGTATCTTGCGCAATTGCAACAGCCCATCGATCCCGTGATGCGTAGCTCTGCAAGAGGGCCAAGGCTTGAAGCTTATCGAAGCGTTCACATATTGAGACCCGAGGTTATCGGTTATCATATTGACGTCGTTATCAGTCTCGAAAGCTTTGTAAAATCCATACTTCCCGAAGAACGGCTCCCGCGGGCCAGTAAATCCGACCATAGCTGAAAGTGCCGACTCAATCCCTGATCGAGCTCGAAGTCCCTGCTGCAGCGACAGACTGTGGGCAGATTCTACATACATCTGGGCTTCGCCGGCGGCATGTGCATAAGCAATCCCAAATGCATTGCGGGTTTTCTCTTCATCAAGCCGCAGCAACTTGGCGCTAACCGCGGTGGTGCCCCAGACAGCGACCATATTGTCTCGACCTGTATCTATGGACTGGGTTGTGAGGCTAAGGGTAAGACGAATATGCAGATCCATAGCGGTCGCAATGGCCGACAGTAATTCGCTTCCGCTGATCGAAGGGTCACGTTCGGCGAGTGCCAGCGCCGGCGGCACGTC
>NZ_JAMYMF010000100.1:0-1679 GCF_040318415.1 Mesorhizobium sp. M1163 | reverse complement strand
TCAAGACTGTGTCGGCTAATTTCTCAGCCACCATAATCGTTGGAATGTTTGTGTTCGCCCGGGGGCAAAATGGCATGACTGAAGCGTCGGCGATCCTCAAACCCGAAAGACCAAGAACGCGTCCCGACGGATCGGTCACAGCGCCAGGATCCGCGGCTGCCCCCATCCTGCAGGTCGACGTCGGATGCCAACTTGGGATGACGTTCTGGCGAATATACCGATCCAAATGTTCCTCGTCATTGATGAGATCGGAAATGCTAGGACCCTCCGTTATGAGGCGCCTAATAAGCCCGCGGCGCAGCCGCGGAGACGTGTCCATGAGCAGCGCCAGAACTGAGGTGAGCGCATAGTTTATGCGATTGACCTTGCTCACCCGCTTCGCTCGCGCATTCAACGCTGACGGAAACGGGTCCAGCGCCACAGAGGACAGTGAATCTTGCTGCAGCAGGCGAGCTATGAAACGAAAGCCCTGCTTCAGGCGCTCGGCGTCCCGCTTGTCGCTCAACCAGTTGAAATCGACCTCCGGCTCTATTCTGTGCGAACTACCCTTGAGCGCAACAGTTCCCGTCGAGTAGCTGCGATTGACCCACAAGGCGAGAGTGCCGAGGCGCTTCCCGAGTGGGTGCCAGGATGATTTGGCAACAGTCGATATTGCCATATCCGTCGACGGGCAGCCATCGTAACCCGACGAGTAGCGAGCATGCATCTGAATATATTCGCTCACATTGGGTGACAAGCGATCGGCCGACTTCAAATAGGCCGAAACGCAGATCGTCGGGTGCTCCTGAAGGTTCTGGCCCACACCTCTCAAATCTGCAACAACCGGGATACCGAGCTGTACCAATTGCTTCCCGGGGCCGATCCCGGAGCGCATCAATATGGCGGGTGAATGGAGTGCTCCGGCGCACAAGATCACGCGAGAAGCGCTATACGATTGCAAGCCGGATTTGTTCTCCGTCTCGACGCCCGTTATCGTGGTTCCCGAAAAGGTCAGCCGCACAACTGTCGTTTCCGGCAAAATTGTCAAATTACGGCGAGAGCGGACGCTTTCGGACAAGTAGGCCATCGCGGAGGAGACCCGACGACCATTGTGGTTGGTCAACGGGACCACTGAAAAGCCATCACCGAATGCACCATTGAAGTCTGGCCTGAAATGAAGCCCCAGAGCATCGTACGCTTCGGAGATTGCCCGGATGAAGCCCGACCAGTCTGATTGGCGCACACGTTTGATTGGCAAGGGGCCGTCCTTGCCATGAAATTCGCCGCCGAAATCCAAATCGCATTCTAGACGACGGAAGTAGGGCAGCACGTCTTCCCAACCCCAGCCCGTTGCACCGCTTGAGGCCCACTCATCGTAATCTTCGGGGCCACCGCGGTTGGCGACTTGTGCATTGATGCTGGACCCGCCGCCCATGACGCGGGCCTGCTCGTAATGAATAGGCTTGCGGCCATCTCGCACAGTTGTGGCGTGGAGTGATTGCCAGCGATAATCAGGATTAAGGTAAGCACGCGTCGGGTCGCCATCCTGGATATCGTCAGGAATGGCATTCGGCGGCGTGTCCGGGCCGGCCTCGATGAGCAGCACGCGATTACCATCGGCGGATAACCTGTTCGCCATAACGCATCCAGATGAACCGCCACCTACAACAATATAATCGAAATTCAATATGATTCTCCGC
>NZ_JAMYMF010000099.1:0-1782 GCF_040318415.1 Mesorhizobium sp. M1163 | reverse complement strand
AAGATCCCATGGGGCGGTGGAGGCAGCGCTCGATCCCAATCTCGCGTGCCTGCCCCCGTGAGTGGGGTGGGCGGCAGAAAGCGACTGGCTTGGCCCGCTGAACGAGGCGGGCCGCACCCGAAGGGCCGGAACGGAGTGGAGGATGCGCGCGCAGCGAGCGTTGCGGCGCGCCGCAGCGGGCCTAGAAAGGAGCGTCGCCCACCCCGCGAGCGGGGGCAGGCAACAATCAAACCGCATCGCGAAGCGATGACCGCAGCTGCGATCAACTCGCTTTGACCGGCACATTGCTCGTGAAGAACTTGAAGGAACCAGACACATGAAGACTGAAAACACGACTGAGAATGAAACCGGTGCAGTCCATACGACGCTCGGCGCTATCTTCCTGTCTCTCGAACTCAGTCGCTCGACCTGGTTGGTGACGAGCTTGCTGCCGTGCAATGGAGAGAAGATGTCAAAGCGCGTCGTCAAAGCAGGCGATACGGCCGGCTTGTTGGACCTTGTCCGCCAGTTGAAGGCGACGGTTCGGCGCAGAACGAGCCGTGACGTGCCGGTGATCGCAATCCAAGAGGCTGGCCTAGACGGCTTCTGGATACATCGGATCCTTGAGCGTGACGGCATCGAAAGCCATGTGGTTGATGCAGCATCCATCGCCACGTCACGCAGGAAACGCCGGGCAAAGACAGACAAGCTGGACGGCGAGACCCTCCTTCGCGCCCTGCTTGCCTACAAGCGCGGCGAACCGCGGGTCTGCGCCATGGTCGTTCCGCCATCGCCCGAGCAAGAGGACAGAAAGCGCAACAGCCGTGAGCGACGCGCTCTTATCGCGGAGCGGATAAAGATCGTGAACCGGGTCAAAGGGCTCTTGTTCTCACAGGGCATCATTGGATTTGAGCCGCTGAAGCGGGACCGGCGCACTAGACTGGAAGAACTCAGGACCGGAGACGGTCGTGAACTACCGCCGAATCTGAAGACGGAGATTGTGCGTGCACTGGACCGGATCGAGCTCCTGCTTCGGCAGATCAAGGACGTGGAGGCAGCGCGTGACGAAGTGGCCCGCAATGAATGCGACCCGTCAACGGTCGCCCATGGAATGTCGATGCTCAAGCAACTGCGCGGCGTGGGGGCGGACTTTGCCGAGGTGCTGTGGTGCGAGGGACTGTATCGCGAGTTCGCGAACCGAAGGCAGCTTGCCTCCTATGCCGGTCTGACACCGACACCATGGCAAAGCGGATCGATCAGCCGGGAACAGGGCGTATCGAAGGCGGGCAATCCGAGGCTGAGGACCGTGATGGTGCAATTGTCGTGGTTCTGGCTTTTGCATCAACCTCGATCGGCTTTGGCACAGTGGTTCCAGGAGCGAGTCACGCTCGACGGCGGCAGGCGCCGCAAGCCGGCCATCATTGCGCTCGCGAGGAAACTTCTGATCGCGCTGTGGAAGTATGTTCATCATGGTGCTGCCATTGAGGGTGCTGTCATGAAGCCGGCCTGATCAACGCACTTTCTTCCATCCGCCGGGATTGATCGCTCCCGGCCGATCCGGGGCGAACGAACCTCCCACCCCACTTGGCCTAAAATGCCGTCCGGAAGACTGGTCGCGTTCCCCTGAGCCTTACCGACGAAAGCGGGATGTTGGTGCAGCTGCTACAGCGCAGCGACCGTATGTGAGTTTGGACCGGTGTTGTCACCGCGCCAAGACGACAGGCTCGGACCTTGGATCACAAACGCATTGAGGTGATATGCGAAGATAGCCTTGACGACAAAGTCCCCATGTGAGCGGGGTGG
>NZ_JAMYMF010000098.1:0-1830 GCF_040318415.1 Mesorhizobium sp. M1163 | reverse complement strand
TGGACGACGCCGAGCCCGACGTGCTTGCCTACATGACTTTCCCCAAGGAGCACCGCGCCAAGCTGCACTCGACCAACCCGATCGAACGCCTCAACGGCGAGATCAAGCGGCGCACGAGGTCATCGGCATCTTCCCAAATGATGACGCCAACGTCCGCCTGGTCGGCGCGATCTTGCTCGAACAGAACGACGTGTATGGACCGCCCCTGACTTGCAAGGGAATTCGAACGGAGATGACGGATCCGGTGCTTGCGGTCGTGAATCCGGCCTGGATATGCAGCCGCACGGCTGCTGGCCCTGATGGTTTTCGCGGATCGGCGGCCAGACAAATGGACGAGCTCTGTTCGCTCGCATCGTTCAAGAGACCTTTGCCGAACCCGGTCCGACCGGTTCGCCATCACATTCGTTTACCCTCGCAAGCTAGCGCCGTCCGCCGGCGCCAACTCGGTTATGCCATTGCCGCGCTGGCAGGGCGGCGATAGGTCTCGGCACGGGTGAGCATAGCCCACAATGCACGGCCAGTTTTGTGCGCGACGGCAGTCGCGGCTATGTTCGCAGGCCTGCGACCTACCAGAGCGGCGAGCCAGGGCCGAGGCTTGACGTTCTTGCGGAACATCGTGCCGACGACCGCCCTGGCGCCATGAATCAGTAGCGTGCGCAGATACCGGTCGCCGCCCTTGCTGATCCGGCCGATCCGCTCCTTTCCGCCGCTTGGCTGGATCCGGGGTGTGAGGCCGAGCCAGGCTGCAAAGTGCCGCGCCGACTGGAACTGACGGCCATCACCCACCGTTGCCATGATCGCAGTGGCGGTCATGGGACCCACCCCCGGTGCGGAAGCCAAGCGCTGGCTTTCTTCACTGCTCTGGTGCCAGTCCAGTATCCTCCTCTCGACGGCTTCGATCTGGTCGTGAATGGCATCGATATGGTCGAGAAGCCTACGGATCGCCTCCCGAGCCTCCTCTGGAAGCAAGTATGTTTCCATTTCTTCCATGCGCCGACGCAGTTCGAGGACCCTGCTACTCCCCTTCGCGGCCACTAGGCCGAATTCGCTGAGTAGCCCACGAACAGCATTGATCGAAGCCGTTCTCTGGCGAACCAGCAATGCTCGGGCGCGGTGTAATGCCAGTACACTCTGCTGCTCGCGCGTCTTGATCGGCACGAACCGCATGTTCGGCCGCGCCACCGCTTCGCAGATCGCCTCGGCGTCTGCCGCATCGGATTTGTTCCGCTTGACGTAAGGCTTCACATACTGCGGAGGGATCAGGCGCACCTCATGGCCGAACCTAACCAATTCACGAGCCCAGTGATGCGCGCTCGAGCAAGCTTCGATCCCGATGAGACAAGGCGAAAGCCGGGCGAAGAATACCAGCAACTGGCTGCGCCCGAGGCGTCGCCGGAGAGCCGCACGGCCGGATGCGTCCACACCGTGGACCTGAAAGACGGATTTGGCGATATCGATTCCGATGGTGACAACAGGCATGGCAGGCTTCCCTTGAGCTATTGAGGAAAAACACGCTCCACTATCCGCGGTTCGGAAGGGGCGGTCCATGCCATCAAATGGGCCGTGCAGCGCGCCACATACATGACGCTTGTGTGGATGCCAGCCGTTTTGCAAGGAAGATTTTGAACCTTTGAACGCGTGATCGAGTGCGGTCTTGTGTCAGGCCTTGATTTGCGGCCATTCACGTGCCGCGGGCCGGTATGGTGATGCGCGGATCAGGTCCAAATCTAGAAAGCGAGCGCGAGGCGCGCGAGCCAGGAGCCCTCGGGCGCGCCCTTCCGCGATGCCCATCGGACCACAGCCATGGCTCCAATGATGAGCAGGCGTCGA
>NZ_JAMYMF010000097.1:0-2068 GCF_040318415.1 Mesorhizobium sp. M1163 | reverse complement strand
GCGAAATACGACTGATCCGTCAGCTGCCGCCCCGTGCAGTTGAAAGACGTTCTTTGCCAGATCGACCCCGATGATGGTAACCTTTCCATGGATGCCTGCCTCTCCTTTGCGTGGCTCTAACACAACAAACTTGGCACATCGCGATGCCGCCGGAGAAGGCTGGCATCCACATGGGGTAATCGCGGGAGCGAGTCGCCCTGAAACCAATCATATCTTTGGAAGGTGGCTGTTCCCCGATAAGATGGAAATACGGGCTCACGACCTGACGCCGGGCCCAAGCATCTGATGGAGAACAGCCATGGAAGAATATATCGGTCTCGACGTGTCGATGAAAGAGACAGCGGTGTCGATCCGACGTGAAGGCAAGCGCGTCTGGCGCGGGAAGTGCGCCTCTGATCCAAAGATCATTGCCGAGCTTATCCGCAAGCGGGCGCCAGCCGCCAAACGCGTGGTGTTCGAGACTGGACCCCTTTCCGTCTGGTTCTATCACTCGCTACGCGCAGAAAGGGTGCCAGCGATCTGCATCGATGCTCGCCATGCCAAAGCTGCGCTCGATATGGCGCCGAATAAGACCGACGCGAACGACGCCGACGGTCTGGCGCATCTTGCAGAGGTGGGATTCTTCCGTGAGGTGCGGGTGAAAGGATTTGACAGCATGCTGACCCGCACGCTCGTGGCGGCACAACCCGGCTGGTCCGGATCACCACCGAACTCTCCAACCAGATTCGTGGAATCATGAAAACGTTCGGGCTGCTCGTTCCTGCAGGTAAGGGAACCACGTTCGAGAAGAACGTTCGGCGCCTTCTTATCGATCACGAGGAACTTGCTCTCATCGTGCTGCCGATGTTGGAGGCCTGGCGCGGCATTCGCATCCGTGCCGCCGAGCTTGGGCGCCAGCTCGTCGCAGATGCACGTCAGAGCCAGGCATGCCGCATGCTCATGTCGATCCCTGGCATCGGCGCCATCACCGCAACCTCGTTCGCCACTGCCATTGAAGATCCGGGCAACTTCAAGACGTCCCGATCTGTTGGCGCCTGGATAGGCCTAACGACGCGCCGCTACCAATCCGGAGAAGTCGATTATGACGGCCATATTTCCCGACGCGGCGACCGCCATTTGCGAGGGCTTATCTACGAAGCGGCGTCGGTTATTCTGACGCGTAACTCAACCGAGAGCACCCTGCGGACATGGGGTCTCCAGCTCCGGGAGAGGATCGGCTTCAAATGAGCTGCCGTGGCTGTGGCGCGCAAACTGGCGGTGATTATGCATTCGATGCTTAAAACCGGCGAGCTCTTTGATCCGAATGCAGGAGCCACAGCGTAAATCCGGATAGCGTTCAGAATCTGAACGCCTGAGGCGTCCCTGCCGGGACGTGAGCCGAGCCATTCCGCTGATGGGGTTGCACCGCTGACTCAGCAAAGTGCGTCGTCCACATTGAAGGCTCGTCCCGCGAAGCTCCATCATGCGGCGACCGATGTTGACCGCGAAGACAACCGTGTACCCGGCCAACGCATCTCCAAGCGCGAAGATACTTGACGTCCCCACCGCGATTAGACAACCCCATCAACCTGCCTGCCCACAAGGCGGCCGGCGTGCGAGAGGCGATCGAGACGACCGGCGCGAGGCTCATGTTCCTGCCGCCCTACAGCCCCGATTTCAATCCGATCGAAAACGCATTCTCAAAACTCAAGGCTCTTATGCGAGCCAAAGCCGAAAGGACAATCACAGCCCTGTGGAACGCCGTCGGATCGCTCGTTGACCTCTTCACCCCAGCCGAATGCCAGAACTACTTCAAGGCCGCAGGCTATGACCCGGATTAAACCGGACGTGCTCTAGCACGAACACCCGGCGAATTCCCCCGTCGCCGGTCCGCTACTGGTCCGCCGGACGCGAGCCGAAATGCATCCATTCGCCGTCAAAATTTTGCCGGCAGCAAAGGTAGATCGGGCGCCGACGATCGCATTTAGCCTTTCCGGCTTTCCTTCAAGACTGTGTCGGCTAATTTCTCAGCCACCATAATCGTTGGAATGTTTGTGTTCGCCCGGGGGCAAAATGGCATGACTGAAGC
>NZ_JAMYMF010000096.1:0-2190 GCF_040318415.1 Mesorhizobium sp. M1163 | reverse complement strand
CAACGACAAATAGCTAAATTGTTTTGCGGTATAAGGTTCTATGTGTCTCTGACCAACACCGCCTTCCAGAAAGGAGCCCGCCGCCGGTGAGGGACAGGCGACGGACCCCCTCAGCGGCTGCATCCACGAAGACTCGACCGCTGCAAGTTCTAACCCCGCGAGGGCCTACATCGTTCCCTACAACCTGGGTTGGTCGGCAGGCTTGTGCCGCTCTAAGTTCCCCTTATGGCAACCCATTGGTTCTCCCCTCCGGTTCCTGTGACGACTGACCGTGCCGGTATGACCCGGAACGTGAACAACGTCGAGGCAGCCGGACAGGAGCTGATGAAGTGGACCAAGCGTGGCCCCAAATGGAACCAAGCGGTGCGCGTCTGCATCGCCTGCATTTCCGACGAGATGGAACCTGAGGAGGCACGAAAGGCATTCTTGGCGGCTGCCAAGGAAGAGGGGTTGGTGCTACGCTCGTCTGATTAGGGCCGAATGTGCCAGTTACCCGAGCCCAGTTCCCAAACATTCCTGATCCCTAATGCAACCATTCCCTGATCTGCGAGTTGCGCGACAGGCGGGGAACCTCGGCCGACATGACAAAGCGCGACAAAGCTGGGCATAAGTCCCTTGCAGACGCCGTTCGGGAGTTGATCGGAACCGAAGACAATCGTCGTCATGTAGAGAAGCTGTTTGGGCCAGTCGAAACAGAGCTGACCCCAACCCTAGCTTTATTACTTGAGGCGATTGGTAAGGCCAGAGACGACGAAACTCCCTAGCCGCTCTAAGTTCAGCCTCATGGCAACCCTCGGCATTGGCGCCGACTTGCTGGAGCTTTTCATGAAGGCCCGCGATGCAGGCTGAGCCGGACGAGGAAGATCAGCGCCCTGACCTACCGTTCCAGGGCGGGCCTCGGGTAAGGCATTTCAAATTTAAAAGGAACGTCGGTTAATACCCCTCGGCGTCAGGCTTGACAGCGGTCCCATGTCGATTGTGAGTGCCGCCTTCCTCCTCTATGCGCGTGATCTCGCCGGCAAGCTCGATCTGCTGACCTCTCTTGATCTTGGACGTGCTGTCCACGATGGAATGCGGGAAGCCGTAGCTCGGAATCGAGACGCTTGTCCGGTCCTCAGTGACCCGCCTACGTATCGTGGCCGTGATCGCAACCAGTGCCCCGCGCCAGACGCTTGAGTCTGGAGCGGACGATGCCTAGTCAAGATGTTGCTAATATACATCGGCCTGCAAGCTTCGCCGTTGGCGAGGCGGCCCAGCGGCTTGGTTGCGGGGGGGACGGCAGCTAGAGGCCGCTGGGCCTTGACGACCAGCGAGCTTAAGAGGAGGCCCTGTGCTGGCTGGTCAAAACCTTGCGCTTAGGGCAACGGAAAAGCATCATTCGAACGAACACTTTTCGTCAACGAGGAGGGAAGGGAATGCGGTCGGCGGCGCTTACCCATTACATAGCCGGCCGTCAGCAGTGGTGACGACTGACACAGTTCGTGGAGTGGCGAGCGGAATCGTCGCTCAGCAATTACATTCTTCCACGATAGCGAATCCCAGACGCAGTGACCATGGTCTTGGCGTTGTCAAAACCGTGGTGTCAGCCAAAACAATGAAAACGCCGGAGCCTCTACGCCTTTGAAAAATATTGGCTCCCCGGGCCGGACGAAACTGCGAACTATGAGCTGCCGATTCCTCTCAAAACTGCGCCGCAGCCCGCCATCAAGACTCGCAAGCGTGACCGGGAGCGCGCCGTGCGCCTCCGATCAACCGGTGGGCCAAAACCATCTTTGAGGCAACGGGCAGTCGCACTCGCGAAGGAACGAGGCGTTGTGCGCACACACGATCTCACAGACATCGGCGTTCCCCGCTGTTATCTAACCCGGATGTGCGAGGGAGGGGCCGCTAATCAAGGTTCGCTATGGAGTCTACTGAGCAGCAGACGGGAAGGCGGCATAATTACCTTATGCGCGCCTGTCGGAACAACGTGATTGCGGCAAGGAGCGGACGTTGCCCCGCCTATGCGGCTTGCTCACTCTAGCGTCGGGGCGGTCCGCAGACCGTTGAATCGAAAAATCGCTACGAAGCCCACGGGCAGACCTTAGCCTCCCGCGCTGAGCATTTCGACGATTGTTAAATCCAAAGAATCACCACAGGACGGTGGCCGTCGAGCGCGTTGTTAGCAGCCCATTTCCGCAGCCTGTTAAT
>NZ_JAMYMF010000095.1:0-2575 GCF_040318415.1 Mesorhizobium sp. M1163 | reverse complement strand
CGGACTGGGCTCATAATGCCCGTTATCAGGATGGCGAGGCAAAGAAGATTGTCCGTTACGCCTTTCATCCACGTTCGGGCGGGGAGATTTTCGTCACAGGCCGTCAGCGTTATTGCGGTGAGCCGGCCTATGTCGGGCGACAACCGGATGGCAGCCTGGCGCTGATTCCGATCTGGATGACGGAAGAGATCGCCCTGACGATGGCGGTTCGCGAGGCGCCCCGTTTTCCCCTTTCATGCCTGCGCGACCTGCGCCGCGAGGTCGATGCATGTCTACGTTTTCTGCAGAGCGACTCACGCCAGCCAGGAGACGACCATGCAGCGCAGGCAATGCCGAACCGACCAGCCAGACCTGTTTTCCAAGAAGGCTCCGCCATCGAGTCTTCCAGGCGAAGTCCGGGAACGCACCCTCCCGCTGATCGAGACCTTGCTGAGGGAAGCGGTGGTGAGCCAGACGGGACGGGAGGCAGATCATGAAGATCACCGCTGAACATCTCGCGCGCGGTGCCTATGTCTATGTCCGGCAGTCGACGGCCGATCAACTCGTCAACAATCCCGAGAGCCGGCGACGCCAATATGGCCTTGCCGAGCGAGCGCGGTCCCTTGGCTGGAAAGACGCCATCGTCATCGATGAAGATCTCGGTCGTTCAGGGTCTGGCATCAGCCGTCCGGGCTTTGAGAAGCTTCTGGCGGCGATCTGCGAAGGTCGGGTTGGTGCGGTCCTCGCCATTGAAGCCTCCCGGCTGGCCCGCAATGGCCGGGACTGGCATACGCTCATCGAGTTTTGCGGCCTTGTCGGAACGCTCATCATCGATGAGGACGGCATCTACGAACCGCGTCATCCCAACGACAGGCTGCTGCTCGGCATGAAGGGCACGATGAGCGAACTGGAGCTTTCGATCCTGCGGGCCCGCTCGATCGAAGCCCTGAAGCAGAAGGCACGACGGGGCGAACTTTTCCTGACGGTGGCGATCGGTTACGTCAAGTCGGGCCGGAACCGGGTCGAGAAAGACCCGGACCTGCGGATCCGCGAGGCGATCGATCTTGTATTCCGGCGTTTCGACGAACTGCAGAGCATCCGGCAGGTGCATCTGTGGTTGCGCCGCGAGGGCATTATGCTCCCTGCCGTAAATTACACGCGCGCGGCGGACAGGGCGATCGTCTGGAAGCTGCCCGTCTACAATACGGTGCACCACATTCTCACCAACCCGATCTACGCCGGCGCCTATGCGTTCGGGCGAACCTGCAGCAAAGTCACCATAGAGGCCGGACGCAAACGGATTTTGCGTGGGATCAGGCGCGATCGCGCCGACTGGGAGGTCTTGCTCATCGACCATCACGAAGGTTACCTGAGCTGGCACGATTTTGAGAGGAATCAGCGCCTGATCACGGACAATGCCACAAGCAAAGGCCTGGTGCCGCGCGGTGCTCTTCGCCGGGGCGAGTTGCTGCTCGGCGGTCTCTTGCGCTGCGGCCATTGCGGCCGCAAGCTGCATGTCTCCTATTCCGGCAGCAACGGCAATACGGGGCGCTATCATTGCCGCGGAGCGCAGGTCAACCACGGAACCGACCCGTGCATCGGCTTCGGATCGTTGCGGGTCGATCAGGCGGTCAGCGCGGAGGTTCTTCAACGCCTTCAACCGCTCGGCATGGAAGCGGCGATCAAGGCCATCGAGACCTCCACCGTGCAGGCTGGAGAGAAGCGGCGCCATGTGGAGCTCGCACTCGAGCAGGCACGTTATGAAGCCGCCCATGCACGCCGCCAGTATGACGCCGTCGACCCGGACAACCGGCTTGTAGCAGGCGAACTGGAGCGACGCTGGAATGCCGCGCTCGTAGCCGTCCGCGAGCGTCAGGACGAGCTTGACGCGCTCGACCGCCACAAGCCTGAGGCTCTGGGAGAAGAGGAACGGCGGAGCCTGCTGCGCATGGGCGCCGATCTCGAACTGGCATGGCATCATGCCAACGCCACCGCCACCACGCGCAAGCGGATCATCCGTGCCGTGATCCGCGAGATTGTCGTCGCCATCGAAGACGACCACATCAAAATGCTGGTGCATTGGCAGGGCGGCGACCATACCGCGCTTTCGGTCAGGAAGAACAAGGCAGGCCATCACCGTTGGGGCGCCCCGCCGGACATCGAGGACCTGATCCGTGCCCTGGCACGCCAATTGCCGGATAGAGCGATCGCATCGCTTCTCAACCGGCTCGGCAAAACCACGGGTCGTCTGAACGGATGGACGCAGTCCCGTGTCTGCACTTTCCGCAACCAGCACGACATCGCCGTCTACAAAAAGGACGAACGGTCGGAGCGCGGCGAGCATACATTGCAGGAAACGGCTGCGAAGCTCGGCCTGCGGCCAATGACCGTGCTGCGCATGATCCGCGCCGGCGATCTGAAGGCCGAGCAGTATTGCAAGGGTACGCCCTGGATCATCCGTCATGAACATATCGAGCAACTCGATATCCAGCACCATTCCGGCAGGAGCGGACACAGTCCATTATCACAATCACAGGATCAGCAGATCCAGCTTTTTCAATAACATAGCGAGGTGTGCATTATGTCGTGGGATCGG
>NZ_JAMYMF010000094.1:0-2929 GCF_040318415.1 Mesorhizobium sp. M1163 | reverse complement strand
AACACGAGTCCAGCGGAAGCGATTGGAGCTTTGGAAGTTTAGAGCAACCGCCGAAGCTGCCAATCTCCCTCCTCGTGGGGGAGATGTCCGGCAGGACAGAGAGGGGCGCTGTCCCGCCGACCTCAGGCCGGAAACAAAAAACCCGCCACAGCGGGCGGGTCGTTGGAGCCAATTAGCACCATACCCAGATTAGTAGCATAGCTGCCGGCACAAAGCAAGAACAAAATACGCCACGACGGCAAAAAGCGAATTCCTCACGGCCTCGCCTGTCCCTCCTCCACTGAGCGTACCAACCCACTGCAAGGTCGCGTTTCTTCGCGCCCCTCTCTGTCCTGCCGGACATCTCCCCCACGAGGGGGGAGATTGGCCGTCACCTCGGCTTTCGCTAATCTCCAACGTGCCAGGCCGGCGCCGAGGCGGATTTCAGCCTTACGCGAATTCCATGATTACCGCGTCGACCGCAAGGCTGTCGCCGGGCTTGGCGTTGAGCTTCGATACGATGAGATCGCGCTCGGCGCGCAGCACGTTTTCCATCTTCATCGCCTCGACCACAGCCAGCGTCTCGCCGGCCTTGACCTCCTGCCCCTCGGCAACCGCGATCGACACGACGAGGCCAGGCATCGGGCAGAGCAGCATCTTCGACGTGTCCGGCGCCACTTTTTCCGGCATCAGCCTTTCGAGTTCGGCGGTTCGCGGCAGCATGGCGCGGGCTGTCACAGACATGCCTTTCCAGGCAAGGCGGAACCCGTTCAGCACCGGCCTGACCTGCGCCGCGACTTTGCGGCCGCCGACCGTGCCGCGCCAGATGAGATCGCCCGGCCGCCAGTCGGAGGTCACCCTCAGTGCCTTGCCGCCGTCGATTGTGAGGTCGAGCTCCATCGGAATGGAAATCATGCCTTCGACGATGGCGACCGAAAGATAATCCCGGCCGATCTTCACCGCCCAATCGCGTTTCAAGGCGCCGGAATGCGGCGCCAGCCGCCCGCCCAGCCGGTCGAGCCGGTCGCGGCGCAGCAGTTCGACCGCGGTGGCGATCGCGGCCAGCACCGCTTTCTCCTCGGCGTCTGGCACGATCGGCGCGAAGCCTTCGGGGTATTCCTCGGCGATAAAAGCGGTCGATATCAGCCCTTCCCGCCAGCGCGGATGCTGCATCAGCGCCGCCAGGAACGGTATGTTGTGCTCGATACCGTCGACAACGAACCTGTCCAGCGCTTCCGACATCGCATCGATCGCCGCCAACCGTGTCGGCGCCCAGGTGCACAGCTTGGCGACCATCGGATCATAGAACATCGAGATTTCCGAGCCTTCGGTGACGCCAGTATCGTTGCGGATGACTATTTCGCCAAATTGCCCCTCTTCCGGCGGCCGGTATCTCGTCAACCGGCCAATCGACGGCAGAAAGTTGCGATACGGATCTTCGGCATAGAGGCGGCTTTCCACCGCCCAGCCGTTCAGCTTGACGTCGCCCTGCTTGATGGCGAGCTTTTCGCCGGCTGCCACGCGGATCATCTGCTCGACCAAGTCGATCCCGGTGACCAGTTCCGTCACCGGATGCTCGACCTGCAAGCGCGTGTTCATTTCCAGGAAATAGAAGTTCTTGTCGCTGTCGACGATGAATTCGACCGTGCCGGCGCTCTGGTAGTCGACCGCCTTGGCCAGCGCCACAGACTGCTCGCCCATGGCTTTGCGGGTCTTGGCATCGAGGAACGGCGACGGCGCCTCCTCTACGACCTTCTGGTTGCGGCGCTGGATCGAGCATTCGCGCTCGCCGAGATAGAGCGTGTTGCCATGGGCGTCGGCGAGCACCTGGATTTCGATATGGCGCGGATCGACAATGAACTTCTCGATGAAGACGCGGTCATCACCGAACGAGCTTTTGGCCTCCGACCGCGCCCGGTCGAAGCCGTCGCGCACCTCTGCCTTGCTCCAAGCGATGCGCATGCCCTTGCCGCCGCCGCCGGCCGAGGCCTTGATCATCACGGGATAGCCAATTTCGCCGGCGATCTTTTCGGCATGGGCGGCGTTTTCGATGACGCCGAGCCAGCCGGGCACCGTCGAAACCTTGGCGGCGTTGGCGAACTTCTTCGATTCGATCTTGTCGCCCATTGCCTTGATGGCCTTGGGCTTCGGGCCGATGAAGACGATGCCTTCCTGCTCCAGCGCCTCGCAGAAGGATGCCCGCTCGGACAGGAAACCGTAGCCGGGATGCACGGCCTCGGCCCCTGTCGCCTTGCAGGCGGCGATGATCTTTTCCGGGGCCAGATAGCTTTGCGCGGCGGGAGAAGGGCCGATATGCACCGCCTCGTCAGCCATTTCGACATGCACCGCGTCGCGGTCGGCGTCGGAATAGACCGCGACGGTGGCGATGCCCATCTTGCGCGCCGTCTTGATCACGCGGCAGGCGATCTCGCCACGGTTGGCGATCAGGATCTTTGTGAACATGCAGGCCTTGTCCCTCGGCTGCCCTTCTTTTCCGGGCTTCCCGTTTTATGGGCTTCAGGGGGCCGGTCAAGGCAAAGTCGGAGCCTATCCCGGACGCAAATCGGCGAGCTCTGACGAAAATCCGGGATCAGAACGTCGCTTCGTGCATAGCGCAGAGCTGAGTGGTAAGTTAAATCTAACCTGGATTGCAGACTGCCATGGGAGGATTGCCTGATGAAAACGCGCGCCGCTGTCGCCGTCGCCGCCGGAAAGCCGCTGGAGATCATGGAGGTCGACCTCGAAGGTCCCCGTGATGGCGAGGTGCTGGTCGAGATCAAGGCAACCGGCATCTGCCACACCGACGAGTTCACACTGTCGGGCGCCGACCCGGAAGGCCTGTTCCCGGCAATCCTCGGCCATGAGGGCGCCGGCGTTGTCGTCGATGTCGGTAAGGGCGTCACCTCGGTCAAGAAGGGCGACCACGTCATCCCGCTCTATACGCCGGAAT
>NZ_JAMYMF010000093.1:0-3402 GCF_040318415.1 Mesorhizobium sp. M1163 | reverse complement strand
TTATGTGTCGGGCGAGATTATGTGGCGGAGCTGCGCAGATGCCCGCCAAGCCTGCCAAGCCTGGAATCCTCCGCCACATAATATTTCATGCCTCTCTAACGGACGCGGGATCCCCCTGCGCCGCAATGCTGGAGGGGCAGGATGCTCGACTTCTATTTTTCGTATCGTGGGGTGCTCAAGCGCCTGCGTAGCGGTGCGCTCGGTGGCGAGATGGATCGCATCGCGAAGCATTTTTTCACGCTTGGTTACAAAAGAGCGTCCGCCAAGATTTACTTGAGCCGCATAGCGCGCTTTAGCCAGTTTGCCGGGCCGCGCAGTGGTCCGATGCCGATCCATCAAGATGTCATCGATAGCTATTTATGCACGTTTACTACGGATACTCCGCGCATTGGGGCAGGATCGGCGCTGGGACACGCACGGCGAGTGGCTCCTGAGCGTTTCATTGTTTCCGTTCCAAGTGTAGCGGATGATCCGGTTGCCCCACTTCTGGCTTCCTTTTCGGACTATCTGCGCAAGGTGCGGGGCCTGGAGCCGAAGACCCGCGAAGGCGTTCTTCTGGGCGGCCGCCGCTTTCTGGATTGGTTCCGCCATCACCATCCCGGCCAAGACCTCGAGGCGTTGACGGCTGAGCATGTCCTCGCTGCTATCGAGTATCGGCTGTCGCTATCGGCGACCTCCGGCACCCGCACGGCGGCGATTTCTCACATTCGAACATTTCTTCGGTTTTTATGTTGGGCTGGCCACCATGAACAGGATCTCGCCCGCGTCGTCCCAGGGACGCCCCATTGGCGTTTGGCGCATTTGCCGCCGCGCCTTGCATGGGATGACGTTCGGCGCGCAATCGATGCGATCGGCGCAACGACGCCAGTCGACATCCGCGATCGAGCCGTCCTGTTGCTGCTCGCCACCACGGGCATTCGCAACGGCGAGCTTCGCGCCATTCGGCTGCAGGATATCGACTGGCGAACTGGCGAGGTCTTTGTCCGGCGCACCAAGGGCAAGCGTGATCGGGTGGCACCGCTCCTCGAGGAGACCGGCGCCGCGCTCGCCGACTACATCCTGCGCGCTCGACCGAAGGTGGATAGTCCGTATCTGTTCCTGTCCTTCACGCCGCCCGTGGGACCGTTCAAGTGCGCGTCGCCTGTTTCGAGGATCGTACGGAAGCGGTTGCGGCATGGCGGGGTCGAACTCGGGCGGGTCGCAGGTGCGCATCTCCTGCGCCACAGCCTTGCCACCCAACTCGTCAGGCAGCGAAGGCCGATCAACGAGGTCGCCGATCTTCTCGGGCACCGGAGCATCAACACAACGGCGCTGTACGTAAAGGTCGCGGCCTCGCAGCTCGCCGAGGTCGCACTCCCTTTTCCGGGAGGCGTCGCATGACCGCCTTCGTCCGTTTCCTCGGCGAGAAGGCCGAGCGTTACATCGAGCTGCGCCACTCCCTCGGCTACGCCTTCAGCAAGCAAGCCGGCACGTTGCGGGCTTTCGTCCGCTACGTTGATCGCGCTCAGCTCGATGCCCCCGCCACTCGAGCGATGGCGCTGGATTTCGCCTTGTCGTTCAGCGGCGCCGCCAACAGCCGCGCCACTCGCCACGGCGTGCTCCGCCGGTTTTACGAGTATCTCGCCGTCTATGACGTCCGAACCGAGGTCTTGGAGCGCAGAGCTTTCCCCAGATCCAGAGCGATTCCGCCTCCGCGTATTCTCAGCGAGGCTGAGTTGGCGTCGCTCATCGACGCATGCGCCCGCATTTCGCCAGGCACCCCGCTCAGAGGCCGGACGATGGCAACGCTAATCGGGTTGTTGGCGAGCTCGGGGCTGCGATCGGGCGAAGTGGTCCGGCTTGATCGTTCCGACGTCGATCTGGCCAACGGGGTCCTCCTCATTCGGAAGACGAAGTTCCGCAAGGATCGTCTCGTTCCAGTTCACACGACAACCCAGGCTGCCCTTGGTTGCTATGCCCGTGAGCGTGATGCCGCTTTTCTCATGCCCAAGGATCAGGCCTTCTTCCTCAGTTCCCGGGGCAACCGCCTCTCGGCGACTGGCCTGCAAAACGGCTTTGCTGAGGTCCGTAAGCTCGCCGGCCTTGATGGCGGCAAGCCGTTAAGGCCGCACGATCTCAGGCACCGGTTCGCCGTGACCCGCCTCAGCCTCTGGCACCAACAGCGCGCCAACGTTCAGGCGCTGCTCCCGTTGCTCGCCACCTATCTCGGCCACGCCAGTTACAGCGATACAGCCTACTACCTCACTGGCTCGGCGGATCTTCTCGCCATTGCGGCGGAACGCGCCTTCCTCGATGGAGGTGCAGCATGAGCGAACACCTGCTCCTGGCGCCGCTCCTGCAGTCCTATTTTCGCCGGCGCCTGACCAAGCAACGCAACGCGACTCCCGCGACCGTGGCCAGCTATCGCGACGCCTTGCGCATGCTGATCCTCTTTGCCGCCGCCCGGTTACGAAGGAAGCCGGCGGCATTGACGCTCGAAGACCTTGATCGAGACCTCGTTCTCGCCTTTCTCGACGAACTCGAAGAGAAGCGGAACAACTCCGTCGCCACGCGCAATGCCCGCCTGGCCGCCATCCGATCTTTCTTCCACCACGTCGCTGCCGCCGACCCGGCGTCCTTCGGCGTCGCCCAACGCGTGCTGACGATTCCCATTAAACGGACGCACATTGAGGTGACGTACCACCTCACCAAGGCCGAAGTGGACACCCTCATCGCGGCGCCCGATCCAAAGACGCCCCGTGGTCGGCGCGACCGAGCCTTTCTGCTCTTCTTGGCACGGACCGGCGCCCGGGTCTCCGAAGCCACCGGCGTCAACGCAAACGATCTTCAGTTGGAGCGGTCGCACCCGCAAGTGCTGCTGCGCGGCAAAGGGCGCAGAGACCGCGTCGTCCCTATTTCCAAGGACCTGGCGCGAGCGCTGACGACCTTGTTGAGCGAGCGCGGGATCGCCCATCACGAGCCGCGACCGATGTTCGTCGGCGCCCGCAACGAGCGCCTGACTCGTTTCGGAGCAACCCATATCGTGCGGCGTGCGGCCGCCGGGGTCGTGGCTATCAGGCCGGCCTTGGCCGACAAGCCCATATCGCCGCACATCTTCCGGCACTCCCTCGCCATGAAGCTTCTCCAGTCCGGCGTGGACCTTTTGACGATCCAAGCCTGGCTCGGGCACGCACAGGTCGCCACGACCCACCGCTACGCCGCCGCGGATGTCGAGATGATGCGCAACGGACTCGAGAAGGCGGGCGTCGCCGGCGACCACGGCGTGCGTTTCCGACCGAACGACGCCGTTCTGCAACTGCTGAACAGCATCTAAAGATTATGTGGCGGAGGCAAGCTGGTTTTGGCCGGCCCTGACGGACGTCAGCGCGGCTCCGCCACATAATCTCGCCCGACACATAAGAA
>NZ_JAMYMF010000092.1:0-4272 GCF_040318415.1 Mesorhizobium sp. M1163 | reverse complement strand
GACGTGCCGCCGGCGCTGGCACTCGCCGAACGTGACCCTTCGATCAGCGGAAGCGAATTACTGTCGGCCATTGCGACCGCTATGGTGACCTGGCCCCCATTTCGACCGGACAGTCGGCCTAACGCGGGAGGCTTTGGGGATATCCTCAAGCACAGGCTTATGGCTGACGACTATCGACGGATTGAACTGATCACCGGTGAGGTACGGCGCCGACACCAGGTTGCAGATGTATGGACGCGGAAAACTCGACCTCCTGCAAGCCCGGTTACTCGGTGCGGCATGAATGCAACTTCATCGAGATTGCGTCAGACCCATTCTGCACGCTGGTTCACACCATGTATATAAGCAGATCTACTACTGATGGTATCTTGGAAGTGTTCGAGATCTGTGGCACGTTAAATAGTCGACCGTGAACAATCTTGATCGCTAAGCGGCAAGCTGCTTCGGCCGGTTCAGGAACGCGGCGATGAAGAGCTACAAAAACGTCTTCAGCCACCTGAGCAGGAGGGAGAAGTTGTAGCCGGCTGCGGCCAGGATGGCGTTGATCGCATCACCTTGGGTGTGAGCGAGGTAATTGCGGCCCATTCTGTGTTCGTCTTGATGTGGCCGATCACCGGCTCGACGGCCGATCGCCGCCGCATCTGGCGCTTGATGGCCGGTGTCACGCGGCGCTTCTGACCAGCGGTGAAGACCCTGAACTTATGGCTTTGTGGCGCGTTGTGGCCGCGGTAGCCGGCATCGGCGAGGATGCGCTGCGTTTCGGATCCGATGATGCATGTCCGGGATGACCGTTGCCAGGGTATGGCCGTCATAGGGGTTCCCGGGGAGCGCCATGGCGTGCAGGGCGAACTGGCCACCCTTTGAGCGCTTCAGCGTCGTCGCCACCGACACCTTCACCCCGAACTCGTAGGGCGCATGCGCCTTGCCCTTACCGATGCACTCGACCTGATGGGCATGCAGGCTGTAGATCTTGCGGCCGCGCTGGCGCTGACGCTGCTCGAGAACGGTGGAGGCCTGGTAGAGCGGCCACTTGAAGATCGCGTCCAGCTCCGCGTCGCCGGCGATCTGACGGGAGATGTCGCGGACGGTGCGCCCCAGGTAGGTCCTGGGCCTGCGCAGGGCCTTGTTGGCCCGCTTGAATTGCTTGGCGTGGGCGTAGCGCTGATACATGATCAGCGCTGTTTGCCGACCCGGACATAGGACTGACGCAGGTCGAGCCCCGTCTTCTTCGCCTGCCGGACGAGCCGCTCGCGGGCGCGATGGATGAGCTTGGCGTCGGTCGGGAACATGACGTTCTTGGGTTGAACCGTCGTGTCGACAATGACCCGGCGCGTATCCTGCGGCTTCATCGCGCCGGTCTTGACCGCAATGCTGAGGCTTTCCTGCAGCAGCACCATGATCCGCTCCTCGCCCATGCGGCTCCGCCAGCGCGTTATCGACGAGCGGTCGAACGGCAGCTCGTGGCGGAAGAATTCCTCGCCGCACAGATATTGAAAATACGGGTTCTCGATCCAGCGTGCGCACAGCGCCTCGTCCGACAGGTTGAAGGTGTGCTTGAGGATCGCCAGCCCCGCCATCAGCCGCGTCGGCAGCGGCGGCATGCCCATTCGCGGAGCCTGATCCAACTCACATTCGGTCGCCGTTTATTCCGGCCGCACCAATATCCCGCGTTCGGCGGGCTGAGCCCAGGATGACGGGACCATTCTGTGGAACGGCATTTTTTGCCAACGCTCACTCGGTCGTCAGCGATCCGCCAGGGTTCATGAGGCTACGGTAGATTTCAGAAAGATGAAGTGGTGGACGTCTTATGCGTTTTTCATAACGGCACCTTCGATCACGACCCTAGAGGTCACGTACTTCCACAGGGCGACCAGCAGCTTGCGCGCCAGCGCAACGATGGTTGTTTTCTTCATGCGCCCCCGTTGCATTCGACGCGTGCCTTGAACCATTTTGCCAATGCCGAGTCCGGTTGGTGCCGCAACCATAGCCAGGCCAGTTGGATCAGCGTTGTTCGCAATCTTGGATTGCCCGCCTTTGATACGCCTTGCTCCCGGTCGATCGAGCCGCTTTGCCAGGGCGTCGGCGCGAGGCCGGCATAGGTGGCGACTTGACGGCGGTTGTCAAAATGCCGGAACAGTCCTTCCGACCAAAGGATGTTGACGAATTCCGCACCGAGTCCTTTGATCTCAAGCAGCATCGTGACCGGCGCAGGCTTCATGCTGTCAGCGGTCTGCGCCGCGATGGCGCATCGCGTTCATCCTCGATGAACTTGATCTGATTGATGACCAGTTCCAACCGGTCCAGCTCCCGGCTGATCTGGGCCTTCATGTGCTGTGGCAGCGTATGTCCATCTCCCGTCCGCAACTTGCCACCCCTCGCCGCTCTCCCCATCTACGCCAGTGCGCGCGATCCCTCATGAATTATCCGCGCTAGTTTAGCCCGCCGCCAGACCAGCAACTCCCAGATCCTCCTCAGGCGCTAGCCCAGCGTTGCAGATCCTTCGCATAAATATACACAATCTTTGCAACCGCAAATCGCCGGCGATGGTACTTTCAGTTCTGAGGTCAGGCACAGCCGAACGGCCTGATGCCGACTTTTGCTCCTGCAGGTCGCAGGGACACAACGTAGGAGACAGCCAATGGCAAGGAAAGCGCTCATACTGATCGAAGGTCACAGGGGTAATGGTCAGCTCTATGTCCAAGCGGCTCAGCGTCTTGGTCTGCATCCGATTACACTGTCGGCTGATCCGACTCAGTACGAATATCTTGCAGCGGAAAACCTTGAGGCAATCCGTGTCGATACAGACAATCTCCATGCGCTAGTCCAAGAATGTTCCCGGCTGCAGGCAACGTTTGGCATTGCCGGCATTACCGGCTTTGCCGGCGACGACGAGTCGGTCTCTGCGACAGTTGGTAAGCTCTGCCGGTATTTTGATCTACCGGGTCCCAACCCCGCGTCGATTGAACAATGCTACGACAAATTCGTTCAACGTCAGCTCCTCGCAGAGGCCGGCGTTGCAATACCTGCTTATCGCCTGGCAGCGAATCCGACGGACGTAGAAAGCTCGGCTGCCGAGATCGGCCTTCCGGTGATTGTTAAGCCAGCCGTCGGCAGTGGCAGCATGGGTGTCCGATTGTGCCGCAGCATCGATGAGTTGGCCGAACATACGGCCTATCTGTTGGAGGGGAAGCACATATGGCGGTCTCCGCCAAGAGTGCTGGTCGAAGAATTCGCAGAAGGCCCTGCGTATGTCGCTGCAGTAATGGGACATGAGGTCGTTGGGATTGCCGCCGCTGACTACCATCCGCCACCGCACTTCGTCTATCGAGGGTCCACTCTTCCGGCCCCGCTCACTGATGAGGAGCATGAGCGTATCGCCGATGTTTCGCTGAGCTGTTTGCCAGCTCTCGGCCTTGGCTGGGGGCCAAAGAGTATTGAGCTCCGGTGGACCAAACGTGGCCCAGTCGTCATTGAAGTCAATCCGCGGCTTAGTGGTGCGCCCATGCCTCTACTGATTAAGCTGGCTTACGGTGTCGATCTTATTACCGAGCACATCAAGCTTGTCATCGGCGTTGAACCGAACTTGCGCAAAAGAGAATCACAGATTGCGGTTGCGCAATTTCTTGTTGCTGATAGCGATGGCACCCTCGATTGGATTGATGGCGCCAGCCGGGCAGCTGCTCTAACAGGTGTCGCCGAGGTCAGATTGTATGTTAAGTCTAAGGCGCCGATCGTCAGAAAAGGCGATTACCGGGACTGCATTGGGCATGTCGTCGCCGCTTCACCCAGCCATGCTCAGACGGAAGCGATAGTGCAGCGTGCCGTTGGCTCAATCGATTGGTCGATCACACCATTTCCGGCTCTTGGCGAACAGGAACAATCTGCGGCCCCCCCACCCCTCCACACCAGCGCAGGTGGCGCGTGACGTCGCCGAACATTGGTGCGATTGAGAGCACTAACCGGGTTGATGCACGGCGTTGAACGTCCCAACCAAAGTTTAATACTAATGATGGTTTCGATGCAGCCCAATCACTAGCAATTGAAAAGAGCTACTGGATCTAAGCACAACGGAGTACGACAATGACCACGCTACCACAAATTTCACTTGCGAAACTGGCAGCCGATGCAACGCGGCACGACGAGCGCGAGCGCCTACGCATGGCTGCGAGGAGTACGGGTTCTTCTATCTTGTCGAGCACGGCATCCCGAAGGAACAGATCGCACAAGCCATCGAGGCTTCCCGGCGGTTCTTCGCGTTGCCACAGTCGATCA
>NZ_JAMYMF010000091.1:0-5130 GCF_040318415.1 Mesorhizobium sp. M1163 | reverse complement strand
GAGAAGCGGCTACGTTTCATGTCCTGGTCCTCTCGATGGGCCAGAACGAACTTCAAACCGGATTAGATCAGAGGGGCAAGGTCAAGAGCGCATGGAATGCCACGCGCTTCAAATCGGAGTAGCCATCCAGGAAGCCTGAAGCCCTTTGAAGCGCATGTCCGTCAGCTATTCATAGCGTGGATGACTTTGATCGAAACAAACGATTTCATAACTCTTCGGAAATCTTGCATGGACAAAAGCACGTCCGCACCGATCACCCATCCAAGGAGAAAATCTTCCATGCGCCCTGACGTGCAGTGGAGGTCGTGCCGAGAAGTGAGTTGCAACTGGCCGACCATGTCGGCGGTTCGACGCTAGTCGTCCCCAATGTTCCTGAGCTGCGAAGTCTTGCAGGCGAGCCCGCTGCCCAGCGCGATTCTGCTTGTGGGCGGGCTTATTGCCGCAGGCAGATCCGGTCGGCTCGTCTGGGCAGCGGATTGGAGACCCGGCCGGCAGCGCTACCATACAACATCAGCGCACTTTACATCTACGCGGTATTGCCGTGCTTCCAGTCGGTGCCATGTTTGGCCGACGCATGACGCGATGCGGCCTCCTGCACAGCCGAAGGCGTTATCGGATGTGCGACCGGGAAGCAGGTGGACAGTGCAGCACGTGTCACTCGCTGTGCGACGGTCTTTCGGGGAATGAAATCGGGCCAGTTCACGGCGCGGTGATCCAGCCAAGCTCTCGGCGTCATGGAACGGCAGGCGCCACGATCGAAGCATCTCATGTTGATTCAGGCGGACCCCTTATGAGGCGTTCTTTGATGCCGGTGATGCCTGACAGGCGGTTGCAGCTGCAAGCGACAATGCGGCCTATTTAGTTGGAAACGGAGGCAGGCCAATTTGGCTTGCCCGTCACTATGTGGAGAAAGAAATGCTGTGTCTAGGAATTAGCGGCGGACTTGACCAAGTCCATGAAAACCGATTCGAGCTTCGGAACGCCTTTATGCACGATGGCGCCGCGGTGCTCGTCCGAGACGGACGGGTGATAGCAGCCGTCGAAGAGGAACGCCTCAATCGGATGAAACACTCCAACAAGCTCCCAATTCGTTCGATTCAATACTGTCTGTCAGCGGCGGGGGTTCAGCTCAACGACATTGATCGTGTCGCGCTCTACGCCAGCGAGCCCTATGCCAACGCCATGCTTGAAGGTATGTCCGCATCCCACCCGGACATTCTCTCCATTCCGTTGGATGCTAAAACGTTGGTGCAGGATCTGTTAACGCGTGAGTTCGGCACTAAGTTGGACAGTTCGCGTATTTCATTCGTAAGTCATCATCAGGCGCACGCCGTGAGCGCCTTTGCAATGTCGGGCTTCGAACAAAGTCTCATTCTAGCGATTGATGGCTCTGGTGATTTCCTATCGGGCCTCTTGGCGGTAGGGTCTGGCACAGAAATTACGCAACTCGAGGCTTTCCCCGAGAACAATTCTCTTGGGCTGTTTTATCTCGAGACGATCCGCTATCTCGGCTACGGCTTGTTCGACGAGTATAAGGTAATGGGACTCGCGCCCTACGGCGACCCCGCTCCCTATCGCGAGCTCTTCGAGCAGTTCTACGAGCTCTCCGCCAACGGCGGTGGCTACCGTGTTCACCTCGACCGCATCGGTCCGGCGTTGCTCCGCAATATCGAGGTCAGGCGAAAGGGAATGCCCTTCACCCAGCAGCATCGAGATGTGAGTGCGTCACTGCAGGAAGCGCTTGAGCGGATCGTGTTCCACATTCTCCGGCATCACCGTGAGGCCACCGGCATGAAGCGGTTGTGCCTGGCGGGGGGGGTGGCCCACAACTGTACGATGAACGGTAAGCTGCTGTATTCAGGGCTTTTCGAAGACATCTTCGTGCAACCCGCGTCTCACGACGCTGGCTGCGCATTGGGAGCTGCGCTGATAGTCTCTAACGAGATGGGCCGCCCCGCGCCGTGTGAGCGACTGCAGGAGGTCTATTGGGGTCCTGATCTCGGGAGCGAGCGCGCCGTGCAACAGGAACTGAATGCATGGGCCGGACATCTCGAGGTTGAACGCTCTGATGACGTGGCAAGCAGTGCAGCCGACTGGATCGCCAACGGCGCCGTGATCGGCTGGGTGCAGGGTCGTTCGGAGTTTGGGCCACGTGCGCTGGGCAACCGCAGCATTCTTGCCGACCCTCGGCCCGCCGCAAACAAGGACCGGATCAATGCGATGGTCAAGAAGCGCGAAGGCTATCGGCCCTTCGCGCCATCTGTGCTGGAGGAGGATGCGAGCGAATTTTTCGACCTCCCGGACGGTAGGCACGAATTTCCATTCATGAATTTCGTCGTTCGCGTGCGTGACTCAAAGCGCGCCTTGCTCGGTGCCATCACGCACGTCGACGGTACCGCTCGCCTGCAAACAGTATCGCACAACGCCAATCCCGCGTACTGGGAGGTCATCAATGCGTTCAAGAAGCGCACAGGCACTCCAATTCTGCTCAATACGTCCTTTAACAACAATGCCGAACCGATCGTGGATTCGGTTGCAGACGCGATTGCCACCTTTCTGACGACAGAGCTGGATGGACTTGTGGTCGGGCCCTTCCTGGTAAAAAAGCGGGCTGCAACGCTGCAGGATTGGACTGCGCTTGCGGTTTCGTTGCCGCCCTATGTGTCCCTCCATCAAACCCGCGCTTACAAAGCGCCAGATCGTCGGGAAACTCACTGCGAGATCAGCACGACCCACTTCAACAGTGACAGTGTGCGAATTTCACACGACTTGTTTAATCTGCTGATGCGGATTGAGGGCGAAGCCATGTTGGGAGATCTCCTCAATACAATTGCGCCGGATCAGGCTAAGCGTGACGCTGTGATGGAGGGCCTGCGACGACTGTGGGAGCAGCGCCTCGTTCGGTTGCATCCCTCACAAGCTGCTCGCACGGATCAAGACTGCGATCAAACGCTGGACCAGCATAACAGGCTCTCAGCGTGATAGCGATGCCGCTATCCAAGCTCGGCGAATAACCGTGTACTTCTCCCCCGCCTCCCCGCTCCCTGCGGGCTGGCGGTCGACTTCATCACAGGGTTGATTCGTCCACTTCATGTTGGACGACCCGGACGCGCAGAAAAAAGCGCCTGCGGCGGGTCCTTTGTTAACCACCATGATGCGGGACCACAGCGACAGGGCGTGCCGGAGACGGTCAATCCGGCCGGCGATGTCGTCGCCGGCGGCGACGGTCTCATTCAGGATCAGCATCGACCAAAGAGCGAGGCCACTGCCGTTATGCTCGAGATCTGGGGACGGCGGCTTGGCGATCGCCGTCTACTCGGCGTTTCTCGAACTCACTGCATGCAAGACCGTGACGAAGCCCTTCACATTGCGGGTCGGGACATAGCTGGCTTCTTGGCGCGCTACCACCGCTAGAGATGCAGACTTCGCCCGACAGCTCCTGCTGGAGCGCGGCTTGGATCTGATGGCAGAATTCTTGCGGAGACGCGGACAAGTGGGGAGCACTCCAACCCTACACACGCGTCACTGGCTATCAGTGTTGACCGTATAATCTTCGGAATGGCAATGGCATATTTTACAAAGCACGACCGCAATCAAATTATATACCGCAGCTGGGAAGAGCCGGAACAGTCAAGCGCAAGGATGAGAATTTTGGTCCTCAAGCTTGATCATGTCGGCGACTTTTGGATGTCTCTAGGGCCCCTAAAGGACCTTCGTCAGCGTTTTGCGCATGCCCACATTACGCTGGTGGTGGGAAGCTGGAACATCGCTACTGCAAAACAGTTCGACCTCGCCGACGATCACATTGCTTTTGACTTTTTTCCTCGCAACCCAAAAGTCAAAACGCGCAAAAAAGCCGCCGACATAAGGCCGCTGCTGACCGGCGAGTTTGATCTTGCCATTGATATGCGTGTTCCGGAAGAAACAAGGCCCATCTTGCTTGAAGTCCCCGCCAGGCACCGTGCGGCGATAGTTGATCCGTACAGCATGCATCAGATCGATATTGCGATAGCGCCATTCAATCTGAAACTGCGCAGAACCATCCTCTACAAGCTGGTCCAAAAAATAGGGCTTGCTAACAAAATCCCTCGTAGATGGCTTGATTGGTTCATTGACCGCAAGCAGGTGCGTCTCCAGCATGTGTCAGAAATCCTCCTCTTTCTGGTCGCAAAGGCAGCTGCCTATTTCGAAAGCGGAGCGGGTCACCCACAGAATTCGACTACAGGCAATGCCCCGATTGTCGTGGCTCCGTTCTCCAATTCCAGCCTGCGAGATTGGCCGATTGAAAGTTTTGGCAAAGTTGTCGCTGCTCTTTCGACCCGTGGTGAGGTGGTCCTCGTTGCCCGTGGCGAATGCCTGGAAGCGCTTGAGGAGGTTGCGAACATAGCTCGGGATCGTGGAGCCGCGAACATTCGGACGGCTGTCGACTTGTCGGAATTGGAATTCAATTATCTCGTGAATTCGGCCGCGCTCGTCGTTTCGAACAATTCAGGCACCGGGCATGTCGCTGCCCAGCTTGGCCGCCCTACTATCGGCATTTTCACGGCGTCACATCTACCGGAGATTTGGGGGTTTCGAGGTCCCCTGGTCAGCATGCTTATGAGTGTTATTGAATGTCGCGGGTGTGGTCTGGACCAAGTGCGGCATTGTCCGGTCAAAGTCCGATGCAAGTTCGACATCACGCCGGATCTCGTGATTGCCGAGGTAAACGCCTTGATGAATCATTGTAAGGGTACGGCACAAGCTTAGTGGCTCGCGGTCACCATAACCGCGATTGCCCGGATCTTGGTCGCTGATTCAATCGCTACAAACATCTAAAGGCCGAAATTCAGAATTGAATCGACTTGGTCGAAGGACCGCAGTGGCGATGTCACCCCCTGGGCCGGGCGACCATTTCGTTTTCGTTCGCATGCCCGTCCATAGCGACAGCGCCACTAACAGCAGATGAACCACACAAAGTGAGGGAGACCCCAATTAAGTGCCAAGCGACAGCTGGCCCAAGGCGCCTGGCTGAAGGCGCATGAAAACCTCGTCATCACCGGGCAGACCGATCCCACGACATAATGCACACCTCGCTATGTTATTGAAAAAGCTGGATCTGCTGATCCTGTGATTGTGATAATGGACTGT
>NZ_JAMYMF010000090.1:0-5382 GCF_040318415.1 Mesorhizobium sp. M1163 | reverse complement strand
CGTTGGGGCTGTATCGAAGCCTGTTCGACACGAAGCCGGACCTCATTGTGGCCGACCGGAATCCGGGCTACCGTTCGACCCAGCTTGCCATGGAGCTTGCCCGTGAGACCGCGGCGAGGTTTGTGCAGGTCCAGCACCATCACGCGCATCTCGCCTCGTGCCTTGCCCAGCACGGCCGCGCAATCGACGCACCGCCGGTGCTGGGCATTATCCTCGACGGTCTCGGATACGGCGATGACGGCACGATCTGGGGCGGCGAGTTCCTGCTCGGCGGCTATCGAGGGTTCCGGAGGCTGGCATACTTCGAGCCGGTCGCCATGCCCGGCGGCGACAAGGCCAGCCTCGAGCCGTGGCGCAATGCCTATGCGCATCTGCGGGCGGCTTTCGGTCCGGATTTCCTGGCCAAGCTTCCTGCCGATCGGCCCTTCGTCCCCGCCTTGGCCGAAAAGCCGCTTCGGGTGCTGGACCGGATGATCGAGAGGGGCGTCAATGCTCCGCTTGCCTCCTCGGCGGGGCGGCTTTTCGATGCCTGCGCGGCAGTCCTCGGCATCTGTTTGGAGCGCCAGAGCTACGAGGGGCAAGCCGGCATGGAGATGGAGGCGCTCGCCAGCCCGTTCATGGATGCGGCCGAGGCTTGGCCAGCAACCTCGCGGAAGGGACCGGTTATCTCCTGGAAAGGTCTGTGGGAAGCGCTTCTTTGTGATCAGGCTTTGGGCGCCGAAACCGGGCTGATTGCTGCGCGCTTCCACAGGACGCTGATAGAGATCATCTCGCGGAAGGCCATCGGACTCACTAACGAAAACGGCGTCGGCACGGTCGCACTGTCCGGTGGCGCTTTCCAGAATCGGCTGCTGCTCAAAGGCGTACTTGCCGAGCTCACAGTCGCAGGATTGGAGGGGCTGGCGCACGTAAGCATTCCCGCAAACGACGGCGGTCTGGCGCTCGGCCAGGCAACGATCGGCCTAGCCCTTTCGCATTGAGACCAATCGTTGAAGAAAAAATATCAGCATCGTCCAAATAAGGCGCTGCGCATTGTGACGTGCGGCGGCCAGCTTTGCGCATTTCGTCCGGGCCGTGAGTGGCTGATCGCGTATGGCCGGGTAAAAGGACTAGCCAGGAATGATGCTCCGAGGGAATCGTCGAGGACGGGTACGCAGCCAAGGATCGTGTCGCTTGGCAGTTAATGGGGCTCTGCCTCACTTTGTGTGGTTCATTCGCCGTTGGCGAGGGATGCCGCTATGTGCGGGCATGCGAACGAAAACAAAATGGTCCCCCGGCCCAGGGGCTAAAATACGGGGTGTCGCGCTCACTGATGATGACAGTTGGCTTGTTTCCGCTGCCGGACCGGCGTTCGGCATTTTGCCCAGATTGCGGACGACGGACCCGAAGTCGGCATGGCTGGTCCAACCGCAGCCTTCAGAATCTGCCGGTCCAGGGCAAGACCGTGACGGTGAAGCCTCGGTTGAGCCGCTGGCGGTGCGCACATCAGAAATGTGAACGACAAACATTCACCGACCGTCTGCCGACGATTGCTTCCCCTTGGAGGGTCGCGGAGATTGTCGGTCTGCTCGGCCATAGCACCGGCGGCCGTCCCGGCGAGCGCTTGATGCGACGGCTCGGCATGCCGGTCTGCGACGACACTATCCTGTGGCAGCTGAAGCGAGATGCCGCGGTCGCTCACAGCAACTCCACCATTCGGGTCGTTGGCATCGATGACTGGAGCTGGCGGCGATCATGGCGCTACGGCACGATGATCGTGGACCTGGAGCGCCATTCGGTTGTCGACATCCTGGATGACAGAAGCGTGGCGAGTGCGTCGCAATGGCTAGAGCGGCACCCTTCCGTCGAGATCGTGAGCCGAGACCGATGCGGGCTCTATGCGCAAGCTGTTCGCGAGGGTGCACCGCAAGCGCGCCAGGTGGCTGATCGGTTCCATCTCATGTAGAATCTGCGGGTCGCAATCGAGGAGCAGATGAGCCTTTCGGGCCGCGCCACGGGGCCTGCATTGCTGCCCGATAAGGGTATCGGGAGCGCGCAAGTCGATCTGATGCAGGATGATCCGCACGTTGACGCAACGCATCGGCGCCGGGTGCGCCACGCTCATCGACAATCGCGGCAGACGGTGTTCGAAATGGTTCACGCCTTGCGCAAGGAAAGGGCTGTCCTGTTCCGAGATCGCCCGTCGTACCGGCTACGGCCGGCGCAGCATCGCCAAATGGCTGAATTTCGACACGCCACCCGACCGACGCAGGGCCGCGTCGAGCCGACGTCACCCTTATATTTCGAGGCGTTTCTTAGCCAGTCCTGGAGAGACGGCAATCGCTGCGGACGACACCTGTTCCACGATATCAAACAGCGCGGCTACACGGGCAGTTTCTCGAATCTGGAGCGGCTTCTCCCAAGCTGGCGCCGCGCCGAGAGGACGGGCGAGGACAGTGCGTCGCCTGCTTCGATCATACGCCATCAACCAGCCCGCGATGCTGTCCCCATCCAGGATCCGGCGACCGGCCATGTGATCTCGCCGGTAGTCGCCGCGGCCCTCTGCATGAAGGCCCGGGGTATGCTGACGATCAACCAGGCGAGAAAGGTCGACGTCCTGAAGCAAGGATCACATGAGTTTGCCACGATGCGCAGGCTTGCCATGCGCTTCCGCGGCATTTTGCGGGGCCTGTGAATTGGACAAGCTCGACACTTGGATCGAGGATGCCGTCAACTCCGGGCTCGTCGCCATCACGCGTTTCGCTCGGGTCCTACGCCGTGACGTTGACGCCGTTCGCAATGCCATTGAATGGGTGGAGCAACGGCCAGGCGGAAGGGCAGATCAACCGCCTGAAGACGATCAAGCGTGCGATGTACGGCAGAGCGGGCTCCGAACTCCTTAGGGCACGCATGCTGCCACTCAACCGGCCTGATCACCACACAAAGTGAGGAAGAACCTGGTTAAGTGCAAAGCGACAATTGCCTCGACGGCGGGTCCCGGCAGGTTTATGCTGCCCAATGTTACCGCAATCCGGAATGGCGATTGAGTACCTTCACGAGTGAAGGGATTCCCGCGGTCTTAGAGATGAGTTGTCGAATGGCGCGAAGTCGCACAGAATCGTGTGTTTGATATCGATCAGGATCGCGAGCTATTTCAGGCGCAGAGAGGTGTTGCGCCCGATGCACAAGTTGCTCCCGGTCCAACGGAAGTGAATGGGGTGGAACTGCTTTGTTGGCCAAATTGTTGACGGAACGTCCGGCGCCCATTGTTGCTACATGTCTGGATTCTTGGGGCGTTTTGGATGATGCAATCCACCATCTCACTCCAAAGGGCAGTGGAATCTGGAACAATGTCGCTTTTGTACGCACGACATCCTTCGTGCCCGATTGGCATATCGTCTTTAACTCTGCTTCTCTTTTTGGGCTCCCTGTTGATATCGAGGCGAGCCCAAACAGGACAATTTTTGCAATCGGCGAACCGCCGACGAAAGCTCATCGCGCATTTCATGAAGGGCAGGGGAAAAATACTATCGTCCTGACGTCTGACGCAGAGCTGGCTGCTCGGCAGAATGCAGGGCGCCGATTCGTTTTGGCTCCACCTATCACTCGGTCTTGGTCTGTAAACAAGACATATGACCAACTTCTGGTCAGCGAAGTCGTGGACAAGCCGCTTCGGCTCTCATGGATTACCAGTAACATCGCCCTGCTTAAAGGGCATCGATATCGGCTGGCGTTTCTGGAACGGCTGAGAGAGGAGCTCGATTTTGACCTGTTCGGCCGAGGTTTTCGGCTGATTGGAGATAAATGGAACGCACTCGCACCTTACCGTTACAGTATAGCTTTCGAGAATACTCGTGCTGATTACTATTTTACAGAGAAGCTTATGGACTGCTTCGTTGCTGAAACAATGCCGATCTATTACGGCAGCCCGGCAATCACGAGGTTCTTCCCTTCGGACTCAATGGTTCTGATTGACCCAGAGGACAAGAACGTAATCCAAAAAATTCAAGAAATCATCAACTCGGACCTCTGGAAGGAGCGTCGCGGCGCAATACGAGAGGCGAAGCGGTTGGTCCTCGAGAAATACAATACGTTTGCTTATCTCGCGGGCTTCATCGAAAGCGTTCAGGATAAACCCTTACCGCCAGAAATTATACACATCGATTCGCCTGAGGTCGATTTTGGAATAGACGAATGAAGTACTCCAACGCTCGCTTCGCGTGCCCGGCGGTTGGTGGTCTGGCGAGATCGGTACGGAAAGCTCGGCGGAGAATGCCTACTGCGCAGAACGGCCGGTACGGGCGCACGAGGTCATGCGCCCCCGGCTGCCGCTGATTAGACGAACTGGGGAAGGCCAGGAACTGAATTGAGGACCTCGTCCACGAGTTCGTCGCCGACACGTTCCTTGGTGAAGGCGATCGTCTCGTTGGCGAGGCCGGCGATCTTTGCCATGCTGAGACCCTCACTCATCAATTGCTGGCCGAGCCCCATAAGGCCGCCACCCTCTGGGTCGTCGCCATGATACTTCGCTACTAATTCCGAAGCTCCCGGAATGGCCTCGATCATGCGGGCAACGGGACCGTCGGCCGCGTGGCTTTGCAGGAAACCCAGCATTAACCCAACGGCCTTCTCTGCGAGAGCCGGGCCGATGCCGGCACCAGTGGCGATGCGCGGTAAGAATTCTTCCATGCAGGGTCTCTCTCTCTTTACACGGGGCCGGTCCGGCGCCCAGCGCCCTTGGCCGAACCACAATTGAACTCCACAAAAATAGGCCGAGCGGAAGTGCTATTGCGCGTAAAACCGCCTCTGTCAACGCAAGCTGCGTCGGACGTCCGTATTTCGCAAAAACGAGACAGTCGTTCCGCTAAATCGGGGACAGCAGTTTCACTAATTCGCGGACAGCAGGATGGGGTCGGCGCTCGGTTGCCTGGTTGAAGTCATTTGCGATTGATTTCGCCGTTTTCGGCGCCGGTCAAGGGCGGCGGTGTTTTTTGCTTTCTCATGCTCGCCGATCATGGCGTGCCACTGGGCGATCGGCAGTTGGGCGGTGATCAGCGTTGATTTCCGGCGATAGCGTTCCTCGAAGATTTCCAGCAGATCGAGACGCTGCTGGTCGGTCAGGCTGTGGGTGCCCCAGTCGTCAAGGATGAGCAGTTGCACCCGAGCCAGCTTGTCGATGAGACGGGGAAAGCGGCCGTCGCGACGCGCCAGGGCGAGATCTTCGAACAGACGCGGCATGCGCAGGTAGAGCACGGAATGATTCGAGCCGGGCGGCCTGACGTCCGAAGGCGCAGGCCAGCCAAGTCTTTCCGGTGCCGGTCGGACTGGGCTCATAATGCCCGTTATCAGGATGGCGAGGCAAAGAAGATTGTCCGTTACGCCTTTCATCCACGTTCGGGCGGG
>NZ_JAMYMF010000089.1:0-6587 GCF_040318415.1 Mesorhizobium sp. M1163 | reverse complement strand
TCGACGCCTGCTCATCATTGGAGCCATGGCTGTGGTCCGATGGGCATCGCGGAAGGGCGCGCCCGAGGGCTCCTGGCTCGCGCGCGTGATGCCGAAGAAGCCGCGCATGCTCGTGGCCATTGCGCTGGCCAACAAGATGGCGCGTGGCATCTGGGCCATCCTGACGAAGGAAGAGGATTACCGGAATCCGGCAACGGTGCCCGCATGAGCATTCAGCAGCACACCTGAACCGGGTCCGTCGGGGATGTGAGGAAGGCCTGAACCGCATGGGCAAATGATCGATCAGATCGAGATCAGAAAAACCAGAATGACGCACCGAGCCTCGCGCTCGCTTTCTAGATTTGGAGCTGATCCGCGTATCACCATACCGGCCCGCGGCACGTCATGGCCGCAACTCAAGGCTGTCACCGCGATCGTTCGGGCGACTGGCAAAACCAAGCGAGCCGCCTATCGCTGGCGTGATCGCTATATTGCGTGCGGCACTGAGGGGCTGAAGCGGGATGCCAGCCGGCCGAGCCGCAGTCCGCCGCTTTCGGCCGAGGTGATCAAGCGTGTGGTGGATATGACGCTGCATCAGAAGCCGTCGGCGGGCACCCATTGGTCGGTGCGCAAGCTCGCCAAGGTGTTGGGCTCAGCCCGTCGAGCGTGCAGCGCATCTGGGCAGCGCACGGGCTGAAGCCGCATCTGATCGAAAAATTCAAGCTGTCCAATGACAAGGCGTTCCTCGAGAAGGTCCAGGACGTCATCGGGCCTATATCTCAACCCGCCCGACAAGGCCCTTGTGCTTTGCGTCGACGAGAAGAGATCCCATGGGGAGTGGATAGCGACCGACGCTCTGGCAGAGTGAGGTCGCTGACACACCCACTCTGGAGGCGACCATGAAAATTATCACTGACCGATCCCAAGCCGCACGAAGGCATCAAGGCGGCCGTCAGCAAGGTGCTCAGCGCGACGTGGCAGCGCTGCCGCGTGGGGCTGTTGAGGAAGTCCGCCTTTCCGCGTGTGATCCGGGGCCTGCGCTGGCTTCGACGCTATGACTGCCGGAATACTTCCTCAGGGTTCCTCAACGAGCGTCAGAGGCGGCCTCAGCACCAACAATCTCAGGAATCGGGCAAACAAAGCGGCCGCCAGCCGCTTCAGGTTCACCGCCGCTGCGGTGAGGGAGGCTTGGATTTTCATGTTGCCGAGGCCCCGTCGGATCGCTCGAGCGAGGCCGTGCCAGTTCTTCGCCTCGCCATGGAAGCCTTCCGAGCGCCGACCGCTATCCGCACCGATCTTGGCGCGATTTTCGTCTCGTTGGAACTTAGTCGATCGACATGGCTGATTACATCGCTGTCGCCGGACGGCGGAGAAAAGATGTCGAAGCATACGGTTCGTAGCGGCGATGTCGCTGGACTGGGGACGCGGTTCTCTCAGCTCAAGGACAAGGTGCGGGTCCGCACGGGGCAGGTCGTTCCAATCATTGTGATTCAGGAGGCGGGTCTCGACGGCTTTTGGATCCACCGCTTGCTACAGGACGAAGGGGGCGAAAGCCACGTCGTTGATCCCGCTTCAATCGCGACGTCGCGCCGGCGTCGGCGGGCGAAGACAGACAAGATCGATGGGGAAACTCTGGTGCGCGCGCTGCTGGCTTATAAGCGAGGCGAGCCGCGGGTGTGCGCAATGGTTCGAGCACCGACCCCACAAGAGGAGGATCGTCGCCGGATCTGCCGCGAGCGCAAGACGCTGACAGCGGAGCGGGTCGAGCACGTCAATCGGATCAAGGGGCTGCTCTTCGCCCAGGGCATCTCTGACTACGAGCCCTTATTGCGCAAAAGACGGGAGCGGCTTGAGGAACTCAAGACCGGTGATGGTCGTCCGCTACCTGAGCATTTGAAGGCACAGATAGGGCGCGAACTTGATCGACTCGAACTCACACTTCAACAGATCAAGTCCGTGGAGGCTGAGCGGGATGCTATGCTCAGCCCGTCGGACGAAGGCTCGCCAGCGCCAGGAGCAATGTTAAAGAATTTGAAGGGGATTGGCCCGGAATTCGCCGGTGTCCTGTGGTCGGAGGGGTTGTTCCGAAACTTTTCCAACCGACGGCAGGTTGCCGCTTATGCCGGATTGGCGCCGACGCCTTGGCGGAGCGGATCCGTCGCGCACGAACAAGGCGTCTCCAAAGCCGGAAACCCGCGGCTGCGAACAACCATGATCCAGCTCGCCTGGTTGTGGGTAAGGCATCAGCCCCGTTCGATGCTGAGCCTGTGGTTTCATCAGCGCGTACAGCTCAATGGTGGCCGAGTCCGGAAAGTGCTGATCGTTGCCTTGGCGCGAAAGCTGCTGATCGCCTTCTGGAAATATGTGACCGCCGGGGTTGTGCTGGAAGGAGCCGAGACGACAGCCGCCTGAAAACAAACGCTTCCCCCCTTTCATCTTCGGGGGCCTGATCAGCTCCGGCGGATCCAGGTGAGCGGACCGACATTTGGCTTGGCTTAAAAAGCCGAAGAAGAGAATGGTCCCGCGCTCCTGAGCCCTTGCCCGACGCAAGCGGGATATCGGTGCGGCCGATGTGGAGCGGCCACCGGATGTGAGTTTGAAGCGGCATCGGAAACGGGCCGGGTCATGCAAACGGGGCTCAGATCTTGGATACGAAGCAACGACCGGAGATTTACCATGGCATCCTGAATCGAACACCTTGACCCACAAATCCCCATGTGAGCCAAATCCAGGCGCTCGACCGCACGCAGCCGGGGCTGCCGGGACTGTCAGGAATTCCGTGTGCGGGCGGAGGCGATCGTCCAGACATGCATCGTCCACCTGCTGCGCAACTCCCTGGACTTCGTGTCCTGGAAAGACCGCAAGAGCCTCGCCGGCGCACTCAAGGAAATCTACCGCGCCGTCGATGCCGATGCCGCCGAAAAGGCGCTGGCGGCGTTCGAAGCCGGCCCCTGGGGCCAGCGCTATCCCGCCATCGGCCAGAGCTGGCGGCGTGCCTGGGGCGAGGTCATTCCATTCTTCGCGTTCCCTGACGACGTCCGTCGGATCATTTACACCACGAACTCAATAGAGGCGTTGAACTCGAAGCTCAGGCGGGCTGTCAGGGCCAGGGGCCACTTCCCAAGCGACGATGCGGCAAACCAAGTTGCTCTACCTCATCTTGAACCGATCCGAGAGAGTGGAAAATGCCCCCACGTGAGTGGACCGAGGCCAAGGCTCAGTTCGCCGTCATCTTCGGCGAGCGCTTCATCCGGGCCATGGCGGCGTAATGTTCAACCGACCGCCCGCACACGGAATTCCTGACAGTCCCGGGCTGCCCATCAAGAAGGGGCGGGCCGGCACGATGACCCATGACTACAAGCGCAACGGCACCACGACACTGTTTGCCGCCCTCGACGTGGCCACCGGCAAAGTCATCGGCGAATGCATGCCCCGACATCGCCACCAGGAGTTCCTGGGCTTCCTGCGCACGATCGATCGCAACACGCCCAACACTTCGCCCTGGACCTGGTGGTCGACAACTACGCCACCCACAAGCATCCCAAGGTCAAAGCTTGGCTTGCCCGGCATAAGCGCTTCCGCCTCCACTTCACCCCGACCTCTGCCTCCTGGCTGAACCAGGTCGAGCGCTTCTTCGGGCTCATCACCAACGAGGCCATCCGTCGTGGCGTCTTCCGCAGCGTGACCGACCTGATGACCGCGATCGAGACCTACCTGGAGCATCACAATGCCGACCCCAAACCCTTCATCTGGACCGACAAGGCCGCTGACATCCTTGAAAAGGTCGCCCGAGGGCGTCGAGTGTTAGAGTCACAACACTAGCAGGATTTTCTGAGCTTCTCGAACCGCAACGAACTGCTGCAAATAGTCATCAAACTGAAATAAAAAATCGTACACACTTAATATTGCGCCAAAGCAAGGCAAGTTATAAGCTTCGGGTCAAGACCCAAATGCGCAGTGCCTGGATCTTTGTCACGGTGCGCCCGGAGCAAAGGCGTCCCTTTAAGCTAGTACAGGGCTTGTCCGAATGACGCGGAGGGAACGAAACAGCTATTCCCCCTCGATGTGCGGGCAGGGAGTTGAACCATTGCCCAGCCTAACATCCGGTGCGCTGGGGCCTGTTCTCAAAACGGAGCCGCTTATGGAAATTCGTCTCGCAGGAAGTGCCGACCGCGATGGATGGCGGTCTCTTTGGAACGCATACTGCGCCGACCAGGGTGTCGATATGTCAGAACAGGCGTCAGAGACGATCTGGCGGCGGATTGAGCGCCCAAAAGGCCCAACGAACGCGCTAATTGCTGTCCGGGCAAGTGGCGTCGCATTAGGTTTCGCCAACTTTATCGTCCACCCCTATACCTTCAGCGACCGGCTACTCTGTTTTCTCGCCGATCTCTATGTGGATGATTTTTCGCGACGACAGGGGGTCGGCCAAGCCATGCTAGCGCGTCTGGCCTCCTACGGTTGCGAGCAAGGCTGGCTGAGGATCTATTGGAATACGGACAGGTCCAATACGCGCGCGCAAGCGCTCTATGACAAGATTGCTCACTTGAGTCCATATCTCACGTACCGCCTTGACCTGTAGGGTCAGGGTCGACGAGCCCGAGCGCTATGAACGGAGCTTGAACGCTGATGCGTGATGAGGTACGGGTGCGGTGCTTCGGGACTGCCAGTGGGAACGAATCCGGCGCCTCTTGGGTGCGGCACGAAAGGCATGAGGTCGTCCAAGATGTCGCATGCAACGACCCATGCCGATCTGACCTATGGGGTCGATGGCGTCACCCGCTATTGCGTTGCCAACATGCCGGGTGCCCTGCCGGTCACATCGGCCCACGCGCTCAACAACGCGACGCTGCACTGTGGCCTGCGGCTTGCCGAGAAGGGCCTCAGTCGACCGTGAACAATCCGGGTCCTAAGCCGTAAGCTGCTTCGGCCGGATGTGAAGCGCAGCGATCAAGAGCCACAGAAATTGCTTCAGCCGAGTGAGCAGGAGGGAGAAGTTGTAGCCGGCGGCCGCCAGGATGGCGTTGATCGCATCGCCCTGGGCATGGGCGAGGTAATTGCGACCCATTCTATGTTCGCTCTTGATGTGGCCGATCACCGGCTCGACAGCCGATCGTCGTCGCATCTGGCGCTTGATGGTCGGTGTCACGCGGCGCTTCTGATCGGCGGTGAAGACCCTGAACTTGTGGCTTTGTGGCGCGTTGTGGCCGCGGTAGCCGGCATCGGCGAGGATGCGCTGCGTTTCGGATCCGATGATCCGTTGCATGTCCGGGATGACCGTCGCCAGGGTATGGCCGTCCCGGCGAGCGCCGTGGCGTGCAGGGCGAACTGACCGCCCTTTGAGCGCATAAGCGTCGTCGCCACGGACACCTTCACCCCGAACTCGTAGGCCGTCAACCGCGAACAATGAGATTGGTCAGGCTTCGATCTCGTTTGGCTGACTCTGGAGGGCTGCGATGAGAAGCTACAAAAGCTGCCTGAACCAGTTGAGCAGGAGGGAGAGGTTGTATCCCGCGGCGGCCAGGATGGCGTTGAGGGCGTCGCCCTGCCGGCCGGCGAGGTAGTTGCGGCCCATCCGGTGCTCGGCCTTGATGTGGCCGATGACGGGCTCGATGGCGGAGCGGCGGCGCATCTCGCGCTTGATGGCTGGGATGACGCGGCGTTTCTGGCCGCTGGTGAAGACCCTGAGCTTGTGGCTCTGCGGTCCGTATGGCCGCGATAGCCGGCGTTATGGCGCGACAATCTGGGAGAGAAGCGCGCGACAATCAGGATGAGAATCTGGTGTCGCGGCGGTGGCGATAATCGCGTCATGGATTGTCGCGCGCAAGAGGTTTGTCGCTTACAGGTTTTTGCGGGGCGGCCATAAGGCAGCGGCGTTGGGGGGGGTGGGAAATTTACGCGGGCGGCCTGGGCCCCCCGTTACCTCGACGGCCTCGCGCCGCCGATAGCTCTCGACATTCAGCTCGAAGATTATTGCACGCCATGGCGCACGAGCGCGGCTGCGAGAGCGAACTGGCCGATCAACTGACTACCGCGCTGCAGGCACGGCGATTGCCCGACATGGCTGCTTTGCGGGAACGGTTCGCGCCGGATCCCATTCGACTGCCGAGGGTCGTCGTGCGCCTTTCTCCGCTCACCGACTATGAAGCCCTGCTTGGTGCCAACCTGACAGGAGATGCGGCATGAAGACGAACCCCGCCGTCGATTCAGCCAAACTGAGCTTGCTCCTCAACGAACTACGCTTACCGGCCATCCAGGGTATGTGGCCGCAGTTTGCCGAACAGGCCGACAAGGAAGGTTGGCCGGCCGCTCGCTTCCTGGCTGCGATCACTGAACATGAACTGGCTGAGCGCGACCGGCGACGTATCGAACGCCATCTCGCCGAGGCGCGCCTCCTGCCGGGCAAGACCCTCGAGACATTCGAGTTCGAAGCCGTTCCGATGATCTCCAAGGCCCAGGTGATGGCCATCACCGCCGGCGACACTTGGCTGGAGAAAGGCGCCAATCTGCTCCTGTTCGGCCCGACCGATCCCACGACATAATGCACACCTCGCTATGTTATTGAAAAAGCTGGATCTGCTGATCCTGTGATTGTGATAATGGACTGT
>NZ_JAMYMF010000088.1:0-7044 GCF_040318415.1 Mesorhizobium sp. M1163 | reverse complement strand
CCCGAACGTGGATGAAAGGCGTAACGGACAATCTTCTTTGCCTCGCCATCCTGATAACGGGCATTATGAGCCCAGTCCGCCCGGCGGCGGAAAGAGCCATCTCGCCTCGGCCATCGGACTTGCTCTTATCGAGACCGGATGGCGGGCCATGTTCACCCGCACCACCGATCTCGTCCAGAAGCTTCAGGTCGCGCGCCGCGAACTGGGCCTCGAAGCCGATGATGGACGAGGCGATCCACCGCGGCGAGCGTCATGGCGGGATCGGGGAAGATCCTCCCCCATTCGCCGAAGGGCTGATTGGCGGTGATCAGCATGGAACGCCGCTCGTAGCGGGCGCTGATGAGTTCGAACAGCACGCTGGTTTCGGCCTGGTCCTTGGTGACATAAGCGAGGTCGTCGAGGATCAGCAGGTGAAAGCGATCTAGCCGGTTGATGGCGCATGCTCGAAGCCCGAATACTCGAGCCTGAAATGGTAGAGCCGGTGATCGAGCGTCTGGCCCGCGATCGTGACGCGGGCGGCGGCCATGTCGGTGAAATCCGATAATCCCATGCGTCCGGGTTCGTGGACCTGCCGGAAAATGACCTCCTGCTCCTCGCCATGGATGGCGCGCCAGGATCGAATACGGCGCTCGATCGTGCGACGAATGCCGATGCTCAGTTCGGGATGTCGTCTGATCATCTCGTCGAAGATGGCGACCGGCCGGATGCCAGGAGCCGACCCGCAGCAGCGGCACGATCTCGGCGTCGAAAATCTCGGCGAGCGGATCGGGCCGGCGTCGTTGCCGCGGAACCTTCTTTTGTGACGGCAGTCTCGAATCCTTCTCGATGCGATAGGCCGTGGCCGTGCTGATCGACGCCTTCGCCGCCGCGACGGCCGTCGTATCGGTCTTCCGGGACTTCATGAAAAGCCTCAATTGGTGATCGGTTACTTGGCGGCCGGGCACAAAGTGATCCTCCCCAACAGGAAAAACCACCGCATACCCGGTCGACCGTGATCACCAGACGATGCCCCGGAAAAGGAACGCGCCGCCGGCGGGTTGAAACTCCAGTCGGGCTACGCCCTCCCTGCGCTCCAACCCGCCGGCATTCTCATCCTGATTGACGCTGCGCTCTCACGTTCATCGCCGCGCCGCACGGCGTAGGCGAGGATGCGGCCGATCTCGTTGTCGATGGTCTTTTCCATGTCGGGTATGACGCTTTGCAAGCGTGTGGCCGTCATAGGAATTGCCGGGCAGCGCTTTTGCATGCAGGGCGAACTGGCCGCCCTTGGAGCGCTTCAGCGTGGTGGCCACCGACACCTTCACCCCGAACTCGTAGGGCAGATGCGCCTTGCCCTTGCCAATGCATTCCACCTCGTGCGCGTGCAGGCTTGGCGCTGACGTTGCTCGAGAACGGTGGCGGCCTGGTAGAGCGGCCATTTGAAGAGCGCGTCCAGCCCCGCATCGCCGACGATCTGGCGACCAATGTCGCGAATGGTCCGGCCGAGATAGGTCTTGAGCCTGCGCAGCGCCTTGTTGGCCCGCTTGAACTGCTTGGCGTGGGCATAGCGCTGGTAGCTGATCAGCGCCAGCTTGGAGACCCGCACATAGCTCTGGCGCAAATGGAGCCCCTTCCTCTTGGCCAGCCGCACCAGCCGCTCGCGCGCCCGGTGGATGAACTTGGCGTCGGTCGGGAACATGACGTTTTTCGGCTGCACAGTGGTGTCGACGATCACCCGGCGCGTGTCGGCCGGCTTCATCGCCCCGGTCTTGACCGCTCGGCTGAGGCTCTCCTGCAACAGCGCCATGATCCGCTCCTCGCCCATGCGGCTGCGCCAGCGCGTCATCGACGAGCGGTCGAACGGCAGCGCATGACAGAAGAACACGTCGCCGGTGAGATACTGGTAGTAGGGGTTCTCCAGCCAGCGTTCGCACAGGCTTTCGTCGGACAGGTTGTGCATCGACTTGAGAATGGCCAGTCCCGCCATTAGCCGTGTCGGCAAAGGCGGCCGGCCAGGATCGTCGTCATAGACCTCGCCGAGCCGCTCTTCCAGGAAGCGCCAGTCGATCGTCTTGGCCAGCTTCACCAGCGCGTGATCCATATTGAGGATGTGGTCGAGCCGGGATCGCAACAGGTCCGTCTGGCCGCTCTCGCGCCGTTCCTTCGGTCGCATCGCTTCGCTTCCCTCGCAGCTTCGTCATCGCCTCGAATCACGCAGAACAAGCGCATCCAATTTGCCGGAAATCGTAGCCTCTAGCCACGAAATTCGGCAATCTGAAATCTGAAATCAGGGGAAATTGTTAAACGGAATCAAAGTATTCCGAGTTCTTCACGGGGTCCGGCGGCGCCTCAGGCGGCGGCTGTTTCGTTGGGCGTCCAGGTCGTGCAGGCGAAAGATTGCCGCACGTCCGCAATTGCTCACGCCAAGCATACAAGCGTTGGCGGTGAATACCCAGTTCATCAGCTAACCGGCTGATGTTGTCCCCGTTTTGCATCCGCAAGAGCATGGAGAGTTTCTCTCGTTCGCTAAATCTCGGCTTTCTTCCAACCATTTCCGGTTCCTATAATTCAGAAACTGTCCCCTATCTATTTGTCTCAGTCGAGGGGTGCACTCCACCACTGGGAATTAGCGGAACCCCTGTCCGGCTTTTGCGAAATGCTCCGGCAAAGCCAAGCCGCCGCGCATGCGTCGCGGATTCACGAAGTTTTTCAGTGTCGGAGAACTCGCCGATGCTCCCTACGAAGCCCAGCGGTAGCAACCCGGCCGCACGGGCGGCAAACAGAACGGAAAGGTTCGGGGTCAACAGTAGGTCGAACTCCGGCGAACCGCCAACAGCTGCACTGAAGTCTTCAGGACCGAGCGCCATTGCCACCATCCTGGGATTCGCCGACGCAATAGCCGCGAGCCTTTGCAAGGCGCCCGGGGTCTCGATCTGGGCAAGGAACCGGATGCGTCCCAGCGTGAGATTTCTATCTCGTTCAAGTTCCGAAACCGCATTCGCGACCTCTAACACCCACTCTGCTGAATCCGTCTTCGGAAGAACCAGCGCGTCAACACCGGCCACCACGGCTGCATCCAGGTCGGCCGCCAAAGCTCGCAAACCACGATTGACGCGGACCAAAACAGATGCGCCCTTGCGCGCCACCTTTGCCACGGATTCAGGAAGCCTCTTCCGTGCCTCGCCCTTCTGATCCAGGGGAACGGAATCCTCCAGGTCGAGAATGACGCCATCTGCACCCCGCTCATGGGCCATTTCCACAAAGCGCGGAACGTGAGCGGGAACGACGAGCAGAGATCTCCAGCGTGGTATAGACATCGCGCTTTCAACGGCCGCAAAGGTGTCCTTGTTCACGGAGTCGCCTTTGCGATCAATCTTAGCGAGCGTGGCGGCAGTGGGCTGGCTAGGGGCCGATGCGCTGAGATGACCCAAGGTATGCACGCTCTCTGTAAATCGCGACCGCACTCACCTTATCGAGACGCCCGCTCACGCTGACGCGGCTCTTTCGCGCAATGAGCCCGACCACGGTTCAGCATCGCCAGCAACCGGTTTTGTTCGTTCCCAACAATTGAAAATGCCTCGTCGACACCCATTCCGGGCGTTGCAAGCATCATGTCGGCCTGTGTTGCCACGGATTACGTGGACAGAGCTTGGGCGGAGAGATCTCTCTCGGTACAGCTCCCTCCGACACGACAATGCGTGCGCTCGATCCTCGGCCATCCAAGATCGACACGATCCGAGCATAATTCTCAATTTAAGCTTGTGTGGAACCAAAATCCGCCGGGAACTCCATGTTGATCGCCGACTTTATCTGCAAGGTAGCCGATACCGTTCCGGGTTTTACCGATGCGTTGCGGATCCAGGCCTGGCCGACTCAGCCATACACATCGAAATGCAGCACCGGATGATATCCTGGGCGGCCGATTTGGCGCGTGCGCGCTGCAACCCACGTGACGACTCCATAAAGGTCTGGCCTTCGACGCCGAATTTCTGCCTTGAGTTGATCAGGCCCTGGGGAAGCACATCCACCGCCTTCAGGATCATTTTGTCGACGTTGATTCCCGAGCATCGCCACTTTGACAGTAATCGGGACCCTCCGCGTCGGCAGCGGTAGGTTGAATTCATTGCATACGATCTCAGCCATCGAGGTAGGATGAAGATCAGCCGCTGCCCGAAGGAGCGCTTGGCTGACGCCATACTCAATCGCGAGAGGTAGCTGCTGATTTTCGGAGGGCTCGAAAACCTTCCCAGGCATCAAGATACTGCCACGCATCGACATCGAGAAGCCGCGGCGTGACAACGCGCGACGTCAAATTTGAGATCTGGCTGCTCTCGAACAGAGGATCACGCCCGCCGGCACCAGAGTACTGGACGCCCATCATGTCCCCCCAGACGACGATGTCGTCAGCCAGGACAAGCCCGACGCTGAGCGAAGATGCCGGAATGCGAATCGACTTGAACCCAGGCGTTGTCGGTGCGCCGACATAGATGAAACCGTTCTGGATTGCGCCGGACTTAATGACTTCCGGATCGTCATAGAACAATGCACCGTTGCCAGGCGCCAACAAGACATCTTTCGCTCGATTTGTTCCAAATGCAATTGTGGCCTGGCCAACTATGCGTCACCTGCCAACGAGTTCGCCAATATAAAGTCGGAGGCGGCGCCATCTCGTTTCCAGATGGAGGCACTTGCCCACGCTCAACAGTCTCGGAGATCATGCTGAGTCCTGATTCCAGTTCCGCCGGTGAGCAGAATGGACCTTGAGGTTTGCGAGATCTGGCCAGCTTCAAGGCGTTGCATAAGCCATTTGGTTGCGGTCCAGATGTTTCCTCGCCACGCAGGATCGCTTCAGCGGCAGCAGTTAGCACACCGGGCTCCCGTCTTCCGATTACCCACATCGTCGGCTTGATCCAATGGAGATGCCGAAGGCGATATCGTGCAAGCGGGTCATGCCGCGCCAGACGACCATGTTGCCGGGAGGCGGATCATGTTTGCGGGCGAGATAGCCGCCAAGCATGGCGATTTGCAGTAGGTAAGCGGCGAGCGTGGGCCGTTGGAGGCGTGGCCGCGTTCGGGACGCGTCGATCCGGTTGAGCGCAGTGATCTCGGCGAAGGTGAGAACGCTGTCGGGCGCGGCGCCTGGCTTGGCGCGCGCCGACATTGTGACGAAGAATATGCGCCAGCTGACCACCGCGATGAGAGCGAGGAACTTCGCCAGCCTCTCGGCGGTCTCGAGCCTCGCCTCCTCGGCACGGCAGCCGGACTTCATGACCTTATGGAACACCTCCGCCTTCCAGCGCAGGGCATACCAGCCGAGCTTCTCAACCGCCGCGGAGAGATCGCCGACCGGCAAGTTGGTCACCAGCTTCCAGTCGATCGGCTCGCGGCCGGGCGGCGGATCCTCTTCGAGGGCGTGGATGTAAGTCAGAACCTGCGGACTGTAGCGCTTCTGCTTGCCCACGGGCGGCAAGGTTCTGATGGCGGCGAACTTCACCTGCAGGCAGGTCGTCTCGTCCTGATCGACCGTAATGCGATGACGTCCTGCCCAAGGCGCCGCCGCAAGTTGGGCGAAGACGCGATGAGCAGGATCGTGCGGGACAGCATCGGCAGGCCGCTCGGCCAGCCTGTTCGTCTGCACCCGCACGAGGAAGCTGGTGCCAAGGTCCTGCGCGGTGCAATAGAGCTCGTAGATGTCGCTCTCTCGGTCACCAACATGCACGCAGCGCTCGGCTGCGCCAACGAGCGCGATGGACTGGCGCAGGTTCTCCAGCCAGCGGTAGCTCTCCTTCGTCTCGATCGGCACGCGCGTGGGATTGATGTGCCGCTTGAGCGCGAGCGTTCCCTTGAATTTCGTTCGTGTCCAGAACTTCACCGCCGTCAGACCGAGGGGTGTGCCGGTGAGGGTGACGGCCAGGCTCGAATGCATCAGCACCCCGCACAAAGTCAGCACGTTGGGCTGCCCGGCCTTGTAGCGCCCGGCGTTGATGGTCTTGGTGAAGCCGATTTTGCCCGGCTGCGCGTGGCTGTAGATAAATTCGGTCGTGTCCTGCAGGATAAGGATCGGACCTTCGCTCGCCGCAATGCGCGCCGCGGTCGCGGCGAAATGGCCGGCCAGAACGCTATGTTCGGTCACACGCGGGTTGTCAAAGAAGCGGTAGGCCGCCTTCGCCGCCGCCCAGTCGCCGCAGGCCGCCGGGATTGGCTTGCCCGGCGCAGCTGACATCTGATCCAGCAACCGTCGCAGCCGACGGGCCAGACGCTTGTCGGGAAGGGCCGCCGCAGAAAGCTCTTCCTCCTGCCAAGCGGCTTCGCTGCTGCCGTTCTTGTCTCGCATCCGTGACGCCTCCGTGATTCGGCGTCACGGACAGAATCACGGCAGATTCATACGGGGCAATAGGCCCGCCGACGATGTGGGTAATCGGAAGCCGGCGAGGGCCGCCTTGCGCGAGCATGGCCCGGCAGCGAGGCTGCGCTCTTATGGTCGTCCTTACGAGCGTAGTTAGCAGCACAGCATGAGCCATGTGACGTTATTGACCGGGCCGGAGCGGCGGCGGCGTTGGCGTGAAGAGGATCAGTGCCGGATACTGGCCGCGGCATTCGCGCCCGGGGCCACAGTGGCGGCGGTGGCGCGTCAGTACGATGTCGCGACCAGCCTGATCTATAAGTGGCGCAGCACGATGAGAGCCCGCGAGACGGGCTTTGCCGAAGTTGTCGTGGTTCCCGATGAGCCTGTCGTCGCTTCGGTGCCGGCGGCGCCACCAGCGGTGATCGAGCTGGAGATCGCCGGCAAGGTGCGGCTGCGGATTCCGCTGACCACGCCGCCGACACTGGCGGCGGCGATGGTGAAGGCGCTGGGCGTTTCATGATCCCGGTTCCCGAGCCAGGTGCGGATCTGGTTGGCGGTCGGCCGGACCGATATGCGTCGCGGAATGCAGGGTCTCGCTCTGCAGGTTCAGGAGACGTTGGGCCGGGATCCGCATTTATGTGTCGGGCGAGATTATGTGGCGGAGCTGCGCAGATGCCCGCCAAGCCTGCCAAGCCTGGAATCCTCCGCCACATAATATT
>NZ_JAMYMF010000087.1:0-7192 GCF_040318415.1 Mesorhizobium sp. M1163 | reverse complement strand
CCGGGACCCCCGGCGGGGGGCCGCCGCCCCGCTAAACCGGGGGGGGGCGGGGGGCCCACGCCGACGTCACAGCTACTGCCACGCCATTTTTGCAGAACTTGACGCACACAACTGCGAAAGCGGCTAGGCGTAATCTCCCCCCTCGAGGGGGAGATGGCCGGCAGGCCAGAGGGGGTCGCCTCGCGTGAAGCGCCAACCTTCTCTTTCGTCCCACATGGCGTCGCGCCAGGACGTACTGACCCCCTCTGTCGCCTTCGGCGACATCTCCCCCTCGAGAGGGGGGAGATTTGCGCTCAGCCGCTTTCGCTAACAAAAAAGCCGCCAGGTTTCCCAGGCGGCCTTCGATGAATTTCTCGACGACGTCGCTTAATTCAGCTTCGACTTCAAATCCTGCAGCGAGGCGTTGAAAAGGTCGGCGCCGGCCTTGGCGTCGATCTTGCCGGCCAGCAGCGCGCGCGCGGCTTCGACCGCGATGTCGACGGCGCTGGCGCGCACTTCGCCGATCGCCTCGCGCTCGGCCTGGCCGATCTTCTGCTCTGCCAAGGCGGTACGCCGGGCGACATAATTCTCGGTCTTCTTGTGCGCCTCGGCGGCGAGCATGTCGGCTTCGCGCTTGGCGGCGGCGACGATGGCCGCGGCCTCCTGCTCGGCTTCCTTGCGCTTGCGCTGATATTGGCCGAGCAACTGCTGGGCCTCTTCGCGCAACCGGCGCGCTTCCTCGAGTTCGCTGCTGATCTTGTCGGCACGGGCATCGAGCGCCTTGGCGATCATGCCCGGCACCTTGATGTAGATGGCAATGCCGAGGAAGATTATGAGGGCAACGGTTGCCCAAAGCGTCGCGAGAGATGTGGCGTCCATGATGCGCTCCTCACCCGGCCACGGATTTGACCGCGGCCGCGATCTCGGCCTTGCTGGCCTTGCCGCCGACCAGCGCCTCGACGATGGCCGAAGCGGTGTCCTCGGCGATCGTGCCGACTTCCTTCATGGCATTGGCCTTGATGGAAGATATGCGCGCCTCGGCCTCGCCAAGCTTCTGGTCGAGGGCGGCTTCGATCGTCTTGCGGGCAGCCTCGGCTTCCGCCTTGGCCGCATCGTTGGCCTGCTGGCCGATCGCATTGGCCTTGCCCTTGGCTTCCGCCAATTCCTGCTCATAGGCGGCAACGGCGGCATCGGCCTCGCCTTTCAGCCGGGCAGCATGATCGAGATCCTGCGTGATGCGGTCGTTGCGCACGTCGATGATGCCGCCGACGCGCGGCATCACTACCCGCTTCAAGAAGAGGTAGAACAGCCCGAAAGTGATTGCCAGCCACAGCAGCTGTGACGGGTACGTCGCCGGATTGAATGGCGGGAACGTGCCGTGCGCCTCGGCAGGCACGCCGGTGGCGGCGTGCGTTTCGCCTTCCGTTGCGGCGGGCGCGGGCTCTTGCGCAAAGGCAGATGTCACGAACATGGACTATCCCCGAAATTCAGACCCGTCGCAGGATCGCGGCCGGCCTGTTCAATTCTTCCCAATGTTCAGCCGAACAAGTATTCAGCCGAACAGGGCGAGAAGCGCGATGAGAAGCGAGAAAATACCCAGCGCTTCGGTCACGGCGAAGCCGAAAATCAGGCGGCCGAACTGGCCGTCGGCGGCCGACGGGTTGCGCAGCGCGCCCGCCAGATAGCTGCCGAATATGTTGCCGAGGCCAATGCCCGCGCCGCCCATGCCGAGGCATGCGATGCCGGCGCCGATGTACTTTGCTGCTTCTGCGTCCATTTGTTCAACTCCTTTGGATCTAAAATTCCGTTGCAAATTCGATCCGGCGGCAATGCCGGAAACCTTGTTAGTGCCCGGGATGCAGGGCGTCGTTGAGATACATGCAAGTCAGCACGGCAAAGACGTAGGCCTGCAGGAACGCGACCAGCAGCTCCAGCGCCGTCAGCGCCACGGCCATCGCCAGCGGCAGAACCGAGCCCGCCACGCCGACCGCGCCGAGCGCGCTCAGGCTGACGACAAAGCCCGAGAACACTTTCAGCGTGATGTGACCGGCAAGCATGTTGGCGAACAGACGAACCGAGAGGCTGACCGGACGCGAGACGAAGGAAATCACCTCGATCAGCACCACCAGCGGCAGCAGGTAGACCGGCACGCCATGCGGGACGAACAGCTTCAGGAAGCCAAAGCCGTGCTTGGTGAAGCCGTAGACGACGACCGTTCCGATCACCAGCGCAGCGAGGCCGAAGGTGACGATGATGTGGCTGGTGATGGTGAAGAAATATGGGAACAGGCCAAGCAGGTTGGCGACAAGCACGAACATGAACAGCGAGAACACGAAGGGGAAGAACTTCATGCCTTGCGTGCCCGCGGCGTCCCTCAGCATATTGCCGACAAATTCATAGGCCATTTCCGAGACCGACTGAAGGCGGCCGGGAACGAGGCTGCGGCTCGACGTGCTGAGGTAGAGAAACGCCGATGCAACAGCAACCGTCGCAAGCATAAACAGAGCCGAATTGGTGAAAGACAGGTCGTAGCCGCCGATGTGAATCGGAATGATCGGCTGAATCTGGAACTGGTGGATCGGATCGACCTTGTCAGCAGCCACTTTAAATCCCCATCGAAGCCGCAGACGGCTTGAGTATCCTGTTCAATGCGCCGGCATGCGGCGCCTCAATTCATTCTTTCGGATCGCGCGGTTTGTCGCCCGTTCCGAATTCCGACACAAGCCCGGCTGAACGCAGGACATTGAGCACGCCGGCGCCAAAACCCAGCAACAGCCCGACTATCAGACCCCATGGCGATGTCCCCGCCACGCGATCGATAAACCAGCCGAGAGCCGCGCCGACCACTATCCCGGCGATGAACTCGCTGGACAGCTTGAGCGCCTGGCCGTACCCGGCCACACTGCCCGCTTTCGCGTCGTCTTTCCCCTCGAGCCGGTCCGGCCGCCTTGTCGCAAGCGATGCTTCAAGGTCGCGCCGACGGCGCTCAAGATCGTCGTCGCGGATGTCGGCTTCATGCTGCTTGCCGCGGCCGGTTTTTCCGGTTCCGTCTGGCCCATTCTTGTCGGCCACGCAACCCCCCTGCCCGGTCAGACCGTCACCGTCCGTCCGCTTCTTAAAGTCGCCGGCAACATAGTTAGAGGGTCCGCGCCCGTCAAGCCACGAGCGGACGTTCAAGCTCAAGTATTTTTTCGTTATAAATCAGCTACTTGCTTGGGTGCGACATCGTGCCCGACGCGGTCTCTGGCGGGCTGCGGCCGAATCCCCACGACGACGGGTCTTCGATCGGCCGCTCTCCCGCGAAAGATGCAAGGGCTGCCCGAGCACTCAGCTCCAGCCGCCGCCATAGGTGCGGTAGAAGATATGCAGGCCGATCCTGGTCATTTTCTTCATCGTCCTCGCCCAGCCCGGATGGACGTAGTTGGCGTAATAATGGGTCGACGAGCCGACTTCCGGAATGAATATCTTGCCGGCTGTGACAGCCATGGCGACATCCTGGGCGGTCTTGTAGGCGGCGGGATTGTCGATGCGCTTCTTCCTGCCGTCGCAGGCGAAGGAAAACTGGCAGCGGTTGAACCAGTTGTCGTTCTGGTAGACGACGCCGCAGATCGAGTTCGGATAGGCCGGGTTGCGGACGCGGTTGAGGATAACCTGGGCGACGGCGGCCTGGCCGCGCACGGATTCGCCGCGCGCCTCGAAATAGATGCCGTTGGCGAGACAGGCCTGCTCCGGTTTGGAAAAGACGCTCGCCGGCAGCGGCGTCTGCATCCAAGAATGATCGCCCTTGCTCAGCGGTGGAATGAAGCGGCCATCGTTCGGGTCCTCGTCCTGCAGCAAGGCCTCGAAAGGCGATGCCTTGGCATAGTCGGGAGCCGACGAGGCATAGGCGGTTGCCAGCACGTCGGGATGATCGTTGTTGACCAGCGCGGCAAGCATCGCCGGCACGCCGGGATCCGGCTTCTTGTCGACGCGCGTGTGGAAGGCGGCGGCGATCTGGATTTCCTTGCCTTTGATCTCGGGCTTGGCGAAAGCCATCCTCAGGCCGCTGTCCATGCTTGGGCGGAGCAGTGAGGAGGTGCGCTCGAAGATCGAGCCGGCGTTGAAGTTCTTCGGCGGCGAGACGGGCGAGACCTGGATGATGCGGCCCTTCTTGTCGGCACGCGTGATACGGTTCTCGTCCGGCGTCGTGCCGGCGATGCCGCCCTTGCCGCGAAACGAGACGGAGCCGATGCCGGGCAGTTGGACGCCGGAGCCGGAGAGCGAGCCGGTGCTGCTGGAATCGAGGAAGGGCATTTCGGCGGCGTGAACGGAGCCGGCGACGGACTTCTCGACATAGGCGTTCCAGCGGACGCTCGGCGCCTCAAGGCCGGAGACCAGGCTTGTCATGTCCTGATAGGCAGCGACCGTCGGAAAGCCGATCCAGATGCCAAGGCCAATAATAAACGGAGATAGGAAGGAACGTTTTTTGTCACCGGCGGCGGCGACAAGCCGCGTCAAAACACGTCGATGCACGGAACTCTCCAGAAACGCAACGGACCCCACTGGAGAGCTACAATGATGCATTAACCTTGATGGGGCGTTAACAGCTTAGAACGTTGTTTTCCCATCTCATGTCGAAGTCAGGCGCTTTTGCGGCCATCGCTTGACGGAAGAAAGATCGGCCAGGCGATCAGTGCGCAAATAGCCGCACCCAGCCAGACGCCTGCCCACGAGCAGAGCACGAGAAGTCCCGGAATGGCGATCGGCACCAGGAAGAAGGCAATGAAGACCAGGCTGTTGGCGAGGCCGAGCGCCGTTCCGGCCTGGCTCGCGCCGGCCAGCGTCGCAAGCTCGGTGTAGGCGACGCCATGCCAGGAGGAGACGCAAATGCCGGCCACGACCAGCATCGCGACGATCGCCGGCGACAGCATCGGCACTTGGCCTGACAAGAATTGGGCCGCCAACAAGACGAGCGCCGCAAGCACGGTGAAGGCGATCAGGCTCAACAGGCTGCACAGACGCAGAAACGACCGGCGGTTGCCGTGACGGTCGGTGTAGCGGCCGCTCCAGACGCGCATGACCATGGCGCCGACCTGCACGGCGGCGAGGCTGGCGCTGATCACGGCTGTTCCCATGCCGGCGAAATCATGCAGGAAGACGGAAGCAAAGGTGAGCACCGCCACCTGCGGAAAGCACAGCAGGCCGATGGCTGTTGCGATGCGCCAGACGGCCGGGTTGCGCAGCGGCGCCGGGCCGGCCGGCAATGCCGTGCTGCTCGAATTGGTATCGTCATGCACCGGTGGCTGATGCAGCCAGCGCCAGGCGAGAAAGGTCGAGACGGCGGATGCAGCCGCCAGAAGTCCGAAGACCGCCGTGAAGCCATGGGCCGAAGCGAGCGACGGCAGCACGAGCGCGCCAAGCCCGCCGCCAAGCGGCACCGCTGTCTGCCTGATGCTCATGGCAAAGCCGCGCTCGCCCTCGCCGAACCAGGCCATGATGGCACGGCCGCTGGAGCCGTTGACGCTGCCGCCGAGCAATCCGGTGACCAGCAGGGCAGCGGCGAGAAGCGCGATGCCAGGAATGTGGGCCGGTGACGGCACGATCAGCGCGGCCATGACAAGCAGCCAAACCGCGGTTGCGCCGAGCCCGGTCAGCAGCACGCGGCGGTCGCCCCAGCGATCGGTCAGCAGTCCCCACGGCAATTCGCTCAGCGCTACGCCCAGGCCGAGAAGACCAAGCGCCATGCCGAGTTCGCCATTGGAGAGATGATAGCCCGAGCGCAGGAACACCGCCGTCGCCGGAATGCCGGAGAAGGTCGCGGAAAAGCATGCATTGGCGGCGACGCCGATGCCCAGCACCTTCCAGCGATGATTGGCTCGAAGTGCCGCCGCTTCCGACGGGGCGGCAACGGCGCCTGGGCGAAGCGGTTTGCAATCTGGTCCTGTGGCGACAGCAGACATGGTCCAGCTCCTGCATGGGCTGGTTGCGTTCGGTCTTGACGCGCTGTCTCTATCGCCATAGCTTCGTCCTGAATATCAGGAAGTTTTTGACGTAATGTCCCAAATATCAGGATTATTGTGCCATGCGACGCGTGACATTCGATCTCGACGTCCTGCGCAGCTTCGTCACCGGTATGGAGTTGGGCAGCTTCGCCAAGGCCGCCGACCGGCTCGGCCGCTCGACCTCGGCAATCAGCGCACAATTGAAGAAACTGGAGGAGCAGGCGGCGACGCCGATCTTCCGCAAGTCGGGGCGCAGCCTGGCGCTGACCGAGGCAGGCGAGACCATGCTGGGCTATGCGCGGCGGCTGATCGAGCTCAACGACGAGGCCGCGTCCGCCATCCACGACGTCGAGCTGGAGGGCTGGGTGCGGCTTGGATTGCAGGAGGATTTCGGCGAGGCGGTCCTGCCGGAGGTGCTCGGGCGCTTCGCCCGCGCCCATCCCAAGGTCAAGATCGAAGCCAGGATCGCACGCAGCCACGAGCTTGCCGAACGGATCATTTCGGGCAGCCTCGATATCGCGCTTGCCTGGCACAATGGCGCGACGCTGCCCTACAGCCGGCATGTCGCCGACGTCCAGATGCGCTGGATCGGCCCGGCAAAACAGATCGAGACCAGCCTGCGCGATCGCGAGCCTTTGCCGCTGGTGGCGCTCGAAGCGCCGTGCCTGCTCCGCAGCGTGGCGACCGAAACCCTGGACCGCGCCGGTCTGGCATGGCGGATGGCCTTCTCCAGCCCGAGCCTTGGCGGTATCTGGGCAGCCGTCGCCGCCGGGCTCGGACTGACGATCCGCACCGATATCGGCCTGCCGGCCACCGTCAGGGCGATGACGCCGGGGATCGCCGGGCTGCCCGCTTTGCCCAAGATGGCGCTGTTCCTGCATCGCAAGGAGGCCGAGCCCGACCCGGTGGCGGCGCGGCTTGGCGACATCCTGCTGCAGGCGGCGCTGGAAGCGTTGCCGGGAAGTGGCGACGCGGATGGTCTGAGGAAAGCGGCTTAGCGCAGACGAGCGCTCGCGATCCCTCGCGCCCCCCCTCTGTCCTGCCGGACATCTCCCCCACGAGGGGGGAGATTAGCGCTTCGCCGTCCCACCCGTCTTTCGGCGCTGGAGATTGGCTAAAGCGGAGAGGACGGCCAATCTCCCCCAAATGGGCAGGGGAATCGCATATGGCGATTTTGGGGTTGAGTTTAGGCTGAGAAAGGATTCTTTGGAGAGGCAGTTGAGCGAAGGAGC
>NZ_JAMYMF010000086.1:0-7375 GCF_040318415.1 Mesorhizobium sp. M1163 | reverse complement strand
GCTTCAGTCATGCCATTTTGCCCCCGGGCGAACACAAACATTCCAACGATTATGGTGGCTGAGAAATTAGCCGACACAGTCTTGAGAGAAGACAGACAAAGCTAAGTAGGGGAGACCCTGCCGGTCTTGCGATTGGGCTCGAGGTCACTGAATCCGGACCCGGCATCCCCGACCGCCGACGTCACTATGGCGGCAAGCATTAGCGCGCAATGGGCGACGTTCGACCTCTGAGCGATCCGCAGATGCTCGCCCGGCGCGGTCGAAACGGTATGGGCGCTGGGCGTGTACGAGCAGATCGCCGCCGATCGCGGTTCACAAATCCAGCCTGTGATGCCGCCGAGCGAACTCGCCATTAGCTTTGGCGATGCCGAGACGACTGGTTATACGGCGCCGCGAGTTTAGATCGCCCCAGCTCGGCAGCCATGTCGGGCGTGGTGCCACCTCTACTGGCCCTGCCGCGACGACTTACCCCAATTGGCGAACTAAGCGGACGATGGAAATCTGCGTACAACTTGCAAAAACGCCGCCTTTATGCGTGCAAATTAGAATTCTCGCACAAAGCGCGCCAACTGTGCTGCTACGTTCATGAGGCTAGTGAAGATTGGATGGAGGGTACTGAGGTGCGGCTCTACAGCCCGCATTACGATGGGAACCGCCGGACAAGCTCAACAAATAGGGCATGGTCATTTCCCGGTGCGTATTGAGAGGCCATCGGCGAAACCGAAACGGAGGACTAACCAATGGACAAGTGGCAAGCTGAACACAGCTTTAAATCTGCAATCTTGAAGGGGATTGCCGCCCTCGGCCTAGCGGCGATGACAATATCTTGCTTGCCGGCTCGGTCTCGGCGCAGTCGCTGCTCGATAAGATCAAGAATGGAAAAACGATCCGTCTTGGCTTCGCCAGTGACCCTCCGTCGGCCTATCCCGGCGAGAACAACGCTCCGCTCGGCTTCGTCAACGCCATGACCCTCGACATCCTTAAGAAGCTCGGCACGACCAAGGTCGAACCAATCGTGACGGAATGCGGCTCCCTCATTCCTGGCCTGCAGGCGGGCCGCTTCGACATCATCACAGGCGGCATGTACATTCTGCCGGAGCGCTGCCGCAATGTGCTGTTCGCCGAGCCGCTTGCTAAGTTTACCGAAGCCCTGCTCGTGCCAAATGGCAATCCCAAAGACCTGCACTCCTTTGACGATATCCGTGACAAGGGCCTGACGCTGGTCACCACCGCCGGTTCCGACACGGTCAAGAACGCCAAAGACGCGGGCATTCCGGAGGATCGTGTCATGCAGGTCGCCGGCCAGGCCGAATTCTTGCAGGCAGTGAAGGTCGGCCGCGCGGCCGCGGGGTCGCTCAACTACTTCACGGTAAAGGAGCTCGCCGACAAGGACGACAGCGTTGAAATGGCAGATCCGTTCACCCCGCCGGCTGGGAAGGCCGGCTACCCAAGTCTCGCCTTCCTGCCCAATCAGCAGGCCGCGGTCGATGCCTTCAACGAGGTATTGAAGACTTATATCGGCTCCGACGAAATGATGGAGTCGGTCGGAAAATACGGCTACACCAAAATTAACCTAACGGACGGCACCAAGACCGCCGACCTGTGCAAGGGCTGAAATCTTGCGGGGAATGCCACCCATGCATCTGACCGGCTCCCGGTCGCAGTGGCCGGGAGCCGGCAGAGCAAGTGACAAGACACGAGGCTCCGGCGTGCCGATTTCCTGTATTCGGACCAGATAATTCGGCGACGGGGCATGTGAGGCTGCTGCGCTCAGGAGTGAGCATTTGGTAGCACTTCGCATGGTCACAATGCCGATCTGATGCCCCTCTCCTTTTGCCGAGGAACTGATGATCACCGAGCATCGCGTATCGATTGATGGTGTCGAGACATCGTACTGCGAGAACGGAGCCGGTCGGCCGATTGTTTTCCTGCACGGGGCGGGCTTCGGCGCAGAGGGTAAGAGTTCCTTTGTTCGGCAGCTGAACGGACTATCCGATCAATTTAGGGTGCTCGCGATTGATCATCTCCATTTTGGGGGGACGGATTATCCTGCTGACGGCAAATACATCAACCGACTCGGTCGTGTGAATCATGTAATTAGCTTCATCCAACAACTGGGGTTGAAGCAGATCACCCTAGTCGGCCATTCAGAAGGATCATTCGTCGCCGCGCGGGTCGCGATCGTGCGTCCCGATCTTGTCTCCAAGCTCGTCCTGCTGACCGCCAACTCCGTGTCACCGGCGTTTGGAGATGACCGTGACGAAGCTTGGATGGAGGCCTGCCGGCAGGCTTACGACTGTTCCGGCCCGATGCCGAGCGAAGAGGAATACATCACCGCCCGCCGGAAAGGCTGCCGCGCCTACGGGCAGGATGTGGAAGGCGCCGAGCGAGAGGCCTATCGGCGGGCCGCGGCCCGGGGACAATGGGAGATCTGGCAGCGATTGCCGGAAGACGAGACAAACCTGCATCATTATGCACTGCTGCAGCAGGAGTATATCTTCCCCTATCTTGATCAGCTTCAGGCCCAGACGTTGATCATTTGGTCCAAGAACGACCCCACCGCGACGCCGGAGCAAGGGCTCAACCTGGCGAAGCTGATCAGGAATTCAGATTTCCACCTGCTGAATAACGCAGGCCATTCCATCCACGTTGACCGGAGCGAAGCGGTAAACAGACTCATCCGTCAATGGCACGGATAATCAACAGTGACGGGAACTATAAGTTGCTCACGCCAGCATTTCCGGGGCGCATCTTTTCTTAGGGGCGTCGTCGCATACGACGAATCTGTGCGCTGCCACGGAGACCATACAAGGGCATAGCCGAGGCGCTGGCGCCTGCCATCCCATCGATCCGGGCAGCAGGTCAGGAGTCATGCCAGACGTGGTGCGCCTCAGCTACCACAACTCGCACTTGTTCATTTTCACCAAGCCAAATGGATGACGGAAATGTGCGCATACACCCTAAAAACGCCGGATTTCTGCGAATATATTGCAATTCTCGCACAAAGCGCCACTGCTGCGCTGCTACGCTCATGAAGCGTGTACAAGCGGCTGGTAGCAAAGGATTGGCTGGATGAAGCGTGCCTAGCATACTGAGGTGGGGGCTCTACAGCCCGCACGATGATGGGAACCGCCGGACTACAAGCTCAACAAATGATGCAATGGTCATTTCCCGGTGCATATGGGAGACCATCGGCGAAACGAAAACGGAGGACTAACCAATGGTCAAGTGGAAACTCGACGAATGCTTTAAGTCTGCAATCTTGAGGAGGATTGCCGCACTCGGCCTAGCGGCGATGACAATCTCATCCTTTGCCGGTTCGGCCTCGGCGGAGTCGCTGCTCGAGAAGATCAAGAATGGAGAAACGATCCGTCTTGGCTTCACCAATGAGCCTCCCAGTGCCTATCCCGGTGCGAACAACGAGCCGCTTGGGCTGGTCAATGCGATGACGCTGGACGTTCTGAAAAAGATGGGTACGACCAAAATCGAGCCGTTCGTAACCGATTGGGGCTCGCTCGTCCCGGGCCTGCAGGCCGGTCGCTTCGACATTATCACGGGCGGCATGTGGATTAAGCCGGAACGCTGCCGCAACGTGCTGTTCAGCGAACCGATCGCCTCGAGCAATGACGTGATAGTCGTGCCGAAGGGCAATCCGGAAGCACTGCATTCTCTCAAGGATGTGTATGACAAGGGCCTCGCCCTCGCCATTATGACAGGCACTACCGCAGTCGAGGAGGCGAAAAAGTTAGGCTTCGCCGACGACAAGATCATGCAGGTAGCAGGACCGCCGGAGGTCGTACAGGCTGTAAAGGCCGGCCGCGCCGCCGCCGGCAACCTCTACAGTCTTAACGCGGCTACTCTTGCCGAGAACGATCCCAGCATTGAGGTGGCCGACCCATACACCCCGCCGGGCCCCAACGAACATCCCGCCATCGCCTTCTCGCTCAACGAGCAGGCTGCGGTCGATGCGTTCAACGCCGTATTGAAAGACTATATTGGCTCTGAGGAAATGATGGCCTCGGTCAGCAAATATGGCTACAGCAAACGCGATCTGCCGGACGGCAAGAAAACCGCTGATCTCTGCAAGGGTTGAAGTCATGCGCCTGACCGCTTCCCCGGCTCCGGCCTGGGAGGCGGTCAGTGGGGAGGGCATATGAGCAAGGTCGATCTCAGCTTCATCGTGGCGGTGCTAGCCAAGGGCGTCATGATCACGGTTATCGTCACCCTTGGCGCATCCCTGGTGGCGATCGTCCTTGGGCTTGTCGTCGGCCTAACCCGGGTCTCTCCCCATTGGCAGTTGCGCTGGCTCAGCGTCGTTTACATCGAATTCCTCCGTGGGACGTCTATGCTGGTCCAGCTCTACTGGTGGTTCTTTGTATTGCCAATCTTCGGTATTTTCCTGTCACCGTGGACTGTCGGAATTTTGGGTATCGGGATGAATGCCTCCGGCTATGCAGCCGAGTACGTCCGCGCCGCCATTCAGGCCGTTGACCGGGGACAGTATGAGGCATCCACAGCGCTAAACTTTTCGCGGCTCACCATGATGCGGCGCATCATTCTGCCGCAGGCGATGCGCGCCATGCTGCCGACGTGGGGTAATATGCTCATCGATGTGCTTAAGGGTAGTTCGCTCGTCTTCTTCATCACCATCACCGAATTTACCAGCGCCGCCAAGCAGGCGGCCGACGCAACCGGCGATTACATGCTGTTCTTCGCGGTCGCACTATTTGGTTATTACGTCATCGCGCGCGCCCTCATCACGCCTTTCGTGCGCTGGCTGGAACGCCGCGTCTCGCGCGGATTCGTAAGGGAGCAGCTGGCTTGAAGGTCTGGGATTGGTCTTACGTATGGGAGGCGTTCCCATATCTCTATCAGGGCGCGATCGTCACCATTGAGGCTACGCTGCTCGGGTTTGCGATCGCGCTGGTGTTGGGTCTTGTATTCGCGATGATCCGCCAGTCGCCAAACCGCTACATCTCCACCGCCATGGCGGAAATCGTGGAGTTCATCCGCTCAACGCCCTTGCTGCTGCAGCTGTTCTTTGTCTATTTCGTTGGTCCGCAGATCGGAATCTTCATTCCTGCGTGGACGGCGGGCATCGGCGTCCTCGGCATCCACTATGCAGCCTATTGCTCGGAGGTCTTCCGGGGCGGCATCGAGAATGTGGACGGCGGCCAGTGGGAGGCCTGCACGGCACTAAACCTTTCGCGACCGCGGACCTGGCGAACAATCATCCTGCCGCAGGCGATCCCGCCCATGGTGCCTGCTCTGGGCAATTACTTCATCGGCATGTTCAAGGATACGCCGGTCCTTGCCGCCATCTCGATCTTCGAGATGCTGCAGCAGGCAAAGAATTTCGGGGGAAACAACTATCGCTACATCGAAGCGATCACTATGTGCGGCTTCTTCTACTACTTGTTCAGCCTGGTTGCTTCTGCCATCGTGCAGTCGGTAAGCGTCTGGCTCAACCGCCGCTGCCATCTGCAATAGGGGGCCTTCTGCTATGAGCGAATTTGTGCTTCGATTCGAGGACGACGTCACGAAGCGATATGGGGCGTTAACCAGGCCGAACGAGTTTGATCGCGATAGCACTCGCAACGAGAAAGTCATGAACGAACCCATGGTCCGCTTCGAGAACGTCACAAAGCGCTACGGCGCGCTGACGGTGCTCGACGAACTCAATCTCGAGGTCGCGCGCAACGAGAAGGTGTGCATCATTGGTCCCTCCGGCTCGGGCAAGACCACCGTTCTGCGCATGCTGATGACTCTGGAGCGGATCAACGGGGGGGTGATATGGGTCGACGGCGAACCGCTCACGCACATGCAGAAGAACGGCCAAATGGTGCCGGCGAGCAACCGTCATCTCCGTCGCGTGCGCGGCAAGATCGGTATGGTGTTCCAGCACTTCAACTTGTTCCCGCACATGACAGCGCTGCAGAACTGCATGGAGGCGCCGATCTCGGTCCTTGGGCTTTCCAAGCAGGAGGCGGAGGTCCGAGCGGCAGAGCTGCTCGACATGGTGGGTCTCGGCGACAAGAAGAACCATTTCCCGATTCAGCTTTCTGGGGGCCAGAAGCAGCGTGTGGCGATCGCTCGTGCGCTGGCCATGCGCCCGAAGGTGATGCTGTTCGACGAGGTGACATCGGCGCTCGACCCGGAACTCATTGGAGAGGTGCTCAACGTCATCCGCAAGCTCGGCGCCGAACATGACCTCACTATGCTGATGGTCACGCATCAGATGGGCTTCGCCAAGGAGTTCTCCGATCGCGTCTGCTTCTTTTATGGCGGCAAGATTGTAGAACAGGGCCCGCCCAGCCAGCTCTTAGGCGAGCCACAACATGAGCGAACGCGACAGTTTCTCAATGCGGTACTGGAGGCGAGGTAAGGGTGCGCATTGTGCCGCTAGCCAGGTCGGAGAGGTAGCAATTCGCTGCTTTCCTCGGACCGGTTTCGGGGGCGGGTTGGCATGGACTTCGCGCTAGCCGGCTGGATCAATCCAGGAAACTGCATTCCTGATACTCTGACTATTTGGCCGCGCCAAGGCACGCGGCGTCCACTGAGGCAAGATGGTTACTGTACTCGATGGAACGCTTCCGCGTCCGCGCCACCCTGAGAAGGCGCACCGGCCAGACCAGGAGGTGCTGCGCAAGCCTGACTGGATCCGCGTTAAGGCGCCGGTCTCGAAAGGCTATGCCGAGACCCGCGAGATCGTGAAATCGCACAAGCTGGTGACGGTCTGCGAAGAGGCCGGTTGCCCCAACATCGGCGAGTGCTGGGAGAAGAAGCACGCCACCTTCATGATCATGGGTGAGATCTGCACGCGCGCCTGCGCCTTCTGCAACGTCGCCACGGGCATCCCAACCGCACTCGATGCCGATGAGCCTGCCCGCGTCGCGCACGCGGTCAAGCAGATGGGCCTGACCCATGTCGTCATCACCTCGGTCGACCGCGACGATCTCGCCGATGGCGGCGCGCAGCATTTTGCCGAGGTCATCCGCGCCATCAGTGGCGGCCAAGCCCGATGTCTTCAACCACAATCTCGAGACCGTGCCATCGAACTATCTGACGGTGCGTCCCGGCGCGCGCTACTTCCACTCGATCAGGCTTCTGCAGCGCGTAAAGGAACTCGATCCTTCGATCTTCACCAAGTCCGGCATCATGGTCGGCCTCGGCGAAGAGCGGAATGAAATCCTGCAATCGATGGATGACCTGCGCTCGGCCAATGTCGACTTCATGACTATCGGTCAGTACCTGCAGCCGTCAAAGAAGCATCACGTTGACCCGTTTCGTCGTAAGCGCTGTCCCGGCGGCACCTTTCGCGCGTGGATGTAAGGGACGATGTTCGAGGCCTTTGAGGGCTTCGACATATGACGAT
>NZ_JAMYMF010000085.1:0-8212 GCF_040318415.1 Mesorhizobium sp. M1163 | reverse complement strand
ATCCACAAAGCCAGATCGACGATCTGCTGCCTTGGGCCTACAGACCTATGCCGCTCAAGGCCGTGGCCTGAGAACAGCGGTTACGACTTTCCGGAGATGCGAGGCAATTCCTTTTCCCATAGCCTGAACAGGTCGGCAACGATCGCCGCGGACCGATCCTGGCGTGCAGCCATGCGAGCCACCGGATCATGGCCTCGGATTTCATCCTCCACCTTCCACAAGCCGGCCATCGTCGCGACCGTCTGTGACGCCAGATGCGAAGCACCGCTGATGTGCAACTCATAGAAGCGCCGGCGTAGATGCGCCCAGCATCCTGCGAGTGTCATGGCATCATTGGTGCCAGCACTTGCCTTGGCGAGCTTGGTGTATGCGGAGTATCCGTAACCTGCAGAATGCCGGTGAAGCCCGCCACGTGCCGTGCGACACACTCGCTGCCGCGACTGTCTTCGAAGCGATACGCCACCATGGCCGGCGCTGTTCCGCCATACGGCCGATCATCGCGGGCGTATGCCCATAACCATGCCTTCCGGACTTTGCCGCTGCCCGGCGCCAGCGTTGGTAGCGACGTCTCGTCCGCAAACACCCTTTCAGCTTGGCGGATGCGCTCCAATACATAATCGGCCAGCGGCTGAAGCTCGAAGCCAATCTTGCCCATCCATTGCGCCATCAGCGCGCGGCTGAGTTCGACGCCATCGCGGGCATAGATGGCTTCCTGTCGATAGAGCGGCAGCCCGTCGGCATATTTGGAGACTGCGACCTGGGCCAGAAGCCGCTCTGTGGGAATGCCGCTCTCGATGATGTGGGCAGGTGCCGGCGCCTGGAACACGCCGTCATGGTTTCTGTAGGCATATTTCGGGCGGCGGGTGACGATCACCCGGAACTTCGCCGGCGTGACGTCCAGACGTTCCGACACCTCCTCGCCGATCAGCAGCCGATCCAGGCCCTCGCAGTCCTCAGGCACCTCCGGCTTGATGATCTGCTCCACTCGCTCAAGATGGGCGGCAAACCCCTTGCGCGGACGTGGTGCGCGCTTCGCACGATCCGGGGCTACAGCTTCGAGATCCGCAACTGCCTCGCCGACGCCGCTCTCGATCTCCTCGAATACGAAGGCACATTGCTCGTCGTTCAGTCCGCCAATGCCCAACCGCTCAGAACGCTGGCCATAGCGCGACCGCTCCAGCATCTTCACAATCGCCGTCAGGGTTGCGATACGTTCGTCGGCGGCCTTGATGCGCGCTTCTGCCGCTTCCGCCCGGCTATTAGAGATCGCGATCCGCTCCGCCGCATGGCGTTCGTTTCGCGCAGCCTGGTTCTCCAGAAGGGCCGTCTTTTCGGTCAGCGCCAAAACCATCGCCTTTAGCGCGTCAACGTCGTCGGGAAGCTCTGCGGCAGCCGTCTCCATAGCTGACGTCACAGCACATAAGCGACCTTTTTCCCAATCATTTCAGAGCCATGATTCACTTTGCCTCAGGCGCTTCAGCCCACGCTCCGAGGCCGCTCACCGCTGCCGGCCGGACCCGCTTCCAGTCCAGGCCGTCGACCAGTGCCAAAAGTTGCGCATGATTCAGCCGGACACGCGCGGGCCCGATCCGCGGCCAGCAAAACTGCGATTTCTCGAGCGTTTTTGCATAGAGGCAACTCCGGATCCATCCCACCAGACGATCTTCACCCGGTCAGCTCTTTTCGAACGGAAGACATAAAGGGAACCATCGAAAGGGTCCACACCGCCGTCGCGAACAAGCGCCATCAATGAGACCGGTCCCTTGCGGAAGTCGACCGGCGCGCTTGCAACATAAACCGTCACGCCCGAAGGGATCATGCCGCCCGTACCGCTCGGATCACCCGTGCGAGATGATCCGCGTCCACGCTGCTGCCCACTCGCACAATCAAGTCGCCCACGACAATTTCCACGGGCGCGCTGTAGAGCGGTTCAAACCGGGTGAACTGAAGCGCCGGATCATCGCCACCCGAGGCCGGCAGGTCCTTTCCAAGAGCCTTCCGCCGCCAGTTGAACAACTGGGACGACGCAATGCCGACACCGCGCGCGATCGCCGAGATGTTTGCGCCAGGCACAAGCGTTTCCGCCACAAGCCGAGCCTTTGCCTCCTCCGACCATTGGCGCCGGGCCCGAAGAGGACGGACTTCAAGATGTTCGATCACCTGACTGTTTCTATCATCAGGCATAGGCGTGCTTATAGAAATTCCCATCATCAGCTCCAAACAGAAAGCCGATGAATCGCAAATTCAGGCTACCCCCTGCTACGTGGGGTTCCGTTGCCGCTTACGAGGAAGCGACCGATCTGCCCTATGCCTCGGAGAACAAGGGCGTCATGCATGACGGCCACACCGCCATGCATTGGGAGCTGGTGAAGTATCGTAGTTGCCCATCTCTGTTATGGCGTTTGCGAATTAAGCAGCCCCGTCGGTCCACCTTGATTGGCTCGGAGGAATGTTCCCCACTGCGCGCCAGCGAATCACCGATTTTATGCACATCTAGGAGCACAACGCCGATCTCCTGCGTTGATGACCGAGGATTTGCGAAAATCGGCCTATTCAAGCGCTAGAATCACTGAGCGGTTCGATCCTCATATTGTAAGTCGGCCTGAGGCGGACGATTCAGAGCTTTTGCGAAGGATTGCGAACTACGCCACCTCCCAAGGCGTACCGCCCGGCAGCGAGCTTAGTCTCCTGCCGGGCGTCTGCGCACATTAGCCGCTCCGCGAGCCTTCAGCTGGTTTCAATCAACGGCTGCAGGTGTGGCTCCAGCGTCATGTAGGAAACCGGAACATATGCAAGAGCTAGGTTGAATGAACAGTCTTGCGGGCGCAGACGCCGATCCAATTTCGCCAGCGACGTTTGCGCCGCTCAGAAACCCGACCTTTCGGTCGATCTGGCTCGCCACGCAGGTTTCGAGTCTCGGCTGGTTGATGCAGACTGTTGCTATCAGCTGGCTGATGGCAACAATTTCGAGTTCCGATCTGATGGTTGCACTCGTGCAGGCTTCTTCGAACCTGCCCGCGTTCATCTTGTCCGTGTTCGCCGGGGCCATGGCTGATAATTTCAGTCGGCGCCGGGTCATGTTCGCCGGCCGGTCCCTCATGGTAATAGCATCTGCGATGCTGACAGCTTTTGTGATGCTGGGCTTTGTCGACCCGTGGATAATCCTCGGCTTCAGCTTCTTGATTGCATGCGGCGGCGCTCTCAACGATCCCGCCTGGCAGGCCTCGGTTGGCGATATGGTGGATCGACGCCATGTTCCCGCTGCCGTCACCCTGCTTTCCGTCGGCTTTAACACCGTACGGACCGTGGGCCCGGCGCTCGGCGGCATAGTGGTTGCCTCGTTCGGACTTCTGACGGCTTTCGCCGTAACCACGCTTACCTATCTGGTTCCTTTGGTCACCATATGGCGTTGCAAGTGGAAGGTTCGCTCCTCACCACTCCCCCGTGAACCGATGAGGACGGCGATCTATGACGGGCTGCGCTTCACGGCAATGTCTTCAGAGATCAAGGCTGCGATCGTGCGGGGGACTCTTTTTGGCCTGGCAAGCATCGCCATACTCGCACTGCTGCCCCTGATTGTCCGCGATCAGCTGGGAGGAGGACCGGTGGCCTATGGAACGCTCATGGCCGGCTTCGGAACAGGCGCTGTCTTCGCCGGGGTCTCCAACAGCGTGTTCAGACGGAGCCTGTCTCAAGAAAGGCTGATGACGCTGGCGTGCGTCGCCTGCGCTGCATGCTCGCTTTCCCTTGCATTGACCTCTTCTATTGCAGTGGCCGCAATCGCGCTCGCATTGGGCGGGGTCGGTTGGGTCACCGCCTGGTCTGGACTTGGCGTAAGTGTGCAGCTGGCGAGCCCGCGATGGGTCGTCGGTCGCACCATCTCGATCTATTATGCCCTAATAGACGGCGGTATAGCGGCTGGCAGTTGGGTGTGGGGCACGGCGGCCCAGAACTATTCCCTCACCTTGGCGATGGAGGGCTCCGCTGGAGCCCTCTTGCTGGTCGCTGCCTCGGGCGTCCTGTTTCCCCTTCGGGAGCGTCGCGAGTCCGAGCCTGATCCTTTGGAGGAATTCGACGCACCGGCAGTCGCCCTCAATCTCAAGCCCAGAAGCGGTCCTATCGTGGTCAAAGTCGAGTACCTCGTACCTGAGGAAAATCTCGAAGCTTTCCTGGACCTCATGCGCGAGCGCCGGCATGTGCAAAGCCGCGTCGGGGCTCGGCACTGGACGCTCCAGCGTAACCTTCAGGAGCCTATGCAATGGACAGAGACGTTCCGCACGCCGACCTGGACCGACTACCTTCGCCTGAATCATCGTCTTACGGAAGCAGACAAGGCACTGGGTGAGCGTGTCCTAAAATTGCACGCAGGACTGTTTCCACCTAAAATCATGCTCTTGATCGAGCGACCGACAAGCTCGGCCCGCAAGCCCGAGCAATCGGCACCTTATTTCCTCCGGCACTGACTATTGCGCCTGTGCTCAATGAAAATATCACGGCTTCAGGCTTCAGTTGATACAAGAAACGTTGGATCGGACGAAGACCGAGTTAGAACGCAGGTGACGGCGGAAGCACGAGATCCTAGTGGCCCCAAAAATTGCCTAACGGCTCAACTTATGGGCAGGGCGCCCTGCCGGTTTTCCTTCCTACTGTTAGAGCGCCGTTTCCAATCACCGACGGGGGCTTTGTAGCGCGTCGCCAGATTTGGCGAACAAGGGCCGTAGCTTCCGCATCGAGCAGATTCCCCATCGGTCCGTGTTAATCAGCATGGAATGGGGATCGTGGATCGGTGTGCAACGGGGTCACATTTGATGATTTTGCATAGCGTTTTGGGGGGCGCTGTCACATTGGTTAGCAGTAGGCAGATTGAAATGGGCCCTGAGTGGACGGCCTGTCTGGAAAGCGCGGTGTCGGCCTCCCGCGGCCACATTTAGACAACGTGACGACGCCCCCATTCTGCGTTCGACCGTGACCGTCTTCGTGAGCATGGAGCGAGCGACACTCAACAGTTCGTGGCGAACTCACCTCCAGAATAACCAGCTCCAAAGTGGGGCGAGGCATCTTCCACTCCCACCAGCAAATCGTCGCTTATCGTGCAGAGAGCGTGAAAACGCTGTTTCCCTGCGTTCGAACAGGGCAATTCGCGCAATAGAGGCCAGATGACGCTGCTACGCTCCCCTCGCTTCGCATGTACCAACGCCGACCTAGTGCAGCTAGCTTTGTGAGGAAATAATGATCACCGAGCATCGCATATCGGTTGGTGGTGTCGGGACCTCGTATTGCGAGAATGGAACCGGCGGGCCTATTGTATTCCTTCACGGTGTCGGTTTCGGCGCAGACGGTAAGAGTTCCTTTGTTCGGCAGCTGAACGGGCTATCCGATCAATTTAGGGCGATCGCGGTCGATCAGCTCCATTTCGGTGGGACGGATTATCCCGCTGATGGCAAATACATAAACCGGGTCGGTCGTGTGGATCACGTAATTGGCTTCATCGAAGCGATGGGGTTGAAAAAGATCACGCTAGTCGGCAACTCAGAAGGGTCATTCGTCGCCGCCCGGGTCGCGATCGTGCGTCCCGATCTTGTATCCAAGCTCGTACTGCTGACCGCCAACTCTGTGTCACCAGCGTTTGGCGACGAACGTGACGAGGCTTGGGCCCGGGCCTGCCGCCAAGCTTACGACTATTCGGCCCCGATGCCGAGCGAAGACGAATACCTCGCCGCATGGCGAAAAGCCACCCGCGCCTACGGGCAAGATGTGGAAGACGCCAAGCGAGAGGCCTATCGGCGGGCTGCAGAGCGGGGACAATAGGAGATTTTCCAGAACCTGCCGAAAGAGGAGACAAGCCTGCATCTTTATGTGCTGTGCCAGCAGAAGCACATCCTCCCCTACCTTGATAGGATTCAGGCCGAAGTGTTGATTATCTGGTCCAAGAACGACCCCACCGTGACTCCGGAGCAAGGGCTCTACTTGGCGAAGCTGATCAAAAAATCAGATTTCCACCTGCTGAACAATGCAGGGCATGCCATCCACATCGACCGCAGCGAAGCCGTGAACAGGCTGATCCGTCAATGGCACTAAATCAACAGCCAAGGGAATTACAATTTGCTCGCATGATTGAAGGTAGCAGCGCGCCGATGACCGTGCGTGCACCGACCTATTAGAACACCGCTTGTTGATTTCCGCCGAGAACCGACCCGGGATTGGGCGGTTTTTCCATTGAGAAGTGACCCATGTTTGAACCCACCCCTGCTGGCTGATTGCAGGGGACTTTGGAGTGATAGACATGGCGTTATTGAGCGTTATCCGGCGCTGGCACCTGAGGGACGGACATTCGATCCGGGAGATTGCACGGCGCACGGGACTGTCGCGGAACACAATCCGCAAATACCTGCGATCCGACGAGGTGGAGCCCCGCTGCCAGGTGCCGGAGCGGCCGAGCAAGCTTGATGCCTATGCCGAGCGGTTGTCGGCCTGGCTGAGGACGGAAGCAAACAGGCCGCGCAAGCAGAAGCGCACGATCAAACAACTGCATGTGGACCTGATGAGCCTCGGCTATGAAGGCTCATATGGTCGTGTCGCCGCCTTTGCGCGTGCCTGGAAGGAAGAGCGCCAGCGTCAGATGCAAACGAGCGGGCGCGGCACCTTCGTGCCGCTGGCGTTCGAGCCCGGCGAGGCGTTCCAGTTCGACTGGTCGGAAGACTGGGCGGTCATCGGCGGCGAGCGCACCAAGCTTAAGGTGGCGCACTTCAAGCTCAGCTACAGCCGTGCCTTCATCGTGCGGGCCTATCCGCTGCAGACGCACGAGATGCTGTTCGATGCCCACAACCACGCCTTCCGGGTTCTGGGCGGCGTCCCCCGGCGCGGGATCTACGACAACATGCGCACGGCGGTCGACAGGATCGGCCGCGGCAAGGAACGCCAGGTCAATGCCCGCTTCTCGGCCATGGCCAGCCACTATCTGTTCGAGGCCGAGTTCTGTAATCCGGCCTCGGGCTGGGAGAAGGGGCAGGTCGAGAAGAACGTCCAGGATGCCCGCCACCGGCTATGGCAACCGATGCCGCGCTTTCCTTCGCTGGAGGCCCTGAACGCATGGCTGGAGCAGCGGTGTCGGGAGCTTTGGCAAGGGACTCCCCATGGCCTTAGGCCCGGAACGATCGAAGACATCCGTGCCGAGGAATTCCTGATGCCGATGCCGCGCCTCTTTGATGGCTTCGTCGAATACACCAAACGGGTCTCTCCGACCCGCCTGGTCCATCTGGAGCGCAACCGCTACAGCCTGCCGGCATCCTTCGCCAACCGGCCTGTCAGCCTCAGGGTCTATCCGGAGCGGATCGTGGTTGCCGCCGAAGGGCAAATCGTGTGCGAACACCGCCGCATCATCGAGCGGTCGCATGACCGGCTTGGCCAGACCGTCTACGACTGGCGTCACTATCTGGCGGTCATCCAGCGCAAGCCCGGAGCCTTGCGCAACGGTGCGCCCTTCACCGAGCTGCCCGAAGCCTTCAAGCGACTGCAGCAGCATCTGCTCAGGAAGCCTGGCGGCGATCGGGAGATGGTCGAGATCCTGTCGCTCGTCCTGCAGCATGATGAGCAGGCCGTGCTGACGGCAGTGGAGATGGCGCTCCAGGCCGGTGTCCCGACCAAGGTCCACATCCTCAATCTCCTGCACAGGCTGGTCGACGGCAAGCCGATCGTGGCGCCCGTTGTGGATGCCCCGCAGGCGCTGAGCCTGGCCAAGGAACCGCAGGCCAATGTCGAGCGCTACGATGCGCTGCGCCAGGTTCGGGAGGTGCGTCATGCGTCATGATCCCGCCAGCGGCGCCATCGTCATCATGCTCAGGAGCCTGAAGATGCACGGCATGGCGCAAGCCGTGGCCGAACTCACCGAGCAGGCCTCTCCCGCCTTCGAGGCCGCCATCCCAATCCTGTCGCAACTGTTGAAGGCCGAGATGGCCGAGCGGGAGGTCAGGTCCACAGCCTATCAGCTCAAGACTGCTCGCTTCCCCGTCTATCGCGATCTGGCCGGCTTCGACTTTGCCAGCAGCGAGATCAACGAGGCCCTCGTGCGCCAGCTCCATCGATGCGAGTTCATGGACCAGGCCAACAACGTCGTGCTTGTCGGCGGCCCCGATCCCACGACATAATGCACACCTCGCTATGTTATTGAAAAAGCTGGATCTGCTGATCCTGTGATTGTGATAATGGACTGTGT
>NZ_JAMYMF010000084.1:0-8214 GCF_040318415.1 Mesorhizobium sp. M1163 | reverse complement strand
CCACCGTGCCATGGCCGCTCGCCCTTCAGAGCAAGCGCCGTTCTCTCTCCAAAACTTTTTGCAGAACCTTCAGGACACTATCGCTACATTTTTCACTGTTGATCGGCGACCGTCGTGTCGAGACAGGATTCGGAGCGGACCAGACGCGTCTTGGTATAGCGACGATATCGTCCGGTCGTGCCCTCCGGCGCCGTATTCCATTTCGCAGTCCCTGAAGCGCCACGTCGAGTCCGGCCTCTTTTCTGTATCGGAAGCAGTCGACAATCGTCCTGGCCAGATCATGGTTGTCGGCCGACAGCTCCCTTCGGCCTTGCAACAAGAATCCGCAAGGACCGTGCCAGCTGCAGCAGGCGCCGCCGCATCGCACCACCACACTATCCACCCGTGGCTCGCGCTAACCTTTGATTGGTTCGCGCCAGGCCGACGCCCGTCGAAACCGAGCCTCGGCAACATTCCGAGTCGTAAGCGGCTGGCCACGCTCTTGGTGCCGGTGGCAGAAAGTCCGCAAGCACCCCGGCAGCGCCGTCAAGCGTGGGACAACCCGTCCACCCGAATATCCGCCGGCGCAGTTTCAGTGAAAAGCGGGCCTAGGCTAGACGGCTCTCTTGTTACCCCAGAGCATAACGTGCAGCTGCGGCAGCACACGGGCTTCGAACCACCTGTCGCGGGTCACGGCATCAACCAGCCACTCCATGCGCTTCAATATTCCGTCAAGGTCGACAGGAGCGTCTTCATTTGCGGGGCGTGGCGGCGTGTGATTGCCGGGTTGCAGATAGATCGGAAGTCGCGGAAATCTCGCAGCGGCGTCTTTCGCGTAGGCGTAGTCCCTTTCGTCGAAAACAATGAGCTTGAGCACGACTTGCGGCCTGCCTTGTGCCGCCTGGAGGCACGCCTCGAAAGCGGCCCAATCGGTCGTCATTTGGCTTGACGGCGGCTTTGGGCTGAGGACTAGCACGTCAAGGTCGGCAAACCAGTCCCTGGCCACCGAACCTTGGGTTTCCAGCGCAAAACGGTAACCTTCACCATGGCCTCGCTCGATGAGCGCGCCGAGCGGCTGGATGGCCGGATTGCCGCCTGACAGCGATACCATCAGCGGGCGGCCACCGGAAAGCGCAAGCACGTTTTGCCACACCGCGGCAATGGACATCATCTCCCATTCATGGCGGAATTGATTGTCCACCGCATGCAGGCTGTCGCACCAGGAACAGCGATAGTCACACCCGCCGGTTCTGACGAAGACCGTCGGCAAACCGATGAGCACGCCCTCGCCCTGGATCGTCGGCCCGAAAATCTCACTCACGCGGATTGCGGGATGCGTATCGGTCATGGCCGGTATTCCGCCCAGGTTTTCGGCGTTTCGCTCACCCGCACGGCCGAGGTTTCGGGCAGGCGTGCCTTGCACCATTCATAAAAATGTCTGGCCAGATATTCCGCCGTGACTTGCTCATGTCCCAGCACGTCGTTGAGATGTCGGTGGTCGAAGCTCTCGTCGATGTACCGTTTGAATGGCGCCAAATCGTGATAGTCGCGCACGAAGCCGTTCTCGTTCAGTCCATTCGCTGAAAGCTCCACTTCAACGATGTAGTTATGCCCGTGCAGGCGCGCGCATTGGTGATCGGGTGGCAACGAGGTGAGCTGATGCGAGGCTGAGAAGTGGAATTCCTTGGTGATGCGGAACATTACGCGGTCCTCCTTCGCAGCGCATCGAGCCAGAAGTCGGAGTCCTCGTAGTCGGTGGGGTCCGGCTGCCCAGAGAGATGAAACGCCTCGCGCCGCTCGACACAGGTCCCGCACCTCCCGCAGTGACGCTCGGCGCCCTTGTAGCAGGACCAGGTCTGCGCAAATGGCGTGCCGTATGCTGCTCCATTCCTAACAATGTCCGCCTTCGTGAGATTCACATAGGGTGCATAAATGCGAATCTTCGCGTAGCCTTCGAGCGCGTGGTCCTGCATCATCTGGAAAGCGTCGATGAAGGCCGGACGGCAGTCGGGATAAATGAAATGATCCCCACCATGCACGGCCGTCGCCACTGCGTCAGCGTCGTGCGCTGCGGCGAAGCCGAAGGCAATGGCCAACATGATGGCGTTCCGGTTCGGCACCACCGTGACCTTCATCGTGTCTTCGGCGTAGTGCCCGTCGGGCACGTCCACATTATCGGTCAGCGCGGAGCCGGAAAGGCCGCCGCCGATCTCGTGGATGTCGATGATCCGGTGCGGGACGCTCAGTCGCTCCGCACAAAGGGCGGCGAAGCCCAATTCCTTCCTATGCCGTTGGCCGTAATCGAAAGATAAGAGGCCGGCGAGTTCGTGCTCCGCTGCCACCTTGTGAGCAAGGGTGACGGAGTCCAATCCGCCGGAGCAGACGACGAGAGTCTTCATTGTTGGGTCCTTGTTTTAACCGGGTAGGCTGCGACCGGAGATTTCTCTGCGCTCCCAGTACTTCAGGAAATCCATTTTGTGAAGTGAACGGGGGACGAGTTTCATGCGCTGACGTGCCGCTGTGTGCAAGGCGCCCTCGCGGTGAGCCTGCAAGGAACACGGACTAGCGAAACGTCACGCTTCAGCGGAATGCTCAAAGGCGAGCGCACCGGAATATGCTCTGCAGGAGGTCCGGACCTTCGTAAACAAAGTTCTCGACGATCAAGCGCCCGGCGGTCCCGAGCTTCGAGGGACGCCACCGCGAGGGTTTCAGGTACAAGACGGCCCGAGGATGGGCTTGCCGCAAGAGAACGGACTTACCAGTGGGATGTTCAGCGACGCCGATGCAGATGTCTGGAATGATCACGACATCAATTGTCGCGGCAACTTTGGCTGGCCTGCTCCTCGGGTTCCGTAGATCCAGCGCATTCCGCTTCAGGATCGGTTCGAACCGGAGCACGCCCTCGGTCAATGGACTGACCGGCAAACCCTGAATGATCGGTCGTGAGCCGACATCTGTGAACAAGCGGTGTGGTCGATTGCTATCACCCATGTGTTGCGCGCAGGTACCTTATGGCAGTGGATGAACTGGATTTGATGGTTTTACGGCTGGCGGTCGAAAGCGTCCGCTCGCTCTCCTTAAGCTTCGCTGAAAAGGCCGCCGAGGTAGCCACCAGGAGCCGCGGCATCCTGCTTTTCGACGTGCGGGTCGACGGTGACGCGGAGGTCCAGCGGGTCGCAGCCATCCGATATCAGGGCGACCAGATCGGCGTGCTGGCGTTGGACAGACAGGGTCTTGTTACCCACCAGTGCATCGTCAACGGTACGTTCTCACATTTCACTACGCCCTTGGAGAACTGGCACAGCATGCCCCTGTCGATGCAGGCCAAGATCGATGCCAACGGCCATGCCAGTCTCTTCCTAGGGGCCTTGCGAAATGCCGGACATTTGCTGGGCAGCTAGCATTTGGCTAGAATGCATCTGTGAATTTTTGCATGCGCATCGCTGCCGCGGCGGTCGCGGCAAAGCGATCGCCGCGATGATGGCGATCAACGCGCGGGCGTTGCATCGATGCGCGATCGTTTAGACAGAGGTCTCCGCCTGGCATCGAGCAACATGCACGGAGGACGCAAAGCGCAAATGCATCAAGTATTTGAAGGGACGAGCCTCTCGCGCAAATGGAGCTTGCGCTGCCGTTGTCATTCCATCGTGCCGCCGAACTCGGGGGCGTGACGATCGACCACGACGGCCTATTTTTTTGCAAAGCCGAATGTCCCGATTCCGAAGCCACGAAAAAACTCCGATCACAGCGAAGAATAGTAACAACACGGGCGACGCAAGCCGCCTTGCCGTAGCAGGGGAGGTGCTTGCGGTGCTCTCACCGACACGAGATCGCAAATGGCACATGGGTGAGCACCAGAACTGGCGACACCCATGGTGATCGGCTTGACTCGCTGGAGGAAGCACAAGGCTCAGCGGGCAGAGGCGCAAGCGACGGTCGGACACTGGCTGGCTGCTCGGGATCTGATCGAGGCGTAGTCGGACAAGGAAGCGTAGTGCCCTACCTCGATGTTCCTAGAAGCGCGCCGGCAGCCTGGCGGGGGGGCTTGGGGTTAGACTGCCGGCGCACGCCACTCATGAAGAGCGGCCCCTTTTTGCTGTTCCGACACCCATAGTCAACCCGGCAGCGTCTGGATGCCCGCTGTGCTCTTTTCAGAGCGGCGCGCGATGCCGGCCATGTCTGGCCGATCCTGCCTAGTCTAGGATGGGGGGCCACTCTCGTCGGCCGAGTTGATGCTCCAGCCAGTATCGCCTTGCCGACCAGCATGAGTTCGCTGTTAGCAATCCATCGTCGCGAGCCGATGCTATCGTGCACGTGTCGCAGCACTCCGGGCGGCTATATCGCCTAAGACAGCATGACGAAGCGTTCCAACTTCCTCTTCGGCGAGCCCGTGTGCAGTTCCATCGGACAGTGGACGAGAATTCTCTTGGCGGTACTGCGCCAGAAGGCATTCGCGTCCAACGGAATCAAGCGACGACTATCAGCCGCAAACTTCACATCACAAGAGCGGTCTTCCACCCATTGCAGATTATCCGACTGATCAGGCGGCGTCCGATATGTCCGCCTCTGCCTCAAGAATTCCCACAGGTATGGACAGCGATCTTGCTATCCGATCCCGATAGCCCTTGTTGTACCTCACACCCCGCTCGATGTTTTGGATTTCCTCAGCGGCAAGCCCGCACGCCACCGCGAGGTCCTCGATTGAATACCCAAGGTGCTCACGATAAGCGCGGATGATGTGGGTCCCCTGCGACATAGCCGTCAAGACTGGCTCGGGAATGCGCGAATCCTTCATAAACATCTCCAAGAAGATGGGAGCGCCTGACAAATCGGGAGATTTCCTCCCCGACCCTGGCGCACACCCAGCAAATCAAAAAAATGGACGTCCATTCGGCCGGACCGGCCTCATCCATGGAATGGGCCACTTGAAATTGGCAGCCGGGTCGGAATATGGCGGCTCACCTGCTTCTGATCAAGTTCTAAGAACCTGCCCACCCTGAGATGGCCTGATCGGCTGTAGCGCATTCGACCTGCGATCCTACACGACTCACTCTCGCCGATGGCTTTCTTGAACAGCAACTCGAACTCCCCCTGACGCCTCCAGTGGCTATTCGCGGCACCGTCCACCCAGCCTCGCGGACGCTGATACCTTCGACCAATTTCCACCGCCGATGCAGCGAAAGACGCGCTTGTGCTTGAATCACACATCGATCACCGCTGTTAACGAAATTTTTTAAGCCGCCGATGCTTGTTCGGAGACCGAAAGGATGGGGCGCCCGAGGAAACAGCCGAAAGGGCCGCGCGCTTTTGTGCTGACGTCGGCTTGAGCAAGCTCGATCCGGCTGCCCTGTGCAATCGCCCGACCGGCCGAAAAAAGGATGGCGATTGTCATGATGCGGCGACGGCGAGTTTCCCGAAATTGCAGCAAACAATGGTCATCTGGTTCATCCGGGCTTCGGATCCAGACAGGGGGTAGCGCTTTCGATGGACGAGCATCGCCACCTATAAAGGTTCGATCATTCGACCGTGACCGATTTTGCGAGATTGCGCGGCTGGTCTACATCTGTGCCCATGAAGAGCGCCGTGTGGTAGGCAAGAAGCTGTATCGGCAGCGAGAAGATCATCGGCGCGATAATCTCGTCGACAGCCGGCAGCACGAGCGTGTGCATAGTGTCGAGTTTCGATGCGGCTGCCCCTTTTTCATCGGTGATGAGGATAATCCGCCCTCCACGGGCAGCCACTTCCTGCATGTTGGAGACGGTCTTGTCGAAAAAGCGATCATGGGGCGCGATGACGATCACTGGCATGTTGTCGTCTATCAATGCGATCGGACCGTGCTTCAATTCACCCGCCGCATAGCCCTCGGCATGGATGTAGGAAATCTCCTTGAGCTTCAGCGCACCTTCCATCGCTAGCGGGAAACTGGTGCCACGGCCGAGATACAGGACGTCACGACACTTTGACAGTTCGCGCGACAGGAACTCGATCTCCGGCTGGATGCTGTTGAGTACCTGGCCCATGACGCGCGGCACTTCGGCGAGGCTCCTGACGAGCGCCTGCAGCTCGTCTTCGGTTACGGTCCCGCGGGCTCTGGCGGCGCCGATGGCGAGTGCGGCTAGAACGGCAAGCTGGCAGGTAAACGCCTTGGTGGAGGCGACGCCGATCTCCGGTCCGGCAAGGATCGGGAAGACCGCATCGGCCTCCCGAGCGATGGTCGATTCGCAGGCATTGACGATAGCGCCAATTTTCAGCCCACGCTCCTTGCAGTACCTCAACGATGCGAGCGTATCGGCGGTTTCGCCGGACTGCGAAATGAAAAGAGCCGCCGACTGCGGCGACAACGGGATCTCGCGGTAACGGAATTCGGACGCAACGTCGATTTCAACCGTCAGGCGCGCGTACCGCTCGAACCAGTATTTTCCGATCAGTCCGGCGAGATAGGCGGTCCCGCAGGCCGAGATCGCCAAGCTCGGGATCCTGGCGAAATCGATGCCAGAAACCATGTCGGCGCGATTCTCTATGATGTTGCTATAGTGACGGAGAGCATGGGCGATGACTTCGGGCTGCTCGCAGATTTCCTTCTCCATGAAGTGGCGATGATTGCCCTTGCTGGCCAGATCGGCCGCGGCCGTGGAGGTATGGCGCGGACGCTCGACGGGGTGGCCGTCGAAATCGAAGATATGGGCGCCCGAATTGCCGACAACGGCCCAGTCGCCCTCGATGAGATAGGTAATTTCATTGGTGAAGGGAGCGAGCGCGATCGCGTCGGAGCCCAGGAACATCTCGCCGTCGCCGTGACCGATCGCCAGCGGTGGTCCGTTGCGCGCCGCCATGATGGTCGACGGATCATCTTCGAAGAGGACGGCAAGCGCATAGGCCCCCCTGACGCGTTTCAGCATGGCACGCATCGCCTCTTGCCGCCTCATGCCCTCCCGGCGGTGTCTTGCCAAGAGATGCGCGACGACCTCGGTGTCGGTGTCGGTCTGGAACTCGGCGCCAGCCGCCGCCAATTCCTCCTTCAGCTCGGTGAAATTCTCGATGATCCCGTTATGGACGACGGCGACACCGTCGGTAAAGTGCGGGTGCGCATTGCGTTCCGTCGAGGCCCCATGGGTTGCCCAACGCGTATGGCCGATGCCGATGTTGCCGCTCAGCGGCTCTTCCTTCAGTCTCCTCTCGAGATTGACGAGCTTGCCCTCGGCGCGCCGGCGGTGCAAGGCACCTTCGGTGATCGTCGCAACGCCGGCGGAATCATAGCCGCGATATTCCAAACGCTTCAATGCGTCGACCAACCGATCCGACACCGGCTGTTGCCCAACGATGCCAACAATCCCGCACATGTTCGTCTTCCCATTGTTGCCGGCAGCTTCAGCCCACGCGAGACGGATACCCATCCGGCCGCTTTCATTGGGGATCTTGTAGTAGTATTCGGTAATATTGGTACAATTGATTGTAGGGATAACTATCATCCAGCCCATGGATGAGCCCCTGATCTAAACTTCTCGTTGCGCCTGACGCCCTCATGATCGAACGCAAGCCCACACCCCGCGGCACGAAGGAACAATCGGCCATGCGCGACCATCCCGGCTACGCACCTGACACGAAGCGCCGCCGCTCGTGATCACGCGGTGATCGGCATGATCACAAGCACTGTAGTTAGGCAGCATCAGCGACGCATGATCGGCATCATCATCATCGGCAGCGTCGGCGCCGTCGGCATGATTCACGTGTTCGTCACGTTGATCATAATCATCGTCGCCGCCGATCCAGTTTCTGATTGCCTGCCGCTGTTGACGCGGCTTTCGCCGGTAGAGCTTAGCCCGCGATGGCCTATCAATACGCTGTTAGTCGGCATGGCCGAAACCGAGAGTCAGGCGGCGCACGCCACAGAGCACGTTCAGCGACCGTTTCACTCAGCGCCGGCTTTCTTGGGGTTCGTAACGGTCAACAGGATTCTCGGGGCATGAATGCACTATCACGAAAGCGTTGGTTCTCAGTGCTTCGTCCGTCTTACTCAAACCCGATTCCCGCAGCGGAAGAACTAGCCGCCTTGATGCACGGCGATAAGCTTTTGACGGCCTGAAGCGACGTTGTGGTCGTCGTTGCGGTGCTTTTCCACGCGCCTCGTCAGGCGCCGGGATTGCTCCGTTGTGATGGCAGGCGGGGGTTTGCAGGTTGCGGTCGACGGGTTCGTTTCGGGGCGTCTGCCCCCATCGTTATGTCGCGAGTTGGGGG
>NZ_JAMYMF010000083.1:0-8761 GCF_040318415.1 Mesorhizobium sp. M1163 | reverse complement strand
TCCCCGCCCGAACGTGGATGAAAGGCGTAACGGACAATCTTCTTTGCCTCGCCATCCTGATAACGGGCATTATGAGCCCAGTCCGCCCGGCACCGGAAAGACCCACATCGCCACCGCCCTCGGCGTGCAGGCGGTCAGCACCATCGCAAGCGCGTGCGCTTCTTCTCAACCATCGAACTCGTCAACGCGCTCGAGCAGGAGAAGGCCCAGGGAAAGCCAGGCCAGATCGCCAACCGGCTCGCCCATTCCGATCTCGTCATCCTCGACGAACTCGGGTACCTGCCCTTCAGCGCCTCAGGCGGTGCGCTGCTGTTCCATCTGCTGAGCACGCTCTACGAGCGCACCAGCGTCGTCATCACCACCAATCTAAGCTTCAGCGAATGGGCTACCGTCTTCGGCGATGCCAAGATGACGACGGCGCTGCTCGATCGCCTCACCCATCATTGCCATATCCTGGAGACTGGAAACGACAGCTTCCGCTTCAAGAACAGCTCGGCCCAGACCCCTGCCACAAAGAAGGAGAAAGCACCCACCTTGACCAAAGCCTGAGACCCAAACCATACATGAAGGCGGGTCACTTCTCGGCGAAAATCCCGGGTCAGTTCTCGGCGGAAATCAACAGTCATCCGACAAGTTCAAGTCACGTCTGCCAACCACCCGGATCGTCGATTGCACCCATTCTGTCGCATGGATCCGAATGATTAAGTCTGGCCTCGAAATATCGACGATGCGCGAGGCGGCAGCAATCGTTGATGCGGGAATCACGAGAGCCTCTGAAGTGATCCGACCGGGCGCTCGTGAAGCCGATATTATGGCAGAGGTCGTAGCTCAACTCGCGCGTGGGGCTAACGGCAAGGCTGGGACCGACCTTGCACCGATGTATCTCTGCTCGTCCCCACGTACGGGGACATCTCACATTGCGTGGAGCGAAGATGTTATCCGAGTTGGATCTCAGGTTAACCTCGAGATAGGGGGTGTCCGTCACGGTTACGTTTCGGCGATAATGCGGACGTTCTCAGTTGGAGCCCCTCCGATCGTCTACGGCGCCTTCACGATATAGAGGTGTCGGGCATGGAAGCAGCGCTGGATACCGTTCGGCCAGGCGCGACTTGCAGCGATGTCGCTAACGCGTTTTATCGATCGATCGAAAAGTCGGGCTTCCAGAAGGACTCGCGATGTGGATATGCCATCGGCATCGATTGGAGCGAGCCCACTGCAAGCCTAAAGGACGGAGATAAGACGGTGTTGAGGCCAAATATGACCTTTCACCTGATGCTTGGGAACTGGATTGAGGAAGATTTTGGCTACGTGATAAGCGAAACTTTCTGTGTTACGGACTCCGGCTGTGAAGTTCTGACCAAGTCGCCGAGACAGCTATTCGAGCTCTAGGAAGCTTAGGGCAGCCGTAGCGGTGAAACTTCCTTCGCACACCATCTCCGCTGTGACCTGTTCCATCAACCAGCGTTTCGCCCCGACGAACTGCAGCGCGATATTGACGGAAGGGGAGGGTAAGACGCCTCGGCGTGCCCGGTGTGCTGCCCGACAAGGTCACCGTGCTCGGCGGCGGCGTTGTCGGCCTGCATGCGGCCAAGATGGCGGCCGGCCTCGGCGCCGACGTCACCATCATCGACCGTTCGATCCCGCGTCTGCGCCAGCTCGACGACCTCTTCGCCGGACGCGTCCACACCCGCTACTCCACAGTCGAGGCCAGAAGGCCAATGGCGGCCGCGGCGTGATGGAGGTAGGTGTAGAGGATCTGGCCGTCGCCGATCCCGGCGCCGGTCTCGACCAGCACTTCATGGGCGTGGGCGACATATTCGCGGACCGAGCCCGGCGTCAGCCCGACGCGATATTCGTGGTTCTTGATTTCCTTGGGGCGCGAGCACTGCTTCGCGGCTCCGCTACGCCGTCGAAGCGTTGGTGAGCGAGCGCTCCCACTCTCGAGTAAATCGTTGGTTTATATGCGCAGACAGCAAGAAGGCGAAGATTTCGAGCGACAATGGAGTATTATTGGCGGAAACCGTCAATCTGAGGCTGCTACCTTCATGAAGCGGGCACTGGGTATCAAGGATGGGCAAGACGGAAAGTTCCCGGGGTATCGGGGCGCGATTTTGAAACCCGTATTGGCGGGCACATGTGCCAGGGCTATTTGCCCTGATTGCGTGAGCTGCGCTGTCGGAGTCGCCGGCTGAGCCCAATTCGTGCCAAGGTGCCGTCCTTGCGCGCCGGGGAAGACACGCCGCCCGGAGTTTATCTCAAACCAAGATGGCAGCGATATAAACACTGCATTTGACTAAGCCATTAGGGCTACGGATTCTATTGAAAACGAGGCGGGCAATTTCATTGTGATGCGAGGCCTGGCGCCAGAGCAGAAGGGTGCCATAAGGGTGAAGTGTCCTCAGATATGTAGACCGTAGGAAAGTTGTCCCGTTGGTTATTAAATGCCGAACCTGAGAGATGTGGGCTAAAGAAGATGCATAGCGTTGAAGTATTCCGAGACATTCAAGCTGAGGCGACCGAGTGGCGCCGCTACCTGCACCAAAATCCTGAGCTAGAGTACAGGCTTCAAAACACCTCCAGTTTTGTCGCCGGGAAGTTGGCTTCTTTCGGTATCAATCGCATTGAGACCGGTATAGCCGAAACCGGCATTGTGGCCGTCATTCAGGGTGCCAGCGGAGACGGTCCAACAATCGGCCTGAGAGCCGACATGGACGCGTTGCCCATCCTCGAAGCGTCGAATAAGCCTTGGACATCAGAGAACGAAGGCAAAATGCATGCCTGCGGACACGATGGTCATACCGCGATGCTGCTGGGAGCTGCGAAGTACCTCGCAGCCACTCGCAACTTTAAGGGAACAGTGGCTCTAATCTTCCAGCCCGCCGAAGAGGCTGGCCGAGGCGCTCAAAGAATGGTTCAGGATGGTATCATGGACCGCTATGACATCTCCCAGGTGTTCGGCATGCACAACATGCCCGGAATGAGCATTGGTACTTTTGGGATACGTGATGGTTCAATTATGGCTGCGCTTGATGAATTTGACATCATCGTAAGGGGGAGGGGTGGCCACGCGGCCGCGCCCCACATGACTATTGATCCTGTCGTCGTTGGTGCGCAAATAGTTCTTGCCCTGCAAACCTTGGTGTCGCGTAATACCAACCCAACCGAAGCGCTTGTGGTATCGGTAACCCGGTTCAACGCCAGCCAAGCATACAACGTCATCCCCGATACCGTCGAACTCGGAGGCACTGTTCGCACCCTGTCACCGGTTCTGCGAGACTTCGCTGAGCAGCAGATTAAAGCATGCGCACGAGGAATTGCGAACGGCTTCGGCGCCGAGATTGAATTCAGCCACCGCCGGCTGGAGCCTTTGACGTTTAATCACACCGAACAAACCCGTATTGCGTCCGCCGCAGCCCGAATTCTGGTGGGCAATGATGACCTGAATGACACGATCCCGCCGCTGATGGGCTCGGAGGACTTCGCCTACATGCTGCAGGCGCGGCCAGGGGCTTTTATTTTTGCGGGCAATGGGTCGTCTGCGGGCCTGCACAATGCAGCCTATGACTTCGATGACGAGGCACTCCCCTATGGCATTGGTTATTGGGTTAACCTTGTCGAGTCGACACTGGCAGCTTGATGAGTATTAAACCGAGCCAGAAGCAGGCGACCAACGCTTGAGCAGGATCGGTGCCGCGAAATTGCTCCGGCGGCAATTCCATCTTTGTTCGGTAGAACCTATCTTCTACATTGCAAGGAAGAGACTTCATGGCAATTAGCAGAGCACCCCAAGCCTTCCCCCGCTCGGAGTATATGCGCAGAATTACCGCAGTAAAAGCGGAAATGGAGCGTTGGGGTGTTGAGGCACTCGTGATTTCGGACGCAAATAATATCACCTATCTATCGGGATATACAGCGCTATCAGCCTATGTTCCACAGGCGCTTTTAGTTTCCATTCGAGAACAGGAGCCGACTTTCATTTTGCGTCAATGTGATGCCCCAGCGGCCTTGCATGAGACGTTCATGGAGCGCGACAGAATAATATCCTATCCGGAATCCTTAATCGGAAATCCCGAGAAAAATGGATATGACGCAGTCATCGACCATATACAAGAGGCCGGCTATGCGAAGCAGAGCATCGGTGTTGAGCTGGACGACCTTCCGTCGCGAGCGCCGGACAAGTTCAAATCGCGCCTGCCGGCGTCAAAGATCGTAGACTGCAGTAAACTTGCTACTTGGATTCGGCTTGTCAAGTCCGATCTAGAGATCGCGGTGATGAGGGAGTGCGCCGCTATTTCCGATGCAGCCGTGCTGCGCGCTGCTGAGGTGATTCGCCCAGGGGTGCGAGAAGCCGATGTAATAGCAGAAATCGTAGGAACTTTGGTGCGCGGGGCGAACGGAAAGCCTGGAACGAGGATACCTCCGGTGTACCTATGTGCGTCGCCGCGCACAGGCACTTGCCACATCCCATGGGCCGATGATGTATTTCGCCAGGGCTCGCAAATCAATCTTGAACTGGGCGGTTCGCGCCATGGCTATTATGCTGGTCTCATGCGTACATATTCGATTGGAGCTCCGTCGGAGCGGCTACGCCGGATCCATGAGATCCAGGTGGAAGGCCTTGAGGCAGCACTTGAAGCTATCCGCCCGGGAGCCACGTGCAGTGACGTGGCCAATGCTTTCTGTCGGACAATCGGGAAGCAAGGACTTAAGAAGGAAACGCGTTGTGGTTACGCCCATGGCATCGGCTGGCTTGAACCAACGGCAAGCCTGAAGGACGGTGACACCACGATCCTTGTGCCAAACATGACTTTCCATTTGATGCTCGGGAATTGGATCGACGAGGATTTCGGCTATGTCATTAGCGAAACCTTCAGGGTTTCGCAGTCGGGAGTTGAGGTTCTAACGGCGGCACCCCGAAAGATTTTTGAGCTCTAAGTGAGGGTGGCGACCCCGAAAAGGCCAAGCAGCGCAGCCGCGGCGAACTGTCCATCCAAGCCTCGGACGGACAACCTCCCTACCAGCAACCATAGCCGATGCGGTAGGGAGCGAGAAAACGCCGGCTTCCTGCGTTCGCTCACGACAATTCGCGCAAAAGGGTCACGTACGACGCTTACATTCATGAGCAGGGCGTGGTCTTCGTGGGGGTAACGTTCTTGGTAAGATGCACACCCATCGTAACTCAGGGCGGGGCCATCTTTCCGACCTCGGGCTGACGTTCCAAGACGCGCCTAGCGGCGGGTTCTCGGGGCATTGAATGGATCGACTTGTTGGACGCAACTGCCTGTCGCAGGAATGCTTGGCGTAGGGGATGATGAATGAAAAGTAAGCAAGATTTATGGAAAAAGGGGATGGCCACGACCTCCGCTCCTCACCTTTCGGAATTAGCAGAGGCGCAATCCACGCCCGTCGCTGCAACTGCCGACAAATCACCGCAGTCCGATCCCGAGTCGTGGCAGATCGATCCGACGCTGGGCGCGCCCATGATCCCGGCGGATGAGTGGTCCTTTTGGCCTTATAGCAGGTGGACATTTTCACACGTAAGCGAATCTACGCGAACCGCCCGGGTTTGGCGAGGGCCAGGGCCGGTCCTGCGGCTTCCACAGCGACTCAGGGATATTGGTGACATCGAAGTTGCCTCCAGAGACGGCCGGCGGGCAACAATCCGCGAATATCTCGAGAAGGACTATACTGCCGGGTTTCTGGTTCTGCATCGCGGCGAGATCGTGTTCGAGACATATATGAATGGCATGGAACCGCATTTTCAGCACATTGGCAGATCGTGTTCGAAATCCATTACGGGGACGGTGTTCGGGATACTCGTCCATCGAGGACTTATCGACCCCGAGAGTCTGGTAGCGCGGTATTTGCCCGAACTTAAGGCCACCGCCTATCACGGCGCCACCGTGCAGCACCTGCTGGATATGACTGCGGGCGCGACACTCGAGGGGCTATGGTATGTGCCGCATTCGGATACTTTCAATTACGGTGTAGCTTCAGGATATTTCGGCCCGCCGGAGGGACATCCAGACGCCCCAGCTAACATATGGCAGAGCATTCTGCGGATAAGGGAGCTTGAGGCGCCCCACGGCGCACGTTTCAAGTACTTTGACGCTAACATTGACGTGCTTGGGCTCATTATGCAGCGGGTATCCGGCAAATTTCTTCCGGAGCTGTACAGCAGCGAATTATGGGGGCCGATGGGGGCGGAGGAGGATGCCTTCCAAATCATAGACAAATCGCGTTTCTCCCTCTCGTCTGGCGGATTCCAAGCCACACTCCGTGATTTTGCCCGCTTCGCACTGCTCCATCTGCGCGGCGGCAGACTGAATGGGAGGCAGATCGTTCCATCTGAATGGATCGACGCTATACGACGTCCTGACCCTCTTTTGTTCAAGCTGTTCGGAGATGCGGAGCCAGAGTTGCCAAACGGTGCTTATCACAATACTTTCTGGATCGAGGACCAAAAGAGAGGGGTCTATATCGCGTGGGGCCATGCTGGCCAGCTAATCTATATCGATCCCGAGGCGGACTTTGCGGTGGTGAAACTCTCACACCGGCCTGAGCAAACACCTCTGAATCGCACGCAGTGGCCTGACCAATTATGTCAGCCAGCTAGACCCCTTCCGTTCGATTCATTCGCGGCATTTCGCGCCATCCGAGATGAATTGGAAAGCTAAAACTGTGACGGCATGCGCGGCTCTCCGCAGCGAGGCAAGTTGATCGGGGAAGGGGAAGCAGGGACGAACCTGTGCTTTTCCCGGTGTCGCTTGGCGGAAGGAACGTACGCCATTCGCCTTAGGGTTTGGTTTCCCACCGAATCGGTCCGGTAGAAATCGGCGTCTCAGAGACGGCCAAATTTGTCTGACTAACAATGCCGCCGAGCGTGCGCTGCGTGGCTTTGCGATGCCGCGCAGGGCTCGCTCGGCTGCATTGTTGGATAGGCAGATCCGCCCATCGTCGAGGAACCGGGTGAAGGATGACCAGCGGCGCAGCATGTAGTTGAAGGCCTTGGTCAGATCGTGTCCGCGCGAGAGCTTGTCGCGCGTCTCGATCATCCAGCGCTCAAGCTCGGTGACCAGCGGCGCGCTCCGCTCTTTGCGCGCGGCGTGGCGTTGGCCTGGCGACAGCCCGTTGATCGCGCGCTCTATATCGAACAGGGCATCGATGCGCTTCACGGCTTCAACCGCGAGCGGATAGACCAGGTTGGGCTTCTCGCCGCGCGCCTTCTTGCGCGCCGCCGCTTCGATATCGGCCAGCTCGAACACTTTGCGCCGGCTGTGGGCCCAGCAGCTGGCTTCCAGAACAGGCGCCGGCTGGCGACCCGTCGCATAGAGATCGCCATAACCGCCGAAGGCATCGGCCTGCAGAATGCCGCTCCAGCCGGCAAGATGCGCCGCGGGATGTTCCCCTCGACGATCGCGGGAATAATAGAACACCGCCGCCGGCGGGTCGGCGCCGCCGAACGGTCGGTCATCGCGCACATAGGTCCATAATCGGCCGGTGTCGGTCTTGCCCTTAGCCAGGACCGGAACCGTCGTATCGTCGCCGTGCAGACGTGAAGCGGACAGCACATGGGCTTCGAGCCGTTTGAACAGCGGCATCAGCACCGCGGCGCCGGCGCCGACCTGGTCGGCGAGCGTCGACAGGCTGAGCGGCACGCCTTCGCGCGCATAGCGTTCAGCCTGGCGGTTGAGCGGCTGATGCTGGCCGAACTTCTCGAACAGGATCATCGCCAGCAGGCCGGGACCGGCCCAGCCGCGCGGGGTGGCGTGGAACGGCGCCGGAGCCTGGCTGATCGCCTCGCAGTCGCGGCAGGTGACTTCTCGCGCACGTGCTGGATCACCTTCCATTGCCGCGGCACCACCTCCAGCGTCTCGGTGATATCCTCACCCAGCTTGCGCAGCCGATGACCGCCGCAGCAGTGGCAAGCAGCCGGCGCCGGCTCGACCACGCGTTCGCGCGGCAGATGCTCGGGAAAGGGCTGACGCGCCGGTCGTTTGCGCACATAAGGCGCCACCTCGGTAGTGCGGGCTGCGGCCTGTTCGGCGGCGATCTCGTCCTCCGTCGCCGTGCTCTCGAGTTCCTCGAAGGTGAGCTCCATCTGGTCGTGCAGGCGGGCTGAGCGCTCAGAACTCTGACCATGCAGCGCCCGCTGCAGCTTGCGGATCGTCAGATCCTGATGTGCGATCAGCGCCGCATCATCCGATGCCTTGGCCCTGGCGACCGCCAGTTCGGCCTCGACCAGCGCAGCGCGTGCGGCTTCGTCTTCGGCCCTGGCCAGCGCCGTGCTCAGCGCTGCTCTCAGCGCACCAATATCGTCCGGAACAGCATCCTGGGCGGGGGCAACCATGCTCTGAAGTGAATCATAAAACGCGTCCGCTGACTCGCGGAAAATGGCGCAAACTCGAAGAAAAACTCAGCCCGCGAGCTCAGGGCGGAACGTGTGGCGCGGGTTGCGCCAATCGATCCCGTCGAGCATGTAGGCGAGCTGCGCCGGTGATATGGAAACCGTACCGTCCGCCGGCGACGGCCATAGAAACCGGCCCTTCTCGAGCCGTTTTGCATACAGCGACATGCCGTGCCCATCATGCCAGATAATCTTGATCAGATTGCCGCTGCGGCCGCGGAAGACATAAAGATCGCCGGCGAATGGTTATGTGGCGCGCCACATAACCATTCTTATGTGTCGGGCGAGATTATGTGGCGGAGCCGCGCTGACGTCCGTCAGGGCCGGCCAAAACCAGCTTGCCTCCGCCACATA
>NZ_JAMYMF010000082.1:0-8864 GCF_040318415.1 Mesorhizobium sp. M1163 | reverse complement strand
AGCTTCCTCTCGACGACGCCTACGAGCCCTACCACGCCTCCTCGCCGACCGACCGCGTCATCCTCGAACTGCAGATGTACGGCCACCGTCCGCATCAGGACGAACCTGATCCTCGGCCACTTCCCGACGACGAGGTGATCCGGACTGGCCTCGCCGGGATCGTCGAGACCTTGGCCGGCATGCTCGGCGACACCAGGCTCGAACCCGATCTCGACGACCTGCTCTGGTCGTTCGCAAACGTCTTCCACCGTGCCGCCGAGCGCGTCGCCCGCAGCCTCGACCGCAACGAGGAGGCCCAGCGCTTGAGCCAGCAGGAACAGGACGGTTCCGAGGTGAAGTCGGTCGAGCTGGAACGGCTCACCGCCGAGGGCATCACCTACATCGAGCGCCGCAACGTGCTGGAAATCATGCGCGATGAGGCTGCCGACCTCTACGAGGCACAAACCGGATCGGCATGGCGGCCGCGCACCGGCTCCAAGGTCTCCCACCAGGCGATGACCGCTTCGGTGATCGACTCCAGAGACTTCCTCGCCGCCCGCCGCCACGCCGAAACCGAGGTGCTCGTTCCTGCCGGCACCAAGATTGCCTTCGCCGGTGGTCTCGACTGCAACGATCACGACCGGATCTGGAACGCGCTCGACAAGGCCCGCGAGAAGCATCCCGACATGGTCCTGCTCCACGGCGGCAGCCCGCGTGGCGCCGAACGCATCGCCGCCTGCTGGGCCGAGAACCGCAAGGTCACCCAGATCGCCTTCAAGCCGGACTGGACCCGGCACGCCAAGGCGGCTCCGTTCCGCCGCAACGACCAGCTTCTCTCGGTGGTGCCCTACGGCCTGATCGTCTTTCCCGGCTCCGGCATCACCGAGAACCTTGCCGACAAGGCGCGTCGGCTCGGCATCCCCGTGTGGCGGTTCGCGGAGGACGGCGCGTGAGCGCCGTTTTCTTGCAAATCTAGAAAATCCAGATAATATGGAGATCGATAAGGAGTCCAGCCATGCGCCAGTTCACGACGGGGGATCTCAACAAGCAGGTTGGCGACGTCACCGACGTTGCCAGCCGCGAACCCGTTATTCTTACCAAGCACCGGAAACCCCGGTTCGTGCTGATGAGTTACGAGCACTACGAACGGATGCGCATCGGCGGCGATCCCCGCCGCGCATACCGTGTCTCCGAGATGCCGGAGGAACACACGGAACTCTTCGCCGCCGAGATCGACCGATTGGCGCGCGGGGAAGGATACGATGAGGAGCGGTAGATTCCTGCCTGGTCAGGTGATCTCCTACCCGTATCTTTGGGCATGGCAACACGAGCGCGGCGAGACGGAAGACCGCAAGAGCCGGCCCACCTGCGTGGTCATCGCTGTCCGCGGCGCAAGAGATGGCCTGACCCATCTCGCGCTCCTGGCGATAACCACCCAGCCACCAACCAGCGATCGGGTCGGTTTGGAAATCTCCACTATCGAGTGCCGCCGCGCCGGTCTGACCGATCTCAAACGCTGCTGGATCGTGGTTGACGAATACAACTACGATATTGCCGAACGCTCCTGGTACATCGAAGCCGACGGTAAGCCCCTCGGTCGTTTCAGCAAGGCATTCATGATGAAAATCGCAGGCGCCTTTATCGAAGGGCGCAGCGAGGGCCGCCGCGTCAGCCGTCTGGATTGACGTTCTCTTTCGCGGCCATGCGCTCGATCCAGGACGTGAGCCTCTGGCTGGCCGACAAAGACCACTAGCTCCAAGCGCGAAGCGCAACTAGCCAGATGCGCGTAGCGCCTCCGGCAGCTGCAGGATCCGGGCGCGCCGGCCTGCGGCCGGCCGGGCTCTCGTCGCGGCGTCCCGCCGCTTCCCGAGCCAGCTTTGCCGTCTCGGCCTTCGGGTGACGATCCCTCGCGCAGGGCCAGGGGAGAGGGCGGCCGGCGCGGGGCGGGGGACGCGGGAGAGAAGGGAAAGTCACCATGTCGATGATATTCATAGGTGGATCACGCGACATATTCGAGCTGCCGGAACCTGCCATCGCTCGCATCGGCGCAATCGTTGCTGCCGAGCACGGCGTGCTGGTTGGCGACGCGCCTGGAGCCGATGCCGAGGCGCAGGGCCTGCTCGCCGGCTACAAGTACGAGCACGTCGGGGTCTTCCATGCCGGCAAGGAACCCCGCAACAATCTGGGCGACTGGGCCGCCTACCATGTTCCTTCTCCTGAAGGAGCTCACGAGCACTGGTTCCACGCCGCCAAGGACCGGGAGATGGTGCGGCGCGCCGACTTTGGGATGATGGTCTGGGACGGCGCATCACCGGGCACGGCCGTCAACGTGCTTCGGCTCGCCATCGCGAACAAGCCGTGCGTCATTTACGATCTGGCCAGGGGCCGGATGGCGACCACGTACAATGTGGAAGACTGGTGCGCGATGCTCCGCCATGCTGATCCGGACATTCGCCGCCAAGCCGAAGCCCGCATGACGCCGGATGAGCGTCTAACGTTGCCAGGATGATGGATGCGGTCCTGCCGACAGGCCCTGCGGGTTCAATCCGATATGTGATCCGGCTCCTCGCCGCCTAACCACTTGTATGAGCGGACGGAGCCGGCCCCTTTCGAAACCGGTCCACGCGCAGAGCCGCGGGGCGTTGTACGGATGGTTCATCTTGACCCGTCTCGCATCTGAAGCGGGTGAAAGTGTGCCGAACATCCTGGCTTGCTTGGTCATCCAACCTGGCTGCGAGGCATCGCCCAGAGGGCGTGAAGTTCGCTGCCAGTCGGCTCCGATCTCGAAACCGCTGTGACGCCATACCGAACGCGCTAGGCGGTTCACGCGCCATGCTGCTGTTTGAGGCATTGACGACGCAGGCGACATGACCCGAGAGGCTGCAGCCTGTTCCTGCGATCCGGCAGCATTGCGTCGGCGGTCAAGCGATGGCGGCCTGAGGTCTTGTCCATCTGCCGCATCCGGGGCCATTCCCGTTTCATGTCGCCTTTGTAGACGACCGCCTGCTTTGTGCGGTCAACCCCCGTTGGGGGTACACTCGGCGAATATTCAGGAAAATTCGATTTCTGTTTTTTGTCTGCGGGCAGGCGAAGGGCCTGCCCGCTATTTTTGGGCAAATAGAATTTTCCAGAATTTTCGCCGAGATGACCGCAGCAGGACGGCCCTCTCCTTTGGCGCCATCGGGAATGGTCCCGATGCAACCGAAGGAGAACTACCATGGCCACCACGATCGCAAACCTCACCACCAAGGCCGACGGCTCGATGGAAGGCGTCTTCGCCACGCTCCGGGTCAATGCCCCGATCACCCTCATCCCGAACACCAACAAGTCGCGCGAGGACGCCCCCGACTACCGGATCGTCAACAAGCGCACGGGCTTCGAGATCGGAGCCGGCTGGCACCGCATCTCCCAGCGTTCGGGCGAGGAATACCTCTCGGTCAAGCTGGAGGCCCCCGAGATCGGCGTCATCTTCGGCAATCTCGCTCCCGCCCCGGGTGGCGAGGAAAACAAGAAGGTCATCCTCTGGAACAACCCCCAGTGAGGCATTGGTGGCCGGCCCCTCGAGGGGCCGGCTTCCCCACCGGCAAAAGGAGGTTGCAATGAGCCGCTACACCATCACTGTCACTGGCACCGTCACCGGAAAAGTCCGCTCGGATCCAGACGCTGTCATCGGTTACGACCCACCGCTTCGCACCTACTTCCTGCAAGCGTTCCCCCACGAAGTGACCGACGAGTCCGCGCTCTGGCTTGGCACCCGCGATCACGCGTCCGAAGCGCTTGAGGATCTTCGCCATGCAGCCATCTCACACGGCTACGACTTCATGCCGCTGTCGCCCAAACTGACCGCAAAGCTGGTCGACGACAAAGCGGCAGCCAGCGGGCGTCCGGTGCGAGACGCAATCCTCGGCGAGGTGCTGAAACACCTCAACCAACCCAAGTAGGCAAACACGTCTCAAGGGCCCGCGACGGAGTGCTCCGTCGCGGGCCCTTTTTTTGCGCGTCGCAAAAGAGCCACGAACATCACCCGTCGCGGCATGCGATAGCGACTCCCGACCGCTGATTATTCCTTCGGCAGTTTGTGCTTATGAATGCGGATATAATCCTGCACAGCCTTTCGCAGCAGTTCGGTCATGCTGTGCCCGTTGCTGATCGCCAGCAACTTGAACTGCCGCTGCTCCGCAGCCGTCAGGTAGTAACCGCAGCGGATCATCTCCTCCTCGCGAATCTTCTTTCCGGCGATGGGGTCCTTTTTCTGACCCTGCCGCAGCAGCTTGCGAAAATCGGGCCCGGCTGCCGGGGACGGCTTTGTCGGTTCCTGCATCTGTGGCGTAGCTTGCTGCCTGGTCCCTGACGTCTCGACCTTTGGTGGGATGAACAGGCTCGGCAGCGCTGGCGGCTGCGTGGAGATGGCCTTCATCATGCGGGCTTTCTTGTCGTCACCGGGTTTCGGCGCGGTTTCTTCACTCATGCCGCGTTCCTTGTGGCTTCGATGAAGGTTTGCAGAAGGTCGTCAAAGACCCCTTCGCTCTCGGCAACCGCCTTCGCGTCAGGCAGCTCGGGGCTGTAAAGGGTCTGCCCGGTCTGAAGGTCGCGGTAGGCAACGCGATTGTGCAGGACGTGTTCTGCAATGGGCGTGCCGTTGGCCTGGATGATGGCGCGCAGTTCGGTCAGAGCTCGCGCCCTGCCATCGATGATGGTCTGCTTGGTCAGCACGAATATCGCTGGCAACGGTCTCCCCCGGCTCTCGACCGCCAGTGGGATGTAGTGGTCGGTGATCTGGATGGCGGCGGTCACATCGTCGAGGGCAAAATAGACCGGCACGACGACAATATCGGCGGCGAAGAGCCCGGCCATGAGGTTATCGTTTGTGGTGCCTTCCGTATCGATCAAGACGACCGAGCGTTCACCGTTGTGAGTGGCTGCCGCGCGGAGGATTTCCTGCGGGGTCATCGCGCTCACTATCTGGAGCGTGTCAGGACAATTGCCAGCGTCGCCCAGCATCTGGAACCAGCGATTCATGTTCTGCCGCCGATCGCCGTCGATAAGGGTGACCGAATAGCCCCGATGCAGCGCGACGGATGCGAGGGCGCGCAGCATCGTCGATTTGCCAGTGCCGCCCTTGGGGATCGCAGCGGATATGATCATGGGGGCCTCCTTCCGGCGTTGTCTCCTTGTTTCCATGTTAACATGGAAACAAGTCAACATGGAACAATATCACGGTCGAGACATGGTGACATAGTCAACGGGGAAGACTGGTTTGGCAACCCAGGCGCGCACCAATAAGGGCTCGTTCACGGTGCGGTTTTTGCGCAGCTGCTATCTGCAGCGAAGGAATAGGTCCGGTGGCCCATCGACTGCGCATTTCCGACTACGCATTTCCGACTACGCATCAGAGGGCGGATGTTTCCATGTTAACATGGAAACAAGTCCTCAACGCATCATAGACACACTACATCAAGTCACGATGGAAACACATCGCGACCGGCCCGCTGCGGTTGACAACTGGGCTGGTGAGAAAGGAACGTCGGCTTTGTCCTTTTCCATCTCCTCTGGCAGGATAGCCTATTTTGTGATACACACAAAATAGGCGGCGCGGCCCTGTCGGGCCTTAGCGCCCGCAAGCGGGCTTGAGAGATGGATGCAGGCGCCCAGAAAGCAGCGGTACAGAACGCGTCACGACGCTACGGCGAGGTGACGCACATCCGGTTTTCGGCTGACGAGCTGGCCAACCTTAAAGCCATTGCGGAGCGAGACGGCGTTACCGTCAGCGAGGTCGTCCGGCGTCTGGTGCGGGCAGAGGTCGGGCATCTGCCTATCGCATCAGAGGCGTTGCGGCCGGCGATCGTGGACATGACCGATCAGCTGCGGCGCGTTGGCATCAATTTCAATCAGGCCGTGCGCGCCATGAACGACGGCCGTGTTGCCCACGATGAGGATCTTGAACAGGCGCTGGTCGCCGTGGGCAACCTGGTGCGGCAGTTTCGCGAGGAACTGAAGGCGATGACTGGCGGGTCACGCAAGGCGAGGGAGGCCAGGCCATGAGCGGTCGTCTTGCTGGCTACGCGGCCGAAATCGAACGCTATCTGCGGGGCGAGTCCGGCGTGAAGCGTGAGGAGCTCGACGACGACAAGTCCGTGACGGGCGTCCGACGCGCGGCCGGTGAATTCCAGGTGATGAAGAGTTATGAGCGGACCGGTGGCGGCGGACGCCTCGGGCAAGGAGGCGGCTCGACGGCAGGTGGCGGCAGGAGCGCCCATTGTTCGTCGCCGGGAGGATTGGGGGCGGCGGGGAGCTCCATGTCCAGCAGGGCACCGAAGTCCACTGCTGCTGCGAGTTCGCCCAAGGCCGCTAGCGCGCCGATCATGATCTATGGCGTCACGCTCGCCGGTTTCCGGCCGGAAGAGGAGGAGGAAGACTGGAAGCGGCGCGGCGGCGGTGGTCGTGGTGCTGTTCGTCCGAGCGGTACGGCACGAGCGGCGCGGACGGGCTATCAGGCGCGGGCCGTGGCGGCACGGGCAGGCTATGCGGCGGGCGCGCAGCCTGCCGTGTTCAAGGTCATGCCCAATCCGCCATCGACCAAGGAAGCTGCCGCCCGGCTGCTCAATTACATCGGGAAGCGCGAGGACGAAAAAGGCGAGAAACACGACATCGAGATTTTCGACGAGGACGGGCAGGTGCTTGCGACAGGTGCCGCAAGAAAGGCGTTCCTGGAATCGTTTTGCGAGACGTTCGAACCGCCCTTGGAAAACACCAATTTTATCGAGGTTCGCTTCGATCTCGCTAGCGAGGTCACCGATGCCGCCTTGAGCGAGGCGCTGAGCAAGGCCTTCGGGGCAAAACCGTTCATCTATGCGCAGGATGGACAGACGGTGGAGGTTTACGCGCATACCGATGAGCGGGCCGGACCGCTTGCCAAGGTGCTCGCCGGCGGTCGGGAAAAAAATTCGCGCAGCAAGGCGCTCGACAAGATCGAAGCGCGCCTGTCTGAAGCCATGGGCGAGGCGGGGGTGGTCGCCAAGGCAGAGGTAACGGCGGCCGTGAGCCGTGAACCCAAAGCGAAATATTTCCTGCAGAAGTTCATCCGCACCCACAGCCACATCCGCCACGCAAATGGCGAGCCTGTGCCTGCTGTGAAAAGCTCCACCAAGGCGGCGGCTTCGATCTATGAACAATGGCGCCCGCAGTTTTCGGGGCGTGAGCGGCGCAATGCCTATCACCTGCTTTTCTCGGCAAGAGCCGGCACCGATGCCAACGCCGTCATGGCTGCGGCGCGCGCCGTGCTCGAGGAGCGAGCGCCAGGATACAAGTTCGTCCTGGCGCATCACAAGGACACCAAGCACGTCCATATCCATGCGATGGTGCAGGCACGCTCTGCCGACGGCGAGCGCCTCAAATTCAACAAGCCAGATCTGGTGGCCTGGCGCGAGGCCTTTGCTGAAAAGGCACGCGAGAACGGCATTGCGATGGTGGCGACGCGGCGCATGGACCATGCGATGACGCGTCCGTTCACGAAGGAGCATGCCGGAGCCTACAGCCGCGCCCAGAGCGATCCGCGCTACCAGGTCAGCGCCAGGACGATCGAGCGGGTGGAGGCCAAGCGGCAACGCCGTTTGGATGGGCAATCCCTTGTCGTGAACGGCGATGCTATCGCTGCCGCATGGCAAAAGACTGTGACGACGATGCGGGCCGCGGGCGTAGTCGGTCAGGCTCTCACGGCAGCGGAGTCGATCGGCAACAATTTTCTGCAGTTCCGTCGCGACCGGACAGGGGAGGGGCAGCCAGGTCCTGCCGCGGGTCGCGGAGCTGATCAATCGGGGCAAAAGTCTTTCCTGTCCCATCCCGGTATGAGAGAATTGAATGCACTGCTAGGAGATTTGAACATGGCGCAAACCCCCTTGGAAATGCGGCGTCAGATGGCCCGCGTCAATCAGGCTCTGGACAACATGCGCGAGACGCTGCCGCCGGCCCATCAAGGACAGTTCGAACAGTATCGTGAAGAGGTGAACGACAAGATGCACGACCGTCTCGCGCGGCTACAATTCGAGCGGCAGCAGCAGCGTCGTGGTGGTGGCGGTGGCGAGCCGATCCCCGAGCGCGAGCCGCGAGGGCGAGACCTTCCAACTCGAGACGATCCCCGCGAGCCGGAGCAGCCGCGCACCGGCGCCGAGCAGGAGAAGGTGGCAGCCAAGCAGAAGGACGCCAACAAACAGAAGGCACGGCAGTCGGAAGAGCAGGACCGCAAGACCCAGCGCTCAAATGATAACGATTACGAGCGCTGAGCCGAGCTCACTGCCGCCTGCGGCTAAAGAGACCGAGAGTGTTAGTGACCTCATGTGCCGAGGCCCATTTGGCGCCTACGAGATTCAGGATGATGGCCACGCAGATCTCACGCCGCGCATGATCTTGAAATCTGCTTTGTGCCGCATTGCAGGATGGACCGAAGCTAAGGCTGTGACAGGCTGGTTTTCAGGTCCGTCCAGGTAACCGCAGCGCCATTGGATCGATCGGTGACGGGCTCGAAGCCCGGTCGTAAGTTTGCTGATGGGTTAGGGTCCGGACTCATAACCGTCGGTCGACTGCGCTGGCGGCTCTGGTTGCCGTTAATCGCGGGGCGCTGAGCGGGGCTCGATAGGATCAACCGAACCTGCGATACTCAAGGCAATCTGTTGGAGTGATGATGCGCATCGTAACCCGTCTCACTGATCGGCTTAAACTGCAGCATCCGATCATCAGCGCGCCGATGGCATTCGCATCGGGCGGGGAACTCGCAGGTGCGGTCAGTTCAGCCGGAGGGCTTGGTCTTATCGGCGGCGGCTATGGCGACGCTGATTGGCTGACGCGAGAGTTCGAGCGATCTGGCAACCGACCTGTCGGCTGCGGCTTCA
>NZ_JAMYMF010000081.1:0-8964 GCF_040318415.1 Mesorhizobium sp. M1163 | reverse complement strand
TCAGGATGCATATTACACACTAGGCGGACCGGCGACCCTCCCCTAAAATACGGTTGACGAGTGTGCGCTTTCCGTGGATCATCCTCGTATCGGCGCAGGATAGCGGCGTCCTTCTGCTGCCCACGCACAGAAGCCCCAGAGTGCTGGCTGAGGTGGAAGATTACGACAATGATCTCGGCGCTGAACGCCGCCGCAAAGGAAGTCGCGCCTAGCTTTGAGCGAGAAGGCACCTGTACTTTCCATTTAATTACGCGAATCCCGATCTCAACGATTTCAGCAGGTTGCCTAAGCACTTGTATGAGGATGCCCCTCTGCATCCGTTCCATAGCCTCGTTGCGTTGTGGGCTGCTCCATTTTATGACGAGGAGCAACCCGCGCTGATTAGTCGGCGCGCCGGAGAGGAGCTTTGGATCCGATCGTTGCGGGCGTCGATGCCGAGGGAAGCCTGCCAGGTGCGAGACATGCTCTCGCGTACTTGTATGCGGCGGGTGCTCACCCCAATATGATGCAGTAATGCGCATCGCGAGCAAGGCTCCGGGGCGGCGGGAACATTCTTAATTACGTTGCTAAGCCCATTTTCCAAGCCGGTCGCCACCGCCTCAGGTCGTTGGGAACCCGGCGAGATCGACGCCCCAGGCTCCGATGATTTGCTCTCGTCCTTTGCTACGCAGCCGTGCTCAATGCGACGCCCTGCGGGATCTCGCCCCATTGTGACCATGCGCCAGAGCGCGATGAGCAGACGACACCGCAGAGACGCCGCTTAAAATGATATTCGGGACGCGCCAGAGCCTCCGTTAAATCAGAGTGCCAATTGTCTCAAATTCCCTGACGACGGACATGTTCATGGTTCATAGAGCCATTACCGGACTCGGTTGAAGCTCAGTTCCCCGCGCTTTCCATCCGCCGTCCCTTGATCGAATGCTCCAGCCAGCCGATTTCCATCTCCGTCACGGAGGAGAGTAGCAGGTCTGTATAAGCATCGAAGGGGGGGGTAAGCACCTCGGTCTTGGAGCCGTAGCGCACCACCTCGCCGCGATACATCACCGCAATCGAGTCGGCGATCGCCTTCACCGTGGCGATGTCGTGGGTGATGAACAGATAGGCGACGTTCTCGATCGACTGTAGGGTGAGCAGCAGCTTCAGGATGCCGTTGGCGACTAGCGGATCGAGCGCGCTGGTCACTTCGTCACAGATGATGAGCTTCGGCTTGGCCGCGAGCGTGCGGGCGATGCAGACGCGCTGTTTCTCGCCACCCGACAGTTCGGCTGGGTAGCGGTCGATGAAACCCTTGCCCATCTCGATCTCATCGAGCAGTTCGGCGACGCGCTTGTCGCGCTCGCGGCCGCGTATGCCGAAATAGAATTCAAGCGGCCGGCCGATGATCGTGCCGACGGTCTGGCGCGGGTTCATCGCCACGTCGGCCATCTGGTAAATCATCTGCAGTTCGCGCAGCTCGTCCTTCGTGCGATCGGCAAGCCTGGGCGACAGTGTTCGGCCCGCAAACGTGATGCTGCCAGCGATTGGCGGCGTGAGCCCGGTGATGACACGGGCGAGGGTCGATTTGCCGGAGCCGGACTCGCCGACCACAGCCAGGGTGTGGCCAGGGTGGACCTCACAAGAGACGTCATGCAGAACTTTGAGATGCCCGCCGCCATAAGCGGCAGTGACATTCTCGACCGACAGCAGCGGCTTCGTCGTCGGCTTCTTCTCTTCATGCTCGATCGAGCGTACCGCCACTAGCGCCTTAGTGTAGTCAATCCGCGGCGCTTCAATGATCTGCCGCGTCTCGCCATGCTCGACCATCTTGCCGTGGCGCAGCACCATGATCTCGTCCGAGACCTGGGCGACGACGGCAAGGTCGTGGGTGATGTAGAGCGCTGCGACATGCGTGTCGCGGATGGCATCCTTGATCGCCGCTAAGACGTCGATCTGCGTCGTCACGTCGAGTGCGGTCGTCGGCTCGTCGAAGACAATCAGGTCGGGCTCGGAGCACAGCGCCATCGCCGTCATCACGCGCTGCAACTGGCCCCCCGATACCTGGTGCGGAAAGCGTTCGCCGATGCTTTCTGGGTTCGGCAGGCTGAGCGTCTTGAACAGCGCGATGGCGCGTTTTTCGGCTTCGGCACGCGTCGCAATGCCGTGCAACAGCGCTGCCTCGACCACTTGGTCCATCAGCCTGTGCGCCGGGTTGAACGCCGCCGCCGCCGATTGCGCGACATAGCAGACCTCGCGGCCGCGCAGCTTTCGAAAGCCTTCCTTGCCGCCCTTCAGGATGTCGCGGCCGTTGAGGATAACCTCGCCGCCGGTAATGCGAACGCCGCCGCGACCATAACCCATCGACGACAGGCCGATGGTCGATTTGCCGGCGCCGGATTCGCCAATCAGGCCGAGCACCTTGCCCTTCTCGAGCCTCAGCGAGACGTCGTGCACAAGCACGATGTTCTTCGGCGGCTCGCCCGGCGGGAACGCCGTCGCCTCGATGCGCAGGTTGCGGATGTCGAGCAGCACGCCGGACTTCGGATGATCGTCCGCCATTACCCGCGTCCTCCCTTCAGGCTTGTCGTGCGGTTGAGCACCCAGTCAGCGACAAGATTGACCGAAATCGCCAGCATCGCGATTGCCGCCGCCGGAATGAGGGCAGCGCCTATGCCGAAGACGATGCCATCCTTGTTTTCCTTGACCATGCTGCCCCAGTCGGCGTCCGGCGGCTGCACGCCAAGGCCGAGAAAGGAAAGCGCCGATAGAAACAGGATGGCATTGATGAAGCGCAGGCCGAGTTCCGAGATCAGCGGCGAGAGCGCATTGGGCAGGATCTCGCGGAAAATGATCCAGACTTCGCCTTCGCCGCGCAGCTTGGCGGCTTCGACATAATCCATAACGTTGATGTCGACAGCGATAGCCCGGGACAGGCGGTAGACGCGGGTCGAGTCGAGAATGCCCATGACCAGGATCAGTGTGATCACGGTCGACGGCAGCACCGAGAGCACCACCAGGGCGAAGATCAGAGTCGGGATTGCCATCAATAGATCGACGAAGCGCGACATCAGCGTGTCGAGCCAGCCGCCGACCACCGCAGCGGTGAAGCCGAGGATGGCTCCGAGCGAAAAGGACAACGCGGTAGCCAAGACGGCGATGAAAATGGTGACGCGGGCGCCGAAGATCATGCGCGACAGGAGATCGCGGCCGAGATTATCGGTGCCCAGCCAATGCGTCGCCGAAATAGGCTCCCAGACATCGCCGACGATTTCGCCATAGCCGTGCGGCGCGATCCAGTGTGCGAAGATCGCCACAAGAACGAACAATGCCGTCGGCGCCAGGCCGATCAGCGCGGGGACGGGGATGCGTTGGACAGCTAGCATTCCCACCCCGTTACTTGGGATGTCTGAGACGCGGATTGGCGACGATCGCCGCAATGTCCGCGATGATGTTCAAGCTGATATAGACGGCGGCAAAGATCAGGCCGACCGCTTGCACCACGGGCACGTCGCGCTTGGTGACGTGGTCGACGAGATATTGCCCCATGCCCGGATATACGAAGATCACTTCGACGACGACCACACCAACGATCAGGTAAGCGAGGTTGAGCATGACGACGTTGATGATCGGCGCGATCGCATTCGGAAAGGCGTGCCTGCGAATGACGTTAAAGGCCGACAGGCCCTTCAATTCCGCCGTCTCGACATAGGCCGACTGCATAACATTGAGAATCGCGGCGCGCGTCATGCGCATCATGGGGGCGAGCACCAGCAGGGTTAGCGCCGCCGCCGGCAAGGCAATGGCCTGCATGCGTTCCAGGAAAGGCATCCCGTGATAGACAGGCGAGATACTCGGGAAGATCTGCCACTTCACGGCGAAGAAATAGACGAGCACATAGCCGATGAAGAATTCAGGGAAGGACGTCGAGGCGAGCGCCAGGCCGGAGATTAGCTTGTCGACCCAGCCGTTGCGATTGAGCACCGCGATCAGGCCCAGGATGATCGCCAGCGGCACGGCAACGACCGCCGCCCAGAAGGCCAGGAACAGCGTGTTCCACAACCGCCCCTTGATCGACGTTGCAATATCCTGACCGCTCGACATGGCGGTGCCGAGATCGCCGGTAACCACGCCGCCGAGCCAGCGGAAATACCTTATATAGGCTGGGTCGTTGAGCCCGAGCTGCTCGCGCAGATTGGCGACCGCCTCTGACGTCGCCGTCTGTCCGAGAATGGCTTGCGCGACGTCGCCGGGCAGGATCTGGGTGCCGGCGAAGATCAGGACCGAAATGGCCAACAAAAGGAGGATGCCCAGCGCAATGCGCTGGGAAATTAGTTTCAGGATGGGTGAAGACATCTCTGCAAGGCCGAACTCAGGCCATCAGCCAGCATTTGGCGAACGCGTAGCCGTCCATCAGCTGGTCGCGCCCACCGCCATAGCCGCCGACCTTGTCGGAGATGGCGTCGATGAACTGATTGAACATCGGCAAGATCGTCCCGCCTTCATCGCGAACGATGATGGCCATCTCGCGATAAAGGTTCTTGCGTTTGTCCTCGTTAAGTTCGGCACGCGCCTCGATGAGAAGCTTGTCGAACCTCTCGTTGAAGAAGTGCGTTTCATTCCAGGGCGCCTTCGAGATATAGGCGGTCGAGTACATCTGGCTCTGCGTCGCGCGCCCGGACCAGTAGGAGGTGCAGAAGGGCTGCTTTAACCAGACCTCCCCATAGCCGTCGTCAGGCTCGCGCTTGACCTCGAGGGTGATGCCGGCTTTGGCGCAGCTCTGCTGGTAGAGCTGGGCTGCATCGATCGCTCCAGGGAAACCGGCGTTGGCGGTTCGAAGAAGAATGGGGCCGCTGTGACCAGATTTCTTGTAGTGGAAGGCCGCCTTGTCAGGATCGAAAGTGCGCTGCTCTATCCCCTCGGGAAAAAGCCGATACGAGGCATTGATCGGGAAGTCGTTGCCGACCGTGCCGTAGCCGCGCAGGATCTTGTCGAGCATCTCCTGCCGGTCCATGGCGAGCTTGAGCGCCATCCTGAGATTGTTATTGTCGAAGGGCGCCGTGTCGCAGAACATGATGAAAACGTAGTGGCCGGGACCCGACACGGCCTCGACTTTCAGGTTGGGCGCGCGCTTGATGAGATCGACGACCTTGGGCTCGACCTTGTCGATTATGTGGACCTGGCCGGACTGCAGCGCGGAGATGCGGGCCGTGTTGTCGTTGATGGCCAAGATCTCGACCTGGTCGGCGAAGCCCATCTTGTCGGGCTGCCAGAAATTGGCGAAGCGCTCGCCGCCGTGGCGGACGCCGGGCTCGTTGACGGTCACCTTGTAGGGCCCTGCGCTGATGCCTTCGGCCGGATTGTCCTTGCCGCCGTTGGGCTGGATGATGAGATGATAATCGGTCATCAGGAAGGGCAACTCGGCGTCCGGATCCTTGAGGGTGATGACGACGTCGCGGCCGTCGGCCTTGAGGCTTTCAATGTTGCGCAAGATGCCCAGCGCGCCGGACTTCGATTCCTTGTTGGAGTGACGCTCCAGCGTCGCCACCACGTCGTTCGCCGTCACGGTCTTGCCGTTGTGGAATTCTACATCCTGGCGGATCTTGAAGGTCCAGACCTTGGCGTCGCCGGACGAGCCGACTTCCTCGGCGATGCGATTCTCCAACCCACCGTCGGGCGCCAGCGCCACGAGATACTCGCCCCAGACTTTGGCGAAGTTGCCTACCAACGCCGCTAAAGTCGCCGGATCGAGGCTTTGGGTCGCCTCACCACCATAGAGGCCGCCCTTGATGATGCCGCCGCGGACCGGCCCCTGGGCGCGCGCAGCGCTGGCGAGGAGTGAACTGGCGAACGTCGCTGAGACGCCGAGCGCCGTCGCACGGCCGAGAAATTCACGTCGGCTCAGCCGGCCCGCAGCAACGCGGCGGCTGAGATAGTCGAGTTCCTGCGACATTGATATCCTCCTCATTCCATAGTGTTGTGTTGCCCTGGGGCAGACAATGCAGGCTCTGGTTTGGTAACTTTACCAGCGTCAGTATGCCGCCGTGCGAGAACAATCCTCTATCCACGCAGGAAATCCTCGTTTTATCCCCGCTTACGCACGAAAGGCGGCGATTGCCACCGAAGAGTTAGCCCACAGGGACGCCGTGGATATCCAACCAGGAGGTGGGCGGCGCGCCTTGCCCACTGCTCCCTGCTCGGAGAGTGCCTTCCAACGCGTGGGCGATTGACGTGTTGATCTAGCATGCGACATCTCCGGCCGTCCGCGCTAAGCGATCGTCACGTGCGCAGGCGACCAGAAACGCTGGTTCCCTGCGCTAATGGGACAACAATTGCGCAAAGTGCGCCCGTGCCTGCCACTATGTTCATTAAATGAGGCCAGAGTGCCAGCTCGTCGGAACGGACCGACTTCTGATGGGAGTTTTCGAGTCACTATCGATAATGAGGGGAGTCCGCTGTGTCTTCTAGACTTGGGCCGAAGCCGTTGTTGGCGCCGCGTTATGAAGTGGTTCTGCAAACTGGGCTGCGCGTTCCAATGCGCGACGGCGTTGAACTTGCGACGGATGTCTATCGGCCCGTCGGATACCCCGGCGAGGTGTCCTCAATATTGATCCGGACGAAGTACGGCAAGGCCGCATACCGGCCGCCCCAACCCAGCAACCCAGCAGCAATGACGTTGGCGGCGCAGGGCTATGCAGTGGTTGTGCAGGAACTTCGCGGACTCTTTGATTCTGGGGGCCATTTCGCGCTCCTCGAGCACGACGCGAAGGACGGATACGACACGCTCTCCTGGATCGCGTCGCAGCCATGGTCGACGGGGCGGGTCGGCACTTACGGTTGCTCCGCGCTCGGAATCACCCAAGTCGTTCTTGCTCAGCTGTGCCATCCGGCTCATCGGTGTGCGATCGTGGAAGGGGCGGGCGGTTCGATGTCTGGAGATCGACACCGCCTAGGGGACTTGCGCCTGTGCGGGTCGCGCCTGGGCGGGGCCGTGGAGTTAGCCGGCTGGGTGCCCCACTTTCATCAATCCCATGGCAAGGATCGTTCCCGGCCGCAACCGAAGACCGACGAGGAGTACAAGCGGGCGTTTGCGTCGCTGCCAGTCATCGACATCCTCAAAAGCATCGGCTCCCCGCCGACTGATTGGGAGGACTGGGTCTCGCGCGACCCTGGAGACCCTTGGTTTGATCGGATGGGGTTCCTTCGCGAGGACTCCGTAATCGACGTCCCAGCTCTGTTCGTGAACTCGTGGTATGACGTCGGCGCGGCCGACGCGCTCCATCAGCAGCGGGTATTCAGCTCGCAGGGCGCGAGCCCTGCGGCTCGTGAGCACCAGCACATCATTCTCTCGCCAGCTACGCATTGTGGCACCTCGAGACTTGAAGCCCCGACGGTCGTCGGCGAGCGCGAGCTTGGCGACGCGCGCCTGGATTGCTGGCAGATCTACCTGGACTGGTTCGACGCCTGGCTGAAGGAGAAGCCCGATCGGATCAAGGGAATGCCCCGCGTCCAGTACTACGTGATGGGTCGCAACGAGTGGCGCGCCGCGTCAGAATGGCCGCCAGCCGGGACGGAACTACAGCGCTGGTTCCTGCGCAGCTGTGGAAATGCCAACACTCGCCTTGGCGACGGCGCGCTCGACGTCGGTCCACCTTCTGGCGACCAGTCGGCCGACACATTCGTTCATGACCCCGGGAATCCGGTGCCGTCTTTGGGGGCTGACGGTGGCAACGCAGTTGGGACGACGTTAGGCCCACGGGATTACCAAGAAATCGAACTCCGTCAAGACGTTCTATGCTTTACGTCCGAGTTCCTCGAAGAGGGCGTGGAAGTTACCGGGTTCGTCAAGGCGGTCCTGTTCGTCTCTTCTTCGGCATTAGACACCGACTTCGTGGCTAGGCTCCTGGACGTGCATCCGGACGGACGTGCGGTTGACGTAGTAGACGGGATACTCCGCGTTCGGTACCGCGAAGGTCTCGATCGGGCGCTGATGATGAATCCGGGAGAAGTCTATCGAATCGAGGTCGACCTGGATGCGACCAGCAACTGGTTCCCGCCCGGCCATCGAATCCGGCTTGATATCTCAAGTTCCGCGTTTCCTCGCTTCGATCGGAACCTGAACACAGGGGGTAACAACTGGGACGAAATGGAATGGGTCGTCGCCCATAACACTGTGCACCACTGCGCAGAGTTCCCGTCCTTCATACTGCTGCCTGTCGCAGCCAGTGAATCTCGCCCCGCAGTTCACCGGGCTCAGGCTGCGAGGTCTCTGAGGCGCCGATAACTGTTACGCAGTTGCCTGCGTCTTCGCCGCTCGCCAAATGATGATCCATCTCCGCGCTCAGCGCGCGCGCTCGGTAGCCTATGTCAGCCTACCCAGCGCGCCGCCTTGTTCGAAGGCAGCACTGACCGCGCCTCCTGCCAGAAGCTGGTCGAAAAGATCATTCGGTATCGCAGGTTCGTTGCGTCGGCTCACGGTGGGAATGCCTTTACCCATTATGCCCGCCTCCCACATGGAATTCCTGACAGTCCCTTTTTTAATATCCGAAGCTCCGGCGCCTGCTCGGCGACTCACCTCCTTCAGGTCGCGGGTCTCACGACGCAGTACCTTGACCTCGTCGCTGGTGGCGGCGCGTGCTGTGTCGCCGGCAAGCCGCTTCTTGCCGGCCTCCAGAAACTCTTTCGACCAGTTATAATGCAAGCTATCAAAACCCCTCGCGGCGGCACCATGCGGCGATCGATTTGTCGCCGTGCAACCTTCCAGCAGATGCGGATATTCTCTTCGGCCGAATACTGCCCTGACCAGAAAACCTCCTCTCTCAGTTAAGACAATTTGGCCCCATCAGCGCTGTGGAGCCGCATACTGTGCGCGAACAGCAGAAACGTCGCCGCTTTCCTGCACTGATCTAACGCGATCCACGGAAAGCGCACACTCGTCAACCGTATTTAGGGAGGGTCGCCGGTCCGCCTAGTGTGTAATATGCATCCTGC
>NZ_JAMYMF010000080.1:0-9165 GCF_040318415.1 Mesorhizobium sp. M1163 | reverse complement strand
CGTTGGGGCTGTATCGAAGCCTGTTCGACACGAAGCCGGACCTCATTGTGGCCGACCGGAATCCGGGCTACCGTTCGACCCAGCTGATGTTACTCTGCCGGCGATGGTGATGAGGGTTTCGGCCAGGTGCTAATCATCATTGGCCGCTTCCTGCGCAGTCGTCGAACGTACGCGGGGCCGAACGTCTTCCCCCCACGGGTCTTTCCAAATCGTCACGCTCAACCTGTCTCAAGGGAGATCGTTGTCATCTCCTGATGCCGAATGTCTCAATTTTCCCAAGTTTGGCAAAATTGAATCGCAGACTTTTGCAGCGTGCGAAGGTCAAGCAGTTTTGCGACAGTAGCAAAGAGCCCGAAGCCATCATCCGGCCTCGGTGCTCCAATATATCGCCGCTAACGCCGGATGACGATAATCCCGGCCAGTGCGATGAGAATGATACCGAGCATGGAAGCCGCATCCAGACGTTCCGAGAACAGCACGACGCCCCATAGCACAGCGAAGGCTAGATATGAAAAGTCCCAAGTCGAGATGATCGAGGATGGTCCCAACTGGTAGGCGATGGCCGTGCCGACGCTGCCGATCAGCATCGTCATGCTCAAAAGCCCGATCAGCGCGCATTGGGTCCAGCACATTGGAATCCACGCGCCCATGAACAGGCTTTGTCCACCCTCGCTCCCTGCCATCACGGTCGCCAAGCTAGCGCTGCCCCCGAGAACGATCGCTATCAGGTTGAAGATCAGCGCCAAAACGAAGGGGTTTTCGCCACGGCTCTTGGTGCGCGTCAGCACCATCGCCAGAGCGTAGAGAATTGCAGAAACCAGCGGCATCACGGCATGGATGCCAAGGTCGCCGGCCTGCGGCTTCTGCATGAGCAGCACACCGATGAAGCCGAGGGCGACTCCGACCCAACCTTGCACCCCGACAGGTTCCCTGATCCAGAAGGCCGCAAAAAGGGTAATGAACAGCGGGATCGTGTAATAGACCGCCGCCGCCATCGAGAAATCGAGGCGCGGTAGCGAAGCGTAATAGATCAGCAGGCTCGACAGAAGCAGGCTGCTTCGCACGATGGCCCAGCCAGGATAGGCTGGGCGCAACGACACCTGCGGAAAGCGCCATTTCAGGATCGAGATCAACAAGGGCAGCGTGACGCAGGACCGCAGGAAAATGAACTGCGACAGCGGCATGTCCGAGATCGTGACCTTGATGATCGCATCCGCGATGGAAAGCGTCAGGTCCGTGAAAACCATCGCCGCAATGGCGATGCCCACCCTGTCCGCCTTGGGGGCCGTCTGACTGATCGACATTTTTCGCGTTCCCTGCTTCGGGTGCCGAGGCTACCGAGCCAAGAACGTTCCAACAATTCCGATCATACGGAAATTTTGTCCGTGTTATTGTACAATGAGCAACGACACGAGAGAGGATGCGTCGCTTTGTACAGCGTGGACGACATGATCCTTCTGGCCGAAGTCGCCGAAACGGGCAGTTTTACTCGCGCCGGGGGGCGGATCGGGATGCCCAAATCCACTGTCAGCCAGCGCATCGCCCAGCTTGAAGCACGTCTGGGGCTGCGGCTTCTCAATCGCTCCACCCGGCACGTAAGCCTCACCGGCAGCGGCCAGGTCTATCTCGAATACTGCCGCCGCGTTCGCGCTAGGTCTCGGCCGCGGACATGGCGTTGACCAATCTCAAGGAACAGCCTGTCGGGACGCTGAAGATCACCTGCCCAGAGGTAACTGCCACCTATTTCATGCCGACCTTCCTGCACGGATTTACCACGCAGTTTCCCCGCATCGCCGTCGAACTGATCGCCACAAACCGGCATCTCGACGTCATCCGCGAGCGGGTTGATTTCGCTTCTCGCGTTGGCACGACCACAGGTCAGGACCTGATCGTGCGGCGTGTCTCCTCGATTAAACGGGTTCTCGTCGCCGCTCCAGCCTATCTGGCGGCTGGCAGTCCTCTTCAGGAACCGACCGATCTTCTAGATCGCCGCTGCCTGGTGCATGATGCGCAGCCCGAATGGGTGTTCTCGTCAGACGACACACCGATCGTCCTGCGGCCTCCGCCGGCTGCGACCTCGGATTCTATGGGGTTCCTGCTGCAATCCTGCATCGCGGGCGGCGGGGTCGCACTCCTTCCCGCTTACGTGTGCCAGCCGTCCGTGGCGGTCGGCCGCCTTGTGGAGTTGCTCCCGGGCTGGGAAATTCCACCCTATGAAATGATGCTGATCTTTCCCAACCTGAAGAACCAGTCCAAGGCGCAGGCCGCATTCCGCGATTATGTGAATACCTTCGACTTTTCAGCGTTTGCCGTTGGGCGATAACTAGAACTTCTCAAGTCCTACGGTCGCATTGTTCCGTGTCGTGGAATGTCTAACTGGATCGAAAGCCGGACCAGGCATGGACATGAGCCAGTTTGCAAAAAGCGCGGCAGCTTTGTTCCACGGCGTTTCTTTGAGCGAAACAAGATAGACGTTACCGGGGCGTTGATCTTCCCCAGGCAGGAGCTCAACCGGTTGGCCGCGGCGTACCTGTTCGCTCGCCGTGCCAATCCGACCCAACGCTATTCCGCTGCCAGCCAAGGCAGCCTGCCTCATCATGAGGTGGTTGTCGAACACAGGACCCGGCAGCCCCTTCCGACACGTTTACCCCGAAGTGCTGGAACCATTGCTTCCAGTCGAACCACGTCTTGTCATCAACCCTGGCATGCTTTCTTTGGGTTGCCCTTACAGTGGGGTAATCACAACAAAACCCGGTGCGGCGGTCAAGCCGCCAGAATGAGCTCGTTTAATGAAGCGCCAGCCTCCGGCTGCGGGAGAAAGGGAGTGCCGTGCCTCAGGACATCCGTGTCACCATCGTGCTGACGGCCGTATCGATGGCATCCGTCGTGGACGGTCCATGGTAACGATCATGACCGGACCTTCAATTCATTCGGGCCACCGCACACCTCTCGGTCGAGGCGGCGCATGAGGCAAGCCACAAGGCATGGGTGGGCAAAAGCGGCTTACAGCACTACGAGCGCATGCTCCGCTCCGATGACTTCAACGAAGGTGCCGTCGCCTTTTCGGAAAAGCGCAATTCCGAGCTCAAGGGGAAGTAGCCATGGACGCGGTAACCACAACGCGCGCGGGTCTACTTGGACAGCACCGTCTGGCACCGATGCTGGACACCCGCTCCATGGTGGTTGCCGGGGTGTCCGGCAGGGAAGGCTCATTCGGCTTGCGGCTGGCCCAGTCCGTCGTCAGCGCCGGATATTCGGGGCGCATCCAGTTCATCGATCCGCGTCAGACCGAAATCCTGGGGAGGCCATGCTTCGCCGCCTTCGCGGACGTTGACGAGGCGCCGGATCTGGCGGTGCTTGGTGTCGGCCCCTAACGCGGCCGCTTCGGCAATGCCGACGCTTCTGGTGGCGCGCGGATGCCGACAGAGGAAGAGCGTGGGTGGGCTGCGGTGGCGGGTGAAGGTCCGGGAGAGAGTCTCCCGGCGCCCGCCGAGGAGCTCCAACCATGACACAGATGGAAATTCACACGCCCACCCGCAACGAGCGTGCCGGTTACAAGGTCGACGTCAGCCGCGGTCAGCGCATCGGCCGCGTGTCGTCAGAATGGTTCAACCGGCCGGCGGATGAGCGATACCTGTCGCTCACCGACCTTCGGAATTCGGTGAAGGCCCGGTCGGAGCGCAGCAAGACCCGCATCGTCGAGAGTGAGCTGATCCGCGTCGAGGCCAGCCGCGACGATCCGGAGCGCCTGAGGTTAATGCTGCCCGATGCGCCTGCCCCAGTTGCCCCCACGCATTGGAGTTTTGGCCAACTCGCCAGCCTGGTAGGTGCACCGGCCACCTATCTGCGCCAGCTTCCGGCCCCGCTCGCGGCGATCAACCTTCAGCACGGTCTCCTCAACCGCCGCGCCGAGCAGGTGAAGACGCTGGAAATCGAGAACGGACGCCTCGAGCTGCGAGCGGTTACAGGTCCGGACTATGGCAGGATTTTCGATGAAGAGCTGATCGCGGCCGTCCAAAAAATCGCCGGCAACGGTACCGGCGACACCCGCTGGAAGATTCCTGGCGTGCTCGACTGGTCAACGGGAATCTACAATCCGAATGTCGACATTTCCAATGCCACGACGACGATCTATGCGTCCGACCGTGATGTCTTTGTCTTCCTCGTCGACGACCTGAATCCGATCGAAGCCGGCAAGCTGCCCGATGGCTCGCCCGACGTCTTTTTCAGGGGGTTTTATTGCTGGAACTCGGAGGTCGGCGCCCGCACGCTTGGAATCGCCAGCTTCTATCTACGTGCAGTGTGCCAGAATCGTTGCCTCTGGGGCGTGCAGGATTTCCAGGAAATCATTATCCGGCATTCCAAATATGCCGCCTCGCGTTTTGCCCTGGAAGCCGAGCCAGCGCTGATCCAGTTCGCGGAGTCTTCGCCCATGCCGTTCGTCAATGGCATCAAGGCTTCGCGGGAGCGTGTCGTCGCTCGGGACGACGAAGATCGCCAGAGCTTCCTGCGCAAGCGCGGCTTCTCCAAGGCGGAGACGACGAAGATCATCGATGCCGTGCTTTCGGAGGAAGGGCACCCGCCCGCCTCGATTTTCGACTTCGTGCAGGGCATTACACGGGTGGCGCGCGACAAGCCGCATCAGGATGTTCGCCTGGAGATGGAGGGCAAGGCCAAGAAGCTTCTCGATCTGGCAGCATGATACTGCAATGCTGCGCGCGGCGGGAGTAGGTAACGTCACCGGGCTGCTGATGCCGCCAGTTTCGAACATGTGCATCGCTGCGGGGCGCAGCACACGGCCTGCGCTGCCGGTCTGGCAAACACATCTCTCAGTCTAAGTGTGCGCCGCACAAAATCGCAATGCTGCTATGCACAATTAATGTTTCTCGGCTGCGCGGAAGGGAGTAGTCTGTCGATATCGAGTTTCGTCCGGGTCACCTCCTCCCGACCTTGGCGACCAGGGACGGCATTTATTCCTCCCGAATGCTGTCGTCCAAATCAAGCCCGCCGCACCTCCTCCCGCGGCGGGCTTTTTCGTTTGCGAGCGGCGGCTTCTGGCAGCCCGATTGCAGGAAACGAACGCGGAGGTCCGTCAGTCGGGGAGGTTGAACCGTTCGATGGTGATGGTACGCGCGACATCCACGGTAATCTCCAGCACTTCGTTCCATGCCTCCTCCCCACCGAGCTCGGAAAGGGCGAGATGAAAGAGCCTGTGCTGGAGATCGAGGCTCATCAGGCCAGGGGCGGTGTTGAAGGCGACCAGCCCGACATGCAGCTCCTTGCGGCGATAGAGGCCGCGAAAGTCGGTCGTGTTGTGCGTGACGAGCACATAGCCGCCCTGCGGCCGGTGCGTGCACCGGCGGTGATGGCTTTTGCAGGGTTCAGGCGGCGCGCCGTTCGGAGGAACGCGAACCGTCTCGACCAACCCCAGTGATGGCGCGGAGGCGGCGGCGAGCGGCGGAATGTCGTCGAGCATGTCGAGCGCGACGCGACCGCGCGCCGGGTCACCATATGGTCCTTGGCGCCGGCGAGGCCCAGCCAGCGCACATGGCTCGACTCTGGAAAACCCCGTTCGCGCGCCAGTTTCGCAAGCTCTGGGCTCAGGCATTCGTCGATCAGGAATTTCACGAAACGGCCGGCAGATCGTCGAGACGGATTGTGCGTGTCGACTTCGCCGCCGTGCTGCGCCACGCCGGCTTGACCGGCGGACGGCCACGCCGCGGATAGGCGAGCGCATAGTCGGCCGCGAGCCTGATCCGGTCGAGAGTCAGTTGCGGATAGGCGGCACGGATCGTCTCGGGAGTATCGCCATTGGCGAGCATGTCGGCAACGTCATGAACAAGCACGCGTGTTCCCACAAAGGCCGGCTGACCGCTAAGTACCGCTGGATCGCGCGCCACCATGGCCTTGGCTTTCCTCAGCCGGCTGAGGCCGGTCCTTACCCCGGCAGTGATCGGCTTCAGGTCGACCTTAAGCGGATCGTCCGCGACTACGGGCGCAGCATCATCGGCAATGGCGTGCTCGACGATCCGCCGCCGCGCGGCAGGCGTCAGCGTCTCCGCCGTCAGCCAGGCGAGGCGTAGGCCGACGAGACCCGCTCCGATGATGACGCGGCTGCCGCGGCGTGTCTCGACACGGCCGCGCAGCAATCCGGCATCGATGATGCGATGCACCTGCTTGAGCGGCACCTGCGTTACCGCCGCCGCCTCATTGACGGTGAGCACTTCGCTGCTAAACCCCGGCATGACAATAATCCTTCCACATTCGTGGAAGATATATAGCCATTCTGCCTTCCGCAGTCCAGCGAAGCTTTGCGGCAGCCGGCGGCGTCCGTGCCAGACGCCCGACGGGAGGCAGAGGGGGCGGGGAGGTTTCCTGACGGGCTTGGAGGTTCGGGGAGAGGCCCCGGCCGCCCGTCATGGAGAACCTGACCATGGCAAAGAACGCCATTCAGAAGATCGCGATGAACGCCGCGGAGAACATTCCCTATGACAAGCTCAGGCTGTCGCAGAAGAATGTCCGGCGCATCAAGGACGGCGTGTCTATCGAGCAGCTGGCTGATGACATCGGGCGGCGAAAGCTCATCCAGAGCCTGAACGTCCGTCCGATGCTCGACGGCGAGGGCGAGGAGACCGGCACGTTTGAGGTGCCGGCCGGCGGTCGTCGCTATCTCGCGCTCGGTATCCTCATCAAGCAAAAGCGCCTGGCAAAGAACGAGCCGATCCCCTGCATCGTTAACCGCAGGCAGGAGACCTCGGCCGAAGAGGACTCGCTTGCTGAAAACCTGCGGCGCGCCGATCTGCATCCGCTGGACCAGTTTCGTGCCTTCAAGACGCTAAGCGATCACGGTCTCGATCCGGACGAGATCGGCGCCCGCTTCTTCGTGTCGCCGGCGACGGTGAAACAGCGCCTCAGGCTCGCCTCTGTGTCGCCGAAACTTCTCGACCTCTATGAGAAGGACGAAATCCGGCTCGAACAGATCATGGCGTTTTCGATCTCCGACGATCATGCGCGCCAGGAGCAGGTCTGGGAGCGGATCTCCAGCTCGCACACGCAGGAACCGTATTACATCAGGCGTCTGCTGACGGAGACCACCGTTCGCGCCGATGATCGCCGTGCCGTCTATGTCGGCGCCGAAGCTTATGAGGCTGCCGGCGGGGTCATCCTTCGCGATCTCTTCGAGCAGGATTCCGGCGGCTGGTTCCAGGATGCCGCACTTCTCGAGCAGCTTGTCTTCGACAGGCTGAAGGTGGATGCCGAGGCGATCCGCGCCGAAGGCTGGAAATGGGTGGATGCGGCGATCAGCTTTCCCTATGGCCACACCTCCGGGATGCGGCGCATCTACGCCGAGGCGCAGGAGCTCAGCGCCGAGGAGATCGAACGCTACGACGCGCTGAAGGCCGAATACGACAAGCTGGATGTGGACTATGCCCAGGCCGAGGATGCCGACGAAGCAATCGAGGCGAAGCTCGACCAGCTGGGTGCCGAGCTCGATGCGATCGATGATCGTCCTCAAACCTACGATCCCGCCCAGAAGGCCATTGCCGGTGTGTTCGTTACGCTTGCCGCGAACGGCAAACTCCAGGTCGACGCCGGTTTCGTGCGGTCCGAGGACGAGCCGCGGACCGAAACCGGCGACGTCGATGTGGGCGAGGAAGGGGGCGCCGCCGGCGGAACGCGATCCAATGGCGACGACGATGGCGATGGTGTTGTCGTCAACGGCGAGCCGGTGAACGACACCTCTGGCGCCGACGGCGAGGATGATGACATCAAGCCACTGCCCGATCGGCTCGTCTTCGACCTGACCGCGCAGCGCACGCTGGCACTGCGCAACGCGCTCGCCGGTGACGTCGACATCGCCATCATCGCCGCACTCCATGCCTTCGTCCTGCAGGTCTTCTATCGCTTCGCGCCGGACACGTGCCTGGAGATCAGCCTGAAGAGCGGCAGCTTCAGCCAGGTCGACGGTCTTGCCGAGACATCCTGGGCCAAGGAGATCGCCGAGCGGCACGAAGCCTGGGACCGCGATTTGCCCGATGAGGCGGAAGGCCTGTGGGACTTCCTGTTCGGCCTCGACGAAGCAAGCCGCAAGGCGCTGTTCGCGCATTGCGTCTCGCTGACCCTCAATGCGGTGGTCGAACCCTGGAACAGGCGACCGAAGGCGCTCGAGCATGCAGACATGCTTGGCCGCTCGCTCCAGTTCGACATGGTCAACGCCGGCTGGACGCCTACGGTCGAGTTCCTCGGGCGGCTCACCAAGGCGCGGATTCTACAGGCTGTCCGTGAAGCTCGTGGCGCAGACTCCGCGCAGCTGATCGACCACATGCAGAAGGACATCATGGCGCGTGAGGCCGCGCGTCTTCTCGAACGGTCGAACTGGCTGCCCGAGCCGCTGCGCGTTGAGGTCGATGAAGTTGCTACCGATTCTGGCGATGCGATCGCCGGCGACATGTCGGACGAGGCGGCTCTCGACGGCGATGCCACCGAGCTGCCGGCCTACCTCGCCGACGATGCGGATCCGTCCTCCGATGAGCCGGTGACCATCGACGGCGGCGAGGCGGATCACCTCCAGGCCGCTAAATAATCGGCCTCACGCTCGCACCGGGCCCGGCACTCCCGCCGGGCCCTTTTTCGTTTTCCGACATGGAGAAACCCGCATGTCCGCACATATCGTGTACGAATCCGCTCCTCTGGGGAGCGTTATCCGGTACCGCTCCGGCACCGCGAAACCGCCGGCTCGCTTCACCAAAAAGCTCGCCGCCTGGGAGAGCCGCAACGGCGTCGGTCGTTTGGTCAGGAAGGAACCGCCGCGCGAGCGCGCGACCTATAGCTCATGGTCCGCGTCCTGCAGGAACTCGGGGACAGCCCGGAACTGCTCTATCCCGCCAAGGATCGCGAGGCGGCCGAACGCTGGCTCGCCAGCAATTCGTACAGCCGAGCCTATCTCGAAGAGGTCTCCGCCGATGAGGTCGGCGCCGACGTCATTGAGGGCCGCGCGGCCGCCTGATCGCCTCACCCCATAGAACCACTCCGACCACAGGCCCGGGGGGGGGGGGGGGGGGGCCGGGGCGGGGGGGGGGGGGGGTGGCGGGGGGGGGGGGGGGGGGGGGTGGGGGGGGGGGGGGGGGGGGGGGGGGGGGGGGGGGTGGGGAGGGGGGGGGGCGT
>NZ_JAMYMF010000079.1:0-9241 GCF_040318415.1 Mesorhizobium sp. M1163 | reverse complement strand
CCCCCCCGTTCGGGTGGGGCCCCCCCCCTCTTTTTCCACCCCCACCCCCCCCCCCCCCCCCCCCCCCCCGCGCCCGCCCCCCCCCCCCCCCGGGCCTGTTCCATTTCATGGAGATCGACATGTTCGACTGGAACAGAAGCTGCTCCTATGACGAGCAGCAGAAGAGACGTTTTCACACGACAGCCCGTTCACGGCTGAAGAAACTCGCTAACGAACTTGCCCTGCCGCAGGAAGCTTCGACCTGCGCTCGAACAAGGCGGGCATAGCCGTTTCCGGTGAAATTACCCTGCACCATCACCGCGCCTACATCCAGGTCGGCCAGTTCGGTTTGTCCTCAGGTCCGGCATCCTGATCCGCACCTGCAAGGACCGCAAGGACTATACCGGCGGGGCCAACCACTTCGTCGCGCTCGGCATGCTCGACGATATCCCGGCGCTCGCCGCCGCCGTCCGTGCCATCACCGGGGTTGGTCGAGACGCTTCGCCTTCCTCCGAACGACGCGCCGCCTGAACCCTGCAAACCCCATCATCGCCGGTGCACACGCTGGCCGCAGGCTCGGCCAGTCGACAGCCACAACATCACCAAGCACTTGCGACGACGCGGTTCATGCCGCGCGCGGCCGACCCGCGTTCAGGAGAACCCCATGACCGCACATCCACCCTTCAGGAAGGTGCTCGACGGCGTCGCCACCCGCGAGCAGATGTTCCAACTGTTCAGCCGACACAAAGATACTCCCGGCATCGATCTGCTTTCCGGCACTCCCTATTCAGGCGAGTGGTTCCAGATCACCGCGTCAGAATACCATTTCATGCTCGATTTGCTGCCGCCGCTCTTCAAGCGCACCGGCATGTTCGGCATGTCGGAGTTCAAGGCCGGCAACGTGACCAGCGTATTCTTCGCGATCCGGATCCGGGGCCGCGAACGCTGTTTTCATGGCTTTTGCGACCTCACGGATCGGCAATCCCCGGACACAAGATGCGCGCCGCAATCATCGCCCACGAGACCGGCGCGAGCGACAGCATGACCCGCGCGGAAAAGCTCGAGGCGATCTGGAACGCGACGCATCCCGACTTCAGGGGGATCGCCGGCGAGATCAATCCCCACACCTGGCCCGCGGACCACCGTGGCAAACGCGTCGTTCTCGTCAACAACGGTGGCCACGAACGATCCTGAAACTGCTCGAAGACCTGTCGGACGACGAGATCGACAGCCGCTTGCCGGCAACTCGCGCACGAGGCGCCAGGAGGGGAGGAGACAACGATGCGGACCCCCCGTAAACACCCGCCAGGGGCCGGCAAGGACACCTATGGCGTACTCGACCTACACCGCAAGCCTCGGTGCCCCAGATCGCCGCCAATACCGGCGCACGCCCCCAGGAGCGCTAACGGTCGCCGATCTCGTACGTCCCGGCGACACGGTCGCCACCTCCTACAGCACCGGCGGGGTCGTCATCGAGGTGGAAGAGCACTTCTATGCGGCGCCGACGGGCGAGACGCTGTCACACTTCACGATTGTCTATGTGCCGCCCGATCGAACTACAAGGTACCGCGATTCCGATCGTCGCTGGATCAACGAATGTGTCGCCATCGGCGACCGCATCCTAATGCTGTTCGAGGCCAACACGGACGAGGTCTTCGTCCTCAGCCGTGCCCGACCGTCCCAACCTCCGCGATCCAGAACCATCCCAGCCGATGGGCCTTTCCAAAGTAGAGTTCGAGCGCTGGCTGCCGAAGGCGATCGCGGCAGTCGAGAAGGCCAGGGCGATTATCGAAGAACGCCGCGACCTCGCCATAACAGCTAACATCCGACTTGATCTTCGTCAGCTCCCGCGCCGTTTCCGCGTCGATCGCAGCGAGATCGAGATTTCCCTAGATCGAACGCTGCCGCGCGGATTCGCCACGCTTCTTCTTCACCTCGACGATGAAGGGTCGGCTCTGCCGCTTCATTTATTGCACCACCTTCGGATGGGAATCGGTCCGTTGCGGGATCGGGTCACATCTACGCTGGCCAAGGCCTATCGTCCACCCAACGCAACCATCGACCGCGGTGCCGCCCTGGACGGACGCCGATGCGAAAGCCAACTCTCCAGCGTCTCGCTCGCCGATGCAACGCGGGGTTCGGACAGCTCGAATGGCATGCCGAGTTCAACGCTGACAACGATCAGGCGCCCACTGTGCTTACGCCGCGGATCTTCGCAAACCCACAGCATGGTCACCGAAAAAGACGATCGCTGGTCACCCCTCACCATACCGTCATGGTCCAAGACAACGGGGATCCTTGTCCAACGCATGTCTGAATCGATGGCCGCCAATCGATTCACGGCATTGATGGAAATCTGAGATGTCGTTCCCAGCCTATGGAAGGGCCGGCATCTCCCCGTCACCGACCCGCCAGGTCCACGCACCCATCTCCGGCCGGTTCGCGACCATATCCTGCAACGAAGCCTCGAATGTTTCGTCCGCACCGGCGGGGACGACAAAGAGCGCGATCGGCTGCTGCCTGTTCTGGAGCAAAGCGTTGGCGATCGGCTGGTCGGTTTGCAGGTCGTAGCGCAATCCCTTCACGCTCTTCTCGCGAAGGCGGGCGAGCGCGTCGACCAGCCGCTTCTCCGGAACCGTCTCGTAAGGAATCCAGTTCTCGGACACCACCATCAACGCGACCTCCTCGACAATGGCGAGACCGGCCGGGTTCAATCCGAAGGTCGCGATCACTATCAGATGTGAGCTGGAATCTGCTCCCCACAGCGACAATTCTTTCTCGAAACGTACCGGCAAACGCCGATGTAATGCATCGTCGATGATGAAGGGAAAACCGGGCAGGTGCCTGATGACGAGTTTCTGACCGGAGCGGGCAGGAACAATCTCTTTCACCTCGCCGACCAGGACCAGCAGCTTTCGTGGGCCGGATTTCGGCGGGAGCGCAGGTGCAAGAACCGCATTGCGACGCTGCTCGATCGCTTCCTTGTTCTCGGCGCGAAATGGCTCGGGCACGAACAGGATATCCGCGAGCGGCCCGCCCCTCACCGTCATTTGCCCGGCAGCCTCGAGCAGATGCCAGCGGACATTCCACCAATGTCGCTTGCCAGCCCATCGGGATGTCCAGACCGTCAATTCGGCCTCGTGCCACAGATAATGGAGGAGGCCACGCAGCGACATCCTCCTGGGGTCGGCGGCTACACTGGCGGAGCTCTGGCCAGCAGGCGCGGACGCTGCCCGGCTCCCCGTCTTCGACAGGCTGAAATCGAGTTTCAAAGCCGCCAAGCCGCTTTGCGGATCGAGCTGTATCGCGCTGCCCATCAAGGCGCCCAGGCCGGACAGCTCGTAAGGCGATTCATATGAATCACAGGATGGATCATGCCCGCCGCCGCTCAGCGGCATGCGCTTGATCAGGTGAAGGTCGCCGATGCGGGCGATGTACATCGGGCAGCCCGGCTCGCGGCACAGGCATAGCGGACGCTCGGTGCGGGCATAGGCGTTCGCCAGCGCCGCCTGCAGGTCAGGCGCTGCCTCCTCGTAGACCTCACTGCCAATTCTGAACCGTCGCATCACCTCCGCAGCTCCAGGTCGCCGCCGCATCCCTGTGCGCGCATCAAGTCATGGGTTTGCGCAGAGCGCAACCCGTTTGTTGGATCGGCGCCAGAGGCAGAGGGGAGCGGGGAGAAGCGCGGCCCGGCTGGCGCGGAGAGAGTGCCGGCGCGGGCGCCCCCCCTCTCGCGAAGGACATCTCCATGAACATCGTTTCGACCACACCTGCCGTTGCGCGGACTGCCGCTCCCCTCGACGCGCCGACGCCGGCCTCCATCAACAACGCCCAGGCAATCTATCAAGCGGCAATGCGGCTTCTGCCTTTCCTCGAGCAGGGCAAGCCTGTCACCACCGCCGCACTGCGCACCGCCATGACGACAGGTTTTGGCGGCAGCGATGCGCAAGGGTTCTGGGTCTGGAAGGACGCCTATGAGGCGCTCGAAGTCGCCCAGGTGCTGTTCTTGCGCCGGTTCGGCCCTGCGATCCTGTCCCGGTCCACCACGCCCCAGGCAACGCTGGCGATGATCAAGCGCATCGCCGACCTTCTTCCCACCCATACGCGACGGTCCGACGAGAGCCAGGCCATGCAGCAGCTGTCGACGCCCTTGCCGCTTGCCTTCGTGACAGCGCACGCCGCGGCGATCGCATCTTGCGACCTCGTTCTCGAACCCTCGGCCGGCACCGGTCTGCTCGCCGTCCATGCCGAGATGGCGCGCGCCTCGATCGCCCTCAACGAGCTTGCCGCGACGCGGGCCGATCTCCTCGGCCTGCTGTTTGCGCGCATGCCCGTCTCTCGGCACGACGCTGCCCATATCGACGATCATCTCGAACCTGCGATCAAGCCGTCCGTCGTCTTGATGAATCCGCCCTTCACCGTCGGCGCCTATGTCGACGGCCATGTCGCCGATGCGGCATGGCGGCACCTCTCCTCCGCATTCGCACGCCTGCGTCCGGGCGGGCGCCTGGTCGCCATCACCGGCACCGGGCTGTCTTCGGAAAGCCCCAAATGGCGGCCGGCCTTCGAACGGTTGCAGCAGCAGGGCACCATTGTCTTCACCGCAGCGATCGACGGCCGTGTCTATGCCCGCCATGGCACCACCACTGAGACCCGCCTGACAATTATCGACAAGGTACCGGCCACCGACCCGACCGGCTTCATCCGGTCGCCCGGCAAGGCCGCAGATGTCGAAACGTTGCTCTCCTGGATCACGGATCTGCCGCCCCGGACACCGGGCGGCTTTCCGGATTCGATCGGCGCTCTGTCGCACGGGATACTGAGGAAGGCAGCAGCGCACATGGGTGCCCGATCGGGGGCGAGAGCCGCACCCCTCGCTGTCTCAACGGCTGCTCCGAAGGCCATCCAACCGTTCCGCCCGATTGCGCAGGCGAAACCCGCCCGCCAGGTCAAGGCAAACAGCACGCCGGCGGTCCCCCTCGCCTATGAGCTACGCGACTGGATGCCGGAGGAGGGCGGCCGGCTCACCGACACGATCTACGAACCCTACGCGCTCCAGTCGATCGACATTCCCCGCGCAAAACCGCATCCGACGCCGCTCGTGCAGTCGGCCGCAATGGCCGCCGTGGCGCCGCCAAAACCTTCCTATCGCCCGCTTCTTCCTGATGAGATCATCGACGAGGGCCTGCTGTCGGACGCCCAGCTCGAAAGCGTCATCTACGCCGGCGAAGCCCATTGCGGCTATCTCGCCGGGACCTGGACGGTCGACGAAACCTGCGATGTCGTCTCGGCCGCGCCAGAAGGTGCTGCGAACGCTGTCCGCTTTCGCCGTGGATGGTTTTTGGGCGATGGAACCGGCTGCGGCAAGGGACGGCAAGTCGCCGGCATCATCCTCGACAATTGGCTGCAGGGCCGCCGCCGTGCAATCTGGATTTCCAAGTCGGACAAATTGCTTGAGGACGCTCAGCGCGATTGGGCGGCACTTGGCCAGGAAAAACTCCTCGTCCAGCCACTGTCGCGCTATCGGCAGGGCACGCCGATCCGCCTTGCCGAGGGCATCCTGTTCACGACCTACGCCACGCTCCGCTCGCAGGAACGGGGAGGCAAGAAATCCCGGATAGCCCAGATCCTCGACTGGGTTGGACAAGAGGCGAGGGCCGAAGGCCCGGCGGGGACTGGAGAGAAGCCGGCGAGGAGGGACGAATGCCCGACGGGGAACAGAGAAAACTCGGCGGGAAGGAACGAAGGCCCGACGGGGATTAAAGAAAGCCAGACAGGGATTGGAGAAAACCAGTCGGGGGCCAAAAAATCTTTCGATGGCGTCATCATCTTTGACGAGGCGCACGCCATGGCCAATGCCGCTGGCGGCAAAAGCGAGCGTGGCGACGTCGCGCTCTCGCAGCAGGGCAGGGCGGGGCTGCGGCTGCAGCACGCCCTTCCCGACGCGCGCGTCGTCTACGTTTCCGCGACCGGTGCGACCGCCGTCGAGAACCTCGCCTATGCGCAGCGTCTCGGCATCTGGGGCAGCGAGGATTTTCCATTCGCCAACCGAGCCGAGTTCGTGGCAGCAATCGAGGACGGCGGTGTCGCGGCGATGGAAGTGCTCGCCCGCGATCTCAAGTCGCTTGGCCTCTATACGGCGCGTTCGCTCTCCTATGACGGTGTCGAATACGACTTGCTCGAGCATGAGCTGACCGACGAGCAGATTCGCATCTACAACGGCTATGCGGACGCCTTCCAGGTCATCCACAACAACCTGACCGCCGCACTCGAGGCGACCAACATCACCAGTGAGTCCGGCACGCTGAACCGCAACGCCAAGGCGGCGGCGCGCTCGGCGTTCGAGAGCACCAAGCAACGTTTTTTCTCGCATTTGATTACCTCGACGATGACGCCGACCCTGATCGGCGCGATCGGACAGGATCTTGCCGATGGCCATTCGGCAGTCGTGCAGATTGTCTCGACGGGCGAAGCGCTGATGGAACGACGCCTTGCCGAGATCCCGACCGAGGAATGGTCGGACCTGCATGTCGACGTCACGCCGCGCGAGTATGTCGGCGGGTACTTGATGCACTCCTTCCCCACCCAGTTGTTCGAGGAATATTCGGACGCCGAAGGCTATGTCTGTTCGCGGCCTGTCCACGACGAAGATGGCAACCCGGTTCAATGCCGGGAGGCTGTTCGCCGGCGCGACGAGATGATCGAAAAACTCGCATCGCTGCCGCCGGTCGGTAGCGCGCTCGATCAGATCATCCATCACTTTGGCGCCGACACCGTCGCCGAGGTGACCGGCCGGTCCCGCCGCATCGTGAAGAAGACCGGCCGCGACGGCATCGACCGGCTTGCCGTCGAGAATCGCCCTGGCTCGGCCAATCTCGCCGAGACCCAGAGCTTTATGGATGACGAGAAGCGCGTGCTGATCTTTTCGGACGCCGGCGGTACCGGCCGTTCGTATCACGCCGATCTCGGGGTCAGGAACCAGAGGCTGCGCAAGCACTATCTGCTCGAGGCCGGCTGGCGCGCGGACAACGCCATCCAGGGTCTCGGGCGGACCCACCGCACAAATCAGAAGCAACCGCCGCTGTTCCGGCCCATGGCCGCCAATGTGAAGGCCGGCAAACGCTTCCTGTCGACGATCGCCAGGCGGCTTGACACGCTGGGCGCGATCACGCGCGGCCAGCGCCAGACCGGCGGGGCAGGGCTGTTCCGTGCCGAGGACAATCTCGAAAGCCCCTACGCGCGGGCCGCACTTCGCCAATTCTACATGCTGCTGCATCAGGGCAGGATCGAGGGCTGCTCGCTCACGACCTTCGAGACCGTGACCGGCCTGTCGCTGACGACTGACGAGGGCGGGCTGCGCGACGAACTGCCGCCGATCACGACCTGGCTCAATCGCCTGCTGGCGCTGCGCATCGAAACCCAGAACCTGCTGTTCGAGGTGTTCGAGCAGTTGATGGCGGCGAAGGTCGAGGGCGCGATCGCTGCCGGCTCCTATGACAAAGGTCTGGAGACGATCACGGCGGAGAGCATCGTCGTCACCGATCGCCGCACCGTCTACTCGCACCCGGTCTCGGGCGCGCAGTCGCATGTGCTGACCGTCGCGCGCAAGGACCGTACACGGCCGCTCAGCCTCGTCGACGCGCTGGCCATCGTCCGGGCGGAACCGCAAGCGGTTCTGTTGGTGAACACGCGATCGAACCGCACGGCGATCCGGGTTCCCACGGCGAGCCTGATGCTCGACGACGGAACCGTCGAACACCGAGTGCGCCTGCTGCGGCCGAACTGCGCTTCGGTCTCGACGCCCTTGCCGAGACCCACTGGCAGCCCGCCGACCGAAAACTGTTCTGCGAGCTGTGGCAGGCAGAAGTCACCGCCGTCCCGGAGTTCACCACCAGCACCTTTCACATCGTGACGGGTCTGCTGTTGCCGATCTGGCGTCGGCTGCCGGATCATGATTGTCAGGTCTACCGGATCCAGACCGATGCCGGCGAACGCATCATCGGTCGTCACATCGCGCCGACTCTTTTCGCGACCATGTTGCACAATCTGGGGTTCGACGATGTACCCAAGCTCGCGCCGGAAGATGCCTGGACCGGGCTTGTCGACGGACGGATCGGACTGCAACTCGCCGATGGCCTGATTCTGCGCCGCAGCCGTATCATGAACGACTACCGTGTCGAATTGATCGGCTTCATCGATGCCATGGTTCCCCGGCTGAAGGCGCTGGGACTGATCGCCGAGATCATCTCCTGGAAGCTCCGGCTGTTCATCCCGACGACCGAGGAAGGGTCCTCCATCCTCGCCTCCCTCTTCGATCGCCACACGCTGGTTGGCGTCACCGACCGTACCTCGGCGGCTTGAGGGGAGGCGATCATGACCGCCTCGGCCTCCGAGCTGGCACGCCGCCTTGGCGATCATGCCGAGGCGGTGTGCCGCGAATATCTCTCCAAGGGCCATCGCTCGGGCAATTACTGGATGGTCGGCGATGTCCGCAACACACGCGGCCGTTCCATGCATGTGCGGCTCAAGGCGGTTGGCGGCAAGGCAGCCGGAAAATGGGTCGACGAGTCATCGGGAGAATATGGCGACCTGCTTGACGTCATCGAGCAGAGCTGTGGTCTGGTCGACTTCCGCGAGGTCGCGGATGAAGCACGTCGCTTCCTCTCCATGCCGCTGCCACCGCCCCAAGCTCCTGACGCGCGGCGCCAGCTAGCCGCGAAACGCGGCTCTCCCGACGCCGCGCGTCGCCTGTTCGGCATGTCCCAGCCGATCGCCGGCACGTTGGCCGAACGCTATCTTGCCGGCCGCGGCATTCTGCTCTCCCCACGTGAGCGTGCCCTGCGCTTCCATCCCGGCTGTTACTACAGAGATCTCGTAACGGGCGAGACGCGGACGCTTCCTGCGCTGATTGCCGCTGTCACCAACCTCAACGGGCAGACCACAGGCCTGCAACGCACCTGGCTCGATGCTTCGGGCAACGGCAAGGCGCAGCTCGCCGATCCCCGCCGCTCGCTCGGGCATCTTCTTGGCAACGCCATATGGCTCGGCCACCAGCCCGGTGCGCCCGTCATGGCCGCCGGCGAGGGGTTCGAGACGATGGCGTCGCTCCGGACGGTGATGCCGGCGCTGCCGGTTGCCGCCGCCACTTCGGCCAATCACCTCGCCGGCCTGACCTTGCCGCCTGGCTGCCGTCGCCTCTACATCGCGGCCGATGCCGATGCCGCCGGCCGGCACGGCATCGAGCGTCTCAGCCAGCGAGCCG
>NZ_JAMYMF010000078.1:0-10847 GCF_040318415.1 Mesorhizobium sp. M1163 | reverse complement strand
AAATTGGCTGCAAACCCCTCCGAAAGCTCGCCAGAACCCAAGGCAAAACCGCGCGGTAAGTGAATCGGACGCCAGCCACTTTCTTGCCGCGCGTACTTCGTTCGCATGGTTCGATTACATTAGCTTGATCTAATATACTAACCAGCCAGTCGAGCATTCCCGAACGCTCGCTGGTCAGGCCCAGCGGCCGCCCCCCTAACCCAAGCTGCTGGGCCGCCCGCTAAGGAAGTGCGTTGTATCACTGATACGGTCGTCGGTGACCGCCTCCGTACCGCGGCCGTGATCGCAACCACGTCACCGATGCCAACGCCCCGCATCGTACCACTCAAACGAATGGCCTGGATGCGTTTAGTATCCATTCTCGGGAGACCCACGCATGGGTGTCGCTTGGGAGACAAGTGACTCCCCTTTAAAGGCATCGAGATGCTACGAGCGCCGAAAAGTCAGTTCCTTAACCTAAAGATCGGGCGATTTGCCAGCGGGTTGTCGACCAGATAACCGCCGACGCTAAATGGTACAGCACTTCGATAGACGGTCAGATTCTGGCCTCGACCACGCTGAATCTCTTTCAATCAGGGGTCGTAAACGAAACGAATTTGCTGGCACATGTTGGCGCGCGGCGCCACGACTTCACTAAACTGACAGGCTAGCTCCACCCGGGCGGAAACAGCGCGTTTCAGCAAATCGTGAATTGACCTGCATCCATGGAAGCCGGTTGGCGGCACGGCAGTTGGCTGAAGATCAAGAGCTACATGGTGGAAGAATATGACTTGCTCGGCGGGTGGACCGGCCGCTGCGATATTTGCTGTCGCGGCGGCCAACACACCCAAGTGGCCGGCTGCTGTCATGCGACCACAGAGCCGCCACGTCAGGATTGTGGAGCAATGAGTTGTCGAAAGATCCGCGCGCAAACTGTTCAACGAAGAGACCCGCGATAGTCGCGGGTTGGCTCCATTGGATGGCGTAGCCCGATACTCAGCCATTCGTCAGCCTCTGCAGGCGCTTCTCCGCTTTGTCTAGCGCAATGCGGCGCGCGATGACCTTTGCGCTGTCACCACGCTTGGTGTGCTGTTTATCGCCCGGCAGTCTCACCAGACGTTGACCAGGGCGCCCCTTATCCGTGGCGGTTTCGTATTCTCGCCGTTCCATACTCACACTCCCTTGCGCACAGCCGCGCAGAACGCGCTGGAAAAATGCGAAAGATTCCCGTGCGGCCATTGAAATGACCTGATGCATCGTGAGCTTCCAAATCTATGCGCAACTGTTCCAACTCGCGAAGCGGCACCATCGCGGCCTCCAATGCGGCGGCGCGCGACAGCAGCACGGCTGCCGTATGTCGCGACGCTCCCGCAGACGTTTAGAAATGATGTCAATGGCAACCATAAGATCGCCGACCAACTTGCTCAGTTCGGCGGCACGCTGCCGTTTTCCCGTCGCCGAGTCGGGTTCATCACCAAGCAGGGCTGCAACGCTGGACGGAATGGACGGACCGCGCGCTTCGGCCAGTTCTTCACGCGGGCTCGCAAGCTCGCGATCGGCCAAACATTTTTGGGAGTTTAGGTCCTGAAGTTGCCGTTCGAGTTTTGCGAATTCCGGGTCGACATCGGTCAATTCGGGCATTACGAAAGGTCAGCTTTTGACATTTTACTGGTCTCCAAAAAGTTCATTGATGACGTCGACAAGCGCGGCGGCATTGATTTCGACAGATTTGCGATGGCGAGAGGCCTGCCAGTGACTTGGCGCGCCCGCGCTGAAGCGTCGGGTGTCGATCTGGTCGATCGGCACGACTTCCGGCCAACTATTGACTACGGTGATGATGGTCTTTGCTGCCCGTGCTTTCGCCTCTGGCGAGCCAGTTGCAGCGATCTCGGCCAGGACGTCTAGCTCTTCACCAGTTGTGGCAACACTGATAGCAAATGGCGCGCCATCAGGAACGCCTTCACGGCGCAGGGCGCGGTAATCGCGCACCGCGTCAACAACAGCACGCAAAGGCACGTCCAGCGCCGCGCCAAGCATGAGTGACGCCACGTCTTGCGGGCTGAGATCTGGAGATGTCCAAGGCGCACCGGGCGGCAGAACAGCGGCGTCCGTGAGTATGCGGGCTACCGCGCCCACGCGCCCTTCATCGAAGCCGATACGCCGCACAATGGCGGCTACGGCTTGTAGGCATATTTGATCCTTGAGTTTGGAAATTCGTGATTGCGATGGTTTAAAAAAAACACCGTCGCAGCCCTGAAGGCTGGACGGTGAGCGCACGCAGCCTGGCCGGAACGCGCGCAATAATTCCCGCCTCTGGTGCCAGATTGACGGGTTGCGCCTGACGATGACGAGGCGTAGGGCCCAAAGCGGGTGGGACGCCGAAGCGCCCCATTCGTTGCTGTTGCCCCTTTAGGTTTTTGGGGCCACGATTTGGCACACGTCCCTAAGCGGCCCTGATTCTCGGGTTGTCATTCGCCACCGCCAACTTCGCCCACTTGCCAGCCGCCAATAGCCAGCGCCTCCGCGACGGTCTGCATATCCGCCTTTAGCGCCGAAAGCCTTGCCGACCTCAGCAATTGCCGCCTGCTAAGATGACCTCGATGACAGTATCGATATTGGCCGGTGGGGTGATCGGATCGGCAGTTCCAGCCAGCCGTACGTCTCCACGACTCCTGCCCAACTTAAGCTGGCCTAGTCCGCCTATTGCACCCAGAAAGAATGCGCCAGGTGCGATCTCTGGAGGATGGAAGCTGAAGCAAGTTGCCGACGTGAATACTGCGTCGGGATGTATCCACTCCTGCGATTTTATAGAGACACCTCGCGACACCGTATCCCAGTTGCCTGCTCGTGCCGGTTCCGGTTCGGCATCGCCGAGCCGCGGTTGGGCAGACGGCAGCGCTATGCAGGCATCCAACGAACGTGGATCTGGATTCTTCCCTCTTGGCCTGCCGTCCTTTCGGCTCCGGTCGACATGCAGTCCCGCGTCAGTGGGCAGGTTGTCGTTGGCGGCCTGCGGAAGGCGCTCTCGAACGATGAGCCACAATGCGGCGGCCCCCTTCCCGTCGTGCTTTTTCAGCCAATTCCAAGCTGGCCGACCGCCACGAAAACGAATCCGTACAGCGGTGCGCTTCTCCGCCGGGTTGGCCTTCAGGAAGGCGTCTGTTGCTTCTAGTATTTCCTTGCGGGTGGTCTTTGTCATGGGTGGTCATCCCAATTCGAGAAACCGGCCAGGCCGGGTAGTCCGTTTCCGCAATGCGCGGGACGGGTAGTCAGTCGTCATCCTTTAAATCTTCGGCTTCGTCCTTGAGCTTCTGCCAGTCAGCGCCGTGCTTCCGCAATAATGTGCGCGCCTGTTTGGCCGATAGGTCCGTGACTTCGGTAAGGTGCTCTACCTCAAGTTCTGCGCCCTTCTTAACGCGGCTATCGTCGCTCTTTTTCTTCACGGCCATATCTCCGCGCTCCTCGCCCATCGATCAGAGGCAACGAGCGCTAGTGAGCATTGTTCCGGACCTGTGGAACTATCTGCCCGCCGCATTGGTTTCTCCATTGAAAGGAGGACGATCATGCTAAAATTTTTACTTGGTCTTGGCGCGCTCATGCGGTGTTCCAAATCGGCCGAGACTTACAACGACAATCCTCCTAAGTCCCGCTTCAAGATGACCTGGTTTGACGACATTGCTGATAGCCGCCCTAAGAACTTTCTCATCAAGGGCGTCTCTCTCTCTCGATGTAAATAATCCCGGCCGTGTCGGCGTCACATTCTGGAATGTTGTCGACCACAACGCACCAGCGGAGGGCCTCACTGATATCTGCAGGTTCGTTGTCGGATCGCGGCTGTAACAGTTCGCGCTTGAACGTGTAGTGGTTCCCAGGCCACGTCTTCCGGCGCAACCATGATCGATCCGCCTGTCCTGGCCATATTGCCGTAGTGAAAACTGGCCAGCCTCTCTGCGTCGCCATTGTTGATAAGGTCGAGGAACCTTTCTGCTTCAGTGTGGGTGCGGTCATTCGGCGTCGGCTCCATGAGCGCGGCAACAGCGGCGCTGGCAATTTCGGCAACAAGAGAACGAGAAAACGTGACGACGCGCCCACCATGAGCGTTCGGCGCGAAAACGGCGAAGCCGCCATCGGGTCGCTTGGACACCTTCAGATTATAGATTTTCACGGCATCATTCAGTGCTACGTCGACGCGCGCAATGACGTTGCCGCAGCCTGGCGGCTCCGGTCGGGCATCAAGGATTTTCAAGGGGAGCGGTCCAGTCTTGGAGTGCCGCCGTTGGTCGGCGGTGTTTTTTGAAGAAACGCGCGGCCCGTCAGTGTGCTCACTCTCGAGCGATGCGCATTGCTGTCATTTCAATCAATTCGCCAAGGAAGCGGATGCTGACTAAGCCCTGCGCTTCTCGATCTTTGTCTGTTCGGTCGATGGGCCACTCCTCTTGCAGTAGGTGCAAGCCGGTTGCGAACTTTTCCCTATTGAAGTCCGGAACATCCTCTATCAAGCGGATCAGAAGATGCTGCAGGAACGCCTTCTCGGTAGCCTTCCAAAGCATAAACATTTCGCAACAGTTTCGGCATTGTGGCTCATGCTGCCGCGCTCGCGGCGATATGCTTATCAATCCACTCTTCGACCTCGGCACGCATATATGCACTACGTCGTTCGGATAGCGAAACGGGCTTCGGGAACCCCCCGGCTTCGGCCATCAAAATCAATAGTGTACGAGAAAGAGACGTGGCTGCCGCCGCGTCTTTTGGTGCGATCAGGCGCGGTCGGTTGTCGTTTGCTGTCATCGGAATCCCCAGTGCAACCCGGCGCAAAAAGAGCGTGCGGAAAATCCAACGTGCGAAGGGGCACGTTCAAACTCTGAATCTTTAGAGAGGGATTCGGGTCGCCGTTAACTTAGGCGAGGTAAGCCAAGGTGAAGAACAATATGCGTTTTCGCCTGTAATGTCGATATGGTCAACGGGCTTTATTTTCACAATACTGTGCCAGTCTACCATCAAGCCGCGTCTTTTTTGCGACGCGGTGCCACGTCTGTATGCGGCTTCGGTCTTGTCCTTGAGCACATGAGCCAAGGCCGCCGCGGCTACATCGCGCGGGTAATCGGTCTATCGCCAGCCCAATCACGGAACGATGAGCGCAGACCATGCAAGGTCGCATCGCCCGCACCAGCGGCCCTAAGCGCCTTCGTCATCGCTGTGTCGCTGATTGGCCTTCCGTCGCGTCCACCTTCGAACACCAGATCGCTGGTCGACTGCTGCTGTGTAGCGCGGAGGATTGTCACGGCGCGCTCGGAAAGCGGAACCTCATGGTCGCGCGCAGCCTTCATCTTTGCGGCGGGTACCGTCCACAAGGCCGCATCAAGGTCGATCTCCGGCCACACTGCGCCGCGAACCTCACTGGAACGCGCTGCGGTCAATGCGGCGAACTCCACAGCCCTAGCTGACACGCCAGCGGCGGCTCGTAGGCGCTTGATGATGGCAGGCAGTTCCTTGTAGCCGACTGTTGCGTGATGGCCGCGCGTGAGCTTCTGTCGAGCCGGAAGCATATCCTTCAGGCCTCTCCGCCAGTCGGCAGGGTTGTCGCCGACATAAAAGCCGCCTCGCCTTCGCGTGATCCATTACTGCTGCAATGCACATGCGGAGGCGGTCAGCAGTCTCTGGTATCTTCTCCCAGATCGGCTTCAGCGTCTCGACCACGTCGTCGCGCGCGATCTCGGCGATCGGCCTCTTGTGCAGCGGCTTGGCATATTCACGCAACGTCATCGACCACTGCGCCTTGTGCTTCCCATTGCGGAAAGACTTCTCCTTCACCGCTATCTTCATCGGAAAGCGAGCCGGGAAAGTGTCTCGCTTGACGATTCGAAAGACCCGCTGTTTATAGCTTTTTCATCGGCTTCTTTCGTTATCGTTGGCGTCGGAATTGTCCTGCCTGCATGGTTGGCTTTTCATGTTGGCGGTTCGGGTTTGGTTGGCCTCGTGTTGCTGTCGTCCAGCGTGGCGGGTCTGGTGCTCGCACCGGTCGCCGCCATCTGGTCGATCGTCATGATGGAGCAAAGAACTGAGGTCTTTCAATTTGAACCTAATTCCCGCAGCCCCGACCGTGAGACCGCTCTTTTCGCGGACGCCGTAACCACATCTGAACAGGCGGAGCGTGTCGCCGCCTGTTCGCCCTCATCCGGCGAACAATTCCTTGTAACCGGTCGTCACCATCCAGTTCGCCCGATCGAGATGGCTTCGCACAGTTTTCCGGGCCCGCTCCGGCTCTTGCACCGGATCGATGCCGAGGATGACCTGCGCCATCTCCTCATAGCTTGCCTCGTCGGCACCTGCATCCAGGAGCCTCAGGTAGGTCGTGAAGTGCTGACGGTCGTAGCTGGTCAGGCTGTCAGACCAGGGCACTTCTTCTTTAAGACCTGGTTTAACGTCTGGATATTTCATCATGACATCGGGCTCCGGAAGTAAGTGATCGAAGAGCGATTGTTCTTTTCGACAGCCTAACCAAGGATGGGAAACATCGTAGCTAAGACACCATCGCGATCATGACCCGCAAGCGCCCGCTCGAGGCGATATGCGCATCTTCTGACCGGTTCGACCCAGGTGAGGGATGAATTGCAAAAAGCTCAAGACCGTGCGGCGCGCACATCGGGTTTCGCATTGTTGGCCATCAAGGTCGTTTGTGACCACAGGATTAACAGGCAAAGCTTGTGCTTGAATTACCGTGATGCTCAGCATCGGTTCAACCACCGTATTCGAGTTCGTAGCGCCTGCCGAGGGCGCGCTGGCCGGGGCGCAGGTCAAATCGAAAGTCAAGAACCGAAGACTAGCTACCGCGTCCGTGAGGGCTTCGTGAGCTGCGCAAGGACGACCTTGGGGCTTCATGGGTGGCGCAAAGCATCTTTGGCCCTTCGTTTTGCCCGGCCGACAGCGCGCAGATCAACACGCCCACGACGGCGGATGCAGCGCTATGGTCCTCGGTGCCGACGAGCATCGCGATAGTCCTGCCGGGCTGTATTTGCTTTCAGCGGCGACCGCCACTATGAAGCGACGCTTCGCCGACTGTGTTTCACGCCGCCTGGAGAGTTTCATGACAGAAGAAGCCGCAAAAAACATTGACACCCTCATCGAGCTCACCGCCGATGTCGTCTCAGCCTATGTCTCCAACAATCCGGTCCCGGTGGGGGATCTCCCTGCCCTGATCGGCCAAGTGCACGCGGCGCTGAAAGGCACGGCCGCAGGCGTCACCGCACAAAAGCCGGTTGCGCTTACGCCTGCTGTCCCAATCAGGAAGTCGGTGACACCGGACTACATCATCTCCCTTGAAGACGGCAAGAAATTCAAATCACTAAAGCGCCATCTGTCGACCCACCATGGGCTGACGCCAGATGAATATCGCGCCAAATGGGGCCTGCCGGCGGATTATCCCATGGTCGCGCCGAACTACGCCGCGGCGCGCTCGACTTTGGCCAAGACGATGGGGCTCGGCCGCAAACCGAAAGCGCCGGAAGCGCCGGAGCCGGCAGTGGCGAAGCGGACCCGCAAGAAGGTCGCAGGTTAGAATTTCGGCAATCGAGGTTCGTTCTGGAGCGCGCAACTGCCGTCGGCATTTGCGCAGAATACGAGAAGGCGGGGACAGCCCGCCTTCAACTGCAAACATTCTCGTTTCACAAGAAGCGCGTCCGCTTGCAGCAATCTGCTGCGCCGAGCCCTATTCTCGCCCGCTCTTGTCGAGCGGCCGTCAGTACATCCGGACTTGCCGCGTCCTTCCGGCTCTTGCCGGGGGGCAGGAGAAAAATCAGCCAGCTTTGCTGAGGCTGCCAGCGGAGGATTTGCCAGTGCGGCGATCCTGTTCGATCTCATAGTTGATCTGAGGGTCGAGAGGCCCGCGCGTTCGACAGCGGAAATGTGGACGAAAACATCCTGACCGCCATTGTCGGGCTGGATAAATCCAAATCCCTTGGTGCTGTTGAACCACTTCACGGTTCCAGTTGCCATGTGCGTATTCCTTGTAAAGTTTGCAACACGTTCTGGTTCGGCGATCATGCCGGGCCGTTCATAGTATAACGCAGCAAATGCGAAAGACCGGAAGGCCCGGAGCGACACGCCGTGGTAAGCGCATCGTGCAGCCAGTGGACTGGCCGCGACCAAGCGGCAGTCGCAAAGGCAGACGAAACTAACGCATCACGTGGTGAACCTTGCAATGAGGAGTCGGGGGCCGGCACCTCGTACGATCGCCATCGTCAAGAGGAGTCGGAGCGTTAATCACTGCGGCCAGCGCGGATGCGATCGATCGGGCGTGCGTTTTGCTGGGATCAGTCCAAAGGTGAGTCAGGAACAACCGCCCAAGCGATCGACGACTTCCTGCTTGATTTGATGACCCTGGTGGTTGTTGTAGAAAACACCCGCAAGAGGCTCTACAATCCGGCGAGGCAGTTGGCGCGCGTGAGATTGACCAGGATCAGGCCGTTCTAGGCTGATTAGAGCGCCCACTCTCGCGAAGAAGGGGGCCGATCTGATCATCGACAAAATCGAGCGCAGCAAAGCTGACCTGTATCCTGTGGGTGATCGCTGCTGCGATTCCTCATTCACCACCCAGCGTCTGGATCAACGACAACGAGGGCTGCGGAACAAGCCTGGTCAGCGCCACCTCTTGCGACTTCTCAACCCACACTAAGGGTTGATCGGTGGAGGAAAGCCGATGCGATGTGCACCAAGTGTAGCTTTGGGATTGCCGACCGCTTGCGGAGCGCAATCCGTGCCCGGCCACCCATGACATCCGGCATGCGGACCATCAGCAGCATAATCAGTCGCAGGTGACCGATTCAAAAAATGCATTGGACGGGTCCGATTTACACGGGAACATGCGAGCATGGACAAGGGTGGCGGCCATCTTCATTGCATTTTGAATATTTTGCGGCTTCGCGATGGGCCTAATAAAGGCGACTGCGTGGGCGATATTGTCGTTATGGCGGTCATGCTGACAGCAGGACAAGAGATCGGGAGCGTGGGCCCCGGCCTCAGCGGTTAGCCGCTTCAGTCGTGGCTTGGACGACAGCAACGTCTTGGAAAACCGTTGGAGAATGCGTGGGGGCGGGTGGACGAAAGCGTGCGATCGGCCTAGACGACATTCGCAACTCTCCTGAGTCTGCCGAGAGCCTATGAGGCAGCAGCGACCCTTTGTCGTCGAGATCAAACAGAAGCGTTGGCTCGTGAAGCGGCCACACTCAATCTGGGCCGGCATCGACTTGGCCGCCATCACGAACGATATCGCGGAAGCGAGACTGAAGGTCCGATCGCTGAAGCGCCGATTGTTCCTTGCGAAGATATCCGTTCTCGGCCCATGGCCGCCGTTGGTGAAGCAGTACCCGACGCCAAGGACTTGATCATGCCCGACGTATCGCTTCCTAAGCCGCCGACGGTTGAGGAAGCGCCGGTTCCGAAGGCATCGAACGCACCGACTGGAGGCAGACGGACCCGCAAGAAGAAGCGGTGGCAGAAAGATGTTGCTTTGCCGCGAGATGAACGATGGAAGCGGCGCCTGCCATGGGTGCTCCGCCAGCGCCGGGCTGTGCCGTAGGTCAACTGCGCCAGGATTGAAGCTGCCCTTGTCGAACTGTCCATGACAGGTCGGCAGTGCACCCAAATAACTAAGAGGCTTGAACCGTACTGTAGGGGTTGCCTATCAGACGCCCTCGGATTTAGGGGCGAGAATGAAATCGAAAACGGGCTCAGGCTGGCCAGGCATCGGCTCTCGCAAAACAGCCGGGAAAGTTGTGGCCGCTTCGGCGTGTACCGCGAGCGCGGCAGGTGTCATTCCGAGTGCGGCCTCAAAGGGCCGGCTCGGCAGAGGCGCCACCCGACGAAAAAGCGCTGCAGCTCTCGCCGCATGGCGCGCGGCAGCGACCGGCTTTCCCTCGCGGATCTTCACCCCGGCCGCCGCCAACAGGATCAATCCCTTGAACAAAAGGCGATGCTGAGTGCTTTGTTTCGCAGCGTGCCAAAGAGGCTCCCAAGCCTCATGGGCTTCCCAGTAATAACCGTGATTGAACAGGTCGATACCCCATCGGAACCCGTTTGAGCTGAGTGATTCCTCGACGGCAACAACGGTCATCGGGTCGCTTTGGTAACTGTGACCCAGCGGGTCGCGAACCGGATGCGGATGTTTGCCAGGCAGGTATGCGTAGCCCGGGAAATTCTTTTCGGGTAGCAAGCGACGACGTGACATAGACCCCAGCAATCATGAAAGCACGTCGATGACAATCATGTCATATGGAATCTGATGGACACCGCTGCATTGGCTGCTGGGTCCTTCCATCCCTGAGATTTCAGCCTCCGCCGTACACGCACGACGCCGGACGTCTTCGGTGGCAGACGCCGATAGCGCTTGACCGTCTTGAAGCCCGACTACTCGCGCACCGAAGACTGACGCTGCTTCTGCGAGCAGCAAGCCCGGTCGCAAGGCCGAAGGCGACGCCAGGGTAGTTCGGATCGATCTCTGCCCGGAGCCAGTCGCGCCGGCGTTCAACGTGAGCAGTTTGATGACGGGAACGAAGCTGGGTCTCACTGCGGAGCGGCTGCTGCTGGCGGGGATTCGCGCGCTGGTGCCTCATCGCCGCCGCGCCATCTGCTTAGCCCGCAAGCTAGGAAGCGGCGCTCAGCCGGCTAGAACGGGCGAAGTGACCAGAGCTCCGAAGCTGACGCAAGCGTACGGTCGGCAGCAAGTGGCATATGGACGAGACGTACATCAAGGTCCGCGGCCAATGGATGTATCGGCTTCATCAAGCTCTACACGCTGCGACTGCTCCCGGGCGCCCCGGCCCATCGCAAGTAGCGGAAACGGAAAGCGCCCGCCCAGGGGGGCGGGGCGCTGT
>NZ_JAMYMF010000077.1:0-10866 GCF_040318415.1 Mesorhizobium sp. M1163 | reverse complement strand
TCGAACGCCTTGACGATCACGTTGAGCGCGCCGATCTCGCTCTCATTCGACCATGTATGGAACAGTTTGAGCTCGGTGGCGGCGGCGCTGGCGAACGGCGCGGCGCCGATCGCCAGCGCCAGTCCAAATGCGCCCAGCGGTCTCTTGGACGTCAGTCTTCTGGACATCGTTTCCTCCCTATTGATGTTAAATCCGACTCCGAGTTTCGGCGTCGAAAAGATTGAACCGGTCGGCCGGAAAGATCGCTCTGACGCTGGCGCCGTCCCGCAGCGCGCCGATCTGCGAATGGTCTACATGCACAGCCAGCAGCTCGTCGGCGGCCGCCAAGAAGGCGGTACCGTCGCTACCGGTCTTTTCGCTGTAGCGCAGCGGCAGGTCGAAGATGGCGGCCGGCTTGCCGCCATTCGGCCTGCCGATCGAGAAATGCTCCGGCCGCAAGCCGACCAGCACCTTCATGCCCGTGGCCGGCTGCCTGATGAAGGAATAGTCGGACAGGTCCATCTCGACGCCGGTCGACCGGTGGGTCGCGACGACGCGGTTGCCGGTGAGATCGATCGTCGTCTCGAAGACGTTCATCGGCTGCGAGCCGACAAAACGAGCGACGAAGAGGTTGGCCGGCCGCTCGTAGATCTCGTCCGGCGTGCCGATCTGCTGGATGACGCCGCCGTCCATTACAGCGATCCGCGTCGCCATAGTCATCGCTTCGACCTGGTCATGGGTAACGTAGACGACCGTCTTTTTGAGGTCGTGGTGGAGCTTCTTGATCTCCAGACGCATCTCGGTGCGCAGCTTGGCGTCGAGGTTGGACAACGGCTCGTCGAACAGGAACACGTCGACATTCTTCACCAGCGCGCGGCCGATGGCGACGCGCTGGCGCTGGCCGCCGGACAGTTGCGCCGGACGGCGGTCGAGCAGCGGTTCGATACGCAACAGCTGTGCGGCCCAGGCGACACGCCGCTCTATCTCGCCGCGGTCGAGCCGTTGCGCCGAGAGGCCGAACTTCAGGTTGCCGCGCACCGTTTTTGTCGGATAGAGCGCATAGGACTGGAACACCATGGCCAGGCCGCGGTCCTTGGGATCGAGATCGGTGACATCGCGGCCGCCGATGGTGATCGAGCCTGCGGTCACCTCCTGCAGGCCGGCAAGCAGGTTAAGCAATGTGGTCTTGCCGCAGCCGGACGGGCCGAGCAGCACCAGGAACTCGCCGTCATTGACGGTGAGGTCGAGATCCTCGAGCACGGTGACGCGCCCGAACTGCTTGACGATATTTTTGAATTCGACCTTCGGCACGGCTATCCCTTGATGGCTCCGGCGGTGATGCCCTGGACAAAGAATTTGCCGAGCCCGAAATAGACCACCAGCGGCGGGATGGCCGTCAGCAAAGCTGCGGCCATGTCGACATTGTAGTGGACCTCGCCGCGCTCGGTGATGACGGTGTTAGCCAGGATGACGGTCATCGGTTGGGCGCCCATGCCGCCAAAGGTGAGCCCGATCAGGAAGTCGTTCCAGACGCTGGTGATCATCAGGATCAGCACGACGATCATGATGTTGCCGGACATCGGCAGGATGATCTCGGCGAAGATGCGCCAGAAGCTACCGGAATCCATGATCGCCGCGTTGATGATCTCGGGCGGCACGTCCTTGTAGAAATTGCGGAAGATCAACGTCAGCAGCGGCATCGCCAGCACGGCGTGGATGACGGCGATCGCCCAAATGGTGCCGTAGATGCCGAGCGAGGCGGTCAGGGCGACCAACGGGATCATGATGATCTGGAACGGCACAAAGGCGCACATGAACAATACGAACAGAAAGGGGCCAGCCCAGCGGACGTTCCACAGAGCCAGCGCGTAGCCGGTGACCGACGCCAGGGCGATCGACAGGAACAGGCTCGGGAACAGAATGGCGAGCGAGATGAAAAATCCGTGCCTGACACCCTCGCAGGTCATGCCCGAGCAGACTTCTGCCCAGGCCTTCCACCAGCCTTCGAATGTCCAGGTGGTCGGCAGCGAAAAGACCTCGCCGAGCGCGATCTGGTCCATTGTCTTGAAAGAGGTGACGATCACCACGTAGAGCGGGATCGAAATGAAGGCCGCGCACATGGCGAGGAACACGAGGACGGCGATCGACGCTCCCTTGATGCGGCGGCGCCTACGGGGGTAGACGCGCCCGCCGATGCGCGCGGCCGCTGATGTCTCGTAAGCGGACACGGCATTCATACGGCGGCGGCCTGGCGACGGCGGACTTGCCAGGCGGTGACCAGCATCAGCGGCAGGAAGACGGCAGCCGTGATCAACAGCATGATGACTGCTGAGGCGGACGCGTAACCGATGTTGGAGCGGGTCGAATAGGCGTTGATGACGAAATAGGCCGGCGTCCAGGTTGACGTACCGGGTCCGCCATTGGTCATGGCGAGCACGATGTCGTAGGTCTTGACCACGCCGAGCGACAGCAGGATCGCGCAGGTCAGGAACGTGAATTTCAGCATCGGAATGATGATCTCGACGTAGAGCCGCCAGAAGCTCACGCCGTCGAGCTTGGCGGCGCTCCAGATTTCCGTGTTGATCGACTTCAGGCCGGCCAGCATCAGCGCCATGTAGAAGCCGAGCCCGTGCCAGATCGAGGCGAGAATGATGCCGTAGATTGCCGTGGCCGGATCGGCCAGCCAGTTGAAATTAGCGCTTTCCCAGCCCAGCTGGTGCAGGAAGTTCTGGACACCGAGGGCCGGGTTGAACATCCAGCGCCAGACGATGCCGGTGACGATCAGCGACACCGCGAGCGGATAGAGAAAAATCGTCCGGAAGAAGCCTTCGCCGCGCTTTTCCTTCTCGATCATCGCGGCCAGGATGAAACCCAGCACGATGGCGAGCGCGCTGCCGATCGCCAGGACGACGACGTTCCGGAGCGAGGTCATCCAGACGCCGTCGCTGAAAAGCCGGTCATACTGGCGCGCCCAAACTGCGGGGTCGATCGCGTAGTCAGGGAAACGACGCGAACGCGTGAACGACATCCAGATCGTCCATCGGATGGCGCCGGCGAAGGCCACCAGGGTGACCGTGAGCGCAGGAATCAGCGCAAGCTGCGGCGAGACCTTGCTCCACCTGAGCGCCATTCGGGTTCCTCCCTCGAAGGCCTGCCTTAGCCGATCGCGGCCCTGGCAATTTTCATATTAGCGTTAAACCAATCATGACGATATCGCTCTGTCAACAGTAACAAGCAAATCGGAATCAAATGGCACCGGGCATTCGAGAAAACGACGCTGCAGCGCAGCAAACCCGCGCTTTGGCGGGTGAGAATTCATATTGACAAAGCGCGCGGCGGGGAGCAAAGGCGATATTAACGCTCATACGAAATTCGACCTATCGGGAGGAAAACGTCATGAAAGGGATCACCGGCTTCGGCCACGCCGCCATCAAGGTGAAGGACCTGGACGCCAGCCTCGCCTTCTATAGGGACAAGCTCGGCTTTCCCGAGATGCTGCGCCTTCACAATAAGGACGGCAGCACTTGGCTGGTGTATCTCAGGATCACGGAAGAGGTGTTCTTGGAGATATTTCCCGGCGCGGAAAACGATCGCGCTCCCGGCTGGAACGCCAACGGCGTCAATCACATGTGCCTGACGATCGACAATCTTGACAGCTTCTGCCCGACGATCGAGGCCAAGGGCATCAAGCTGACCGCACAGATCAAGGACGGGCTCGACGGCAACCGCCAGGCCTGGATCGAGGATCCTGACGGCAATCGCATCGAGCTGATGGAGATGCACGCCGATTGCCTTCAGTACAAGGGTCTGAAACGGTTGCGCGAAGAGGGATTGCTGCCGGCTTAAGTCCTCTCAGGCAACATGGCCAATGTGACGAGATCTTGCAGAGAACCCGTACCCGACTGAAGGACATCGCGGTGGCCACCGGCTACTCGGCGAACACCGTTTCGCTGGCGCTGCGCGGCAGTCTGCGAATTCCGGAGGAAACGCGCGACCGTATCCAGTCGGCCGCGCAGAGCCTGAACTATTTTCCGAACACCATCGCGCAGGCGCTGGTCAGCCGCGAGACGCGGACGATCGGGCTGGTGCTCACCGACATCATGAACCCGACGCTGACGCTGGTGTCGCGTTTCCTCGAGAGGGAGCTCGCCCAGCGTGGTTATTCCCTGATGCTGGCCGCCAGCGACCACGACCCCGCCAAGGAGTGGAGTGCGCTGAACGTGTTCCGCTCGCGGCAGGTCGACGGCATCCTCATCTATCCGACCAACCACGACCGGCTCGACCACATCCGCGCGGTGCGTCAGGTCGGATATCCCGCACTGGTGCTTGCCGATATTCCGGTTGCCGGCCTCGACGTGGTGGCGATCGACGACCGCAGCGGCGGCTACAAGGCGGTCCGACACCTGATCGAGCGCGGCCATCGTCGCATCGCCATGCTCGACGCGGCGCAGCTGCTCGGCAACAGCGAAAAGCATGACGGCGCGTTTCGCGCCGTGACCGAGGCAGGGCTTCCCGCCGATGCGCTCGTCGTGGTCAAGCCCGGCGGCCATTCGGCGACCGACGGTTTTCAGGCGATCGGCGAGGCAATGAAGCTGAAGCAGCGGCCGACGGCGCTGTTTGCCACGACCGATTCGCTCGCCATCGGAGCGTTGCGCTGGTGTCGCGAGCAGGGCGTCTCCGTGCCCGGCGGACTGGCGATCGTCGGCTATGACAACACCGAAGCGGCGGACTTCAGCTCGGTGCCGATCACGTCGATCAACTATGCCGCCGCCGCGGTCAGCAGCCATGCGGTTGAGCGGATCCTGTCGATGATCGGCAAGCCGTTATCGACGCCGATCGTGACGCTGATCGACCCGGAACTGGTGATCCGCCAATCCACCTGAGGCACGGCGCGTTCGCTCGTCAGACACGACCAGCGTGGCAGCGCGATGCGCAGTGGCGGAGCGGACGTTGCTCACCGGTTTCGTGCGCCCTACGTGTGCAGCGAAAGATTGATGTAGCTGAGGGGCTTTCAGTTGCGGCGGCAAAATCGTAAATTCGGTTACGTTTGGGTGGGCATCCTCGCCAAATTGGTCTGACAGAGACATTAAGAAGATAATGAAATGAATATGTTACGCCACAGACTTGCGGTGGCGCCGATGATGGACTGGACGGACGTCGCGAAAACCAACGTATATTCAACAACTAGGAGGTATCAATTCCTCTGAGTTGTACTGTTGTTGTACTCGTTCCGGAGCGCTTGGGCGAAAGCGGGCGCATTTCGGGGAAGGGGGCACGAATGGGCGACGGGAGGTAGCATCCTGTCGGTGATCTAGGGATTGCTGAACTCCAAGCGCAAAGAGGCCACGGGCGCGCTAGCTACGTCGGAAGGCGCGCACTTCAGACAGTGCGATTTCACGCCGCTTATCGAGGTATGAAGCCAGGTCTTGGAGATGAACGCCTTTGGCACTCTTCTGGCTTCTTTCTGCTCTGGTTAGCGGAAGCTCAATTTCTCCAATGCTCACTTTGCGTAAGAACTTGGTGAGCGTCAGGTGGGAAAAATAATCCTTGCACACGGTCTCAGCGGGGACAATCACGCGTCCCTCATATTGCGCCATGAGTAGGAAGACGGTGTTCAATTTCTTCACTCGCCGCCATCCGAGGATAGTCAACGGGGTTGCAGCGAAGTTCAATTGCAGCAATCGACGCCAAACGGATAGGGCGGCCGTTCAAAGCGTGTGCAAGGAAAGTACGGCGTGCAAGTCGCAGTGAAAAATGTGATTTGTGCGGAGTGACGCCGCAGCATTCTGGCATGAATAACTCCTAACCTGAAGGTTGTACGTTCTAATCCTAACCCCGCAAACAAAATCACGCCGCTAACTCAACGAGTTGCGGCTTTTTGATTCCTGAAGCGGTTATCCTGGTTCCTACCCCGACTTCCGCCGCGGCCCCTCCGTCGGCAGCGTCGGCGACAGCTACGACAACGCTCTCGCCGAGACGATCAACGGTCTCTACAAAGCAGAGGTCGTTCACCGCCGCGGACCGTGGCGCAGCTTCGAGGCCGTCGAGTTCGCGACGCTGACCTGGGTCGACTGGTTCAACAATCGCCGGCTGGCCCATCGGCAACATCCCGCCGGCAGAAGCCGAGGAACGCTACTACGCCATGCTAGAAGAGCCGGCCATGGCTGCATGACTCAAACCAAATGGCCTCCGGCAAACCCGGGGCGGTTCACCCGGTGGCGGTAGCTGTCGTGGTGTATTTCACGTCTACGGGCACGGCCTTTCTCCTTTGGAAATGTCGGCATTTGGGTAATGGCAAGTGCGAAGCGGACAAGACTTCGCGTTGGCCGGCAGAGAGCGCTCGACCAGCGTCGTGTCATTCGTTCTTCAGGTTTCGGTGTTCAGACGTCCCCGGGAATGGGGTTCCGGTCTGTTCCCCCAACCCGTCGCCTCAAGGTGCGCGTTGGGAACAGGACGGCAAGAAGGCCTGCCATCGTCGCTACAAAGGCAATTCCTACCGCAATCAGGCTGGGCAGGTGGAAGGGAATGTCCCGCCAGTCCGGAACGACCAGCGAGGCCGTATTGAAGGTCTCGCCGCTGAACTGACACATGACGAACGACGCGCGGTTCCGCACCATGTCTGCGTCGATCCGTGATATCAGCGCCTCGACGGCCGGTTTATCTGCCGACATCTCGCGCAGATGCGTCAGCGCTGCCTGCATCGCTGACAGATAGGCATGGCTGCATTCATTGAAGGGGCTTGTCTCATCTCCAATGCTGCCGGGCATCAGCCCCCAAAGACAGGCGGCATACTGCAGGTTGGCGAAGTTCAACAGCCTGCGAAACGTTTCGTCCGTGCGGTTTTGTTTGGCCGCCAGGTCGAGAATTTCGCTGCGATAGTCCGCGATCACGGCCATCTGGCCGTGTGTCAATGCGGGTATTTGTAGACCTGAGCTGTTCAGGTCCGATTTCTGCCCATGCGCCTGCGCCGATCCCGCCATCATCGAGAGCAGCGAAAGACAGAACCACCATGACGCGGCGCGCGTAGACATCCGGATGCTGTGCGCCGTCATGGAATGGCCTAGCGAGCAGCTACGCTCTTCACAGGACGACTGTCGCGACGATCGACCATCCGGCGTTCAGCGACCGCCCCGAACAGCACGCCGATCGCAGTCCACAGAACCATCTGGATACCGAGTGACGCAAGGCGGAAATTCCACAATACAGCCGCAGAAAACTGCTCGGGCACTTCGTTGATCGGCGGCAGCGCATATTCGGCAATCGCGATCACGACGAGATAGGCAGCTACCGCCGCTATCCAGGAAGTCCAAATCCCGTATTGCGACGCTAGGCGTTTGGCGAGACCGATCGAGGCGACCGCCGCCAACAACGACACCGTCAGCAGCACAAAGAAGAGCTGGGTGCGCGCCTGGATCGTTTCGGGATCACCCACCGCCGGTGGGTTGGCCGGATACTTGAACTGAGGCACCAGTATGATCGTGACGAATCCGGCCAGCGCGATCAGCGCCGCCGTGCCGCGCGGCCCAAAGCCGCTGACCCTTCCCTGGACATAGGAGAAGACCAGCGCGAAAAGGCCGCCAATGGACGCGCCATAGACGAGAATGCCGGTCAGCAGGCCTATGCCGGCCTGGGTGGAGCGCCTGACGAGTTCGGGCTCCGGCGCCTCGCCCGCGGCCTGCGCCTGCTGTTCCTCGAAGGCGATCGCGTGATCCACCTGCGGCTCGCCGAACACACGGGCGAAAGCGAAGGCCAACAGGCCGGCCATGATCCCGACCAGCATGCCGCGCAGCAAAAGACTGCCAACCATTATGTTGATCCTTTGTTAGTGGCAGGGAAAGCCGAGCAGATGGCGGCCGTCGTGGACGAATTCGTGGACATACATGCCACGCATCAGCGACGTCGCGCCTTCTTCGGCGCCGATGAAATAAATCGCCAGCAACAGCATCAGCCCGCCAAAGACGGCCCAGGGCAGAAGTTCGCGAAGCGGGATAGGCGCCGGAAGGGCAACCGGCCTAAGAGCGATTTCGGACATGGACGTTCTCCTTAAAAGTTTCCAATGGATCGACTTGGTGAAGATCTTCGCCGTCATTTTGCGATTGCGGCGCTATTCCCGGCTTGGTGGTTCACGCGAGGCGGGTCGCCGGCGCGCGACAACCGTGATCGTCGTCATGGGCATGGTCGTGATGATGATGGTGGTGGTGATGATGCGAATGACCATGACCATCCAGGCTAAGCGGTTCGCCAAAGCCGCGATGCTCGTCGGCATGACGCCATTGTTCCTTGCGCGCCATCAGCTCATCGAAGCTTGACAGCTTCTTGTCGGTCACCAATTTCTCAAGCGCGGCAAGCCATTGATGATAGTAGATCCCATTATGGTCTTCCGGATCGAGGCCATAGGTTTTGCCGAGTTCGATTTCCGCGCTGATGTAGTTCACCCACTCACGCCATTGGAAGTGGCCATTGTTGTGAAGTTGGAGCACGATCCCGAAGGCGGTGAGCTGCCAAGGCTCGGCAAACAGTGGTCCGGCTTCATTGCGCGGAAGACCGGGAAGCTGATCGAGACTGCTATTCTGGTTCATGGGAAAATCCTAACGAAGCCGAGGCGGTGAGCAGTTGGGCGGAGCGCTAGTCGGCGCCCCCGAGGTAGTCATCCCAGGCGTCGACATACATCCGGTCCCGCGGATGGCCGGCATCGCCCCACAACTCGCGAGCCGTGAACACCACCGTGTAGACGTGCTGCGGCTTGGGTCCCTGGCGGTGGGCGCTCGTATCGGGGAAAACGAACACGCCGTGATCGAAGGTGACGGTACCGACCTTGCCCCTGATGTAGGCCGGCAGGCGGTTGTGCGCGACCTGGTTCAGGTTGACGACCGTAACCTTGTCTCCGGCCTTGAACTTCGGTGCGACCTCGACATCGACGCGCGCTGGATCTCCGGTGGCCAAAACCGTAGGCACCATATCGGTGGTGAGCATGTTCATGCTGCTTTTCCTTTCATGAGCTGGGCGTGGCGGGCATCGACTTCCTCGCGGGTGACGATGCCTGCATCGATGCAGTTCTGTTCCACGGTGCAGAGCCACTTTTCGTAGTAGCTCGACATCAGGTAGTGGCGCGGATCCATCCGCTCGATCGGATGCCGGAACTGGTCGACGTTGTAGATGCCCGCCGCAAAGCAGGCGATCATCATCGACAGCATCCGCCCTTCCCATTCCTCATGGAAATACGGCTCGTCTTGTTCAACCAGCACCGGGCCGAAGCCGTGCTTGCCGCCGACATCATGAATTCCATTCATGGTCTTGATCCTTTTGCCAGAGGCTAGTGCGAGGGGGATTGTGCGACGCCGGTTCCGATCATGGAATCCCGGGTGACGAGAGCGGCCAGTTCCTGTTCGGTTAGGTTTTCAGTGCCGGAAGGGCGCATCGGAAGCACCAGATAGCGAAGCTCGGCCGTGCTGTCCCAGACGCGCACCTCGACATCATCGGCGATATCAAGGCCGAATTCCTTCAGGACACTTCGCGGTTCGATAACGACCCTGGCCCGGTAAGGCGCCGACTTGAACCAGATGGGAGGCAAACCAAGCGTCGGCCAAGGATAACAGGAGCAGAGCGTGCACACGACCACGTTGTGCACCGCGGGAGTATTCTCCAGGGCGACCATGTTTTCGCCCTGCACGCCGATATAGCCGAGGCTCTTGATGGCGGCAGTGCCATCTTGCAGTAGCCAATTCCTGTATTTGGGATCGGTCCAGGCCTTGGCGACGACTTTTGCGCCGTTCTTCGGACCCATCTGCGTCTCGAAGGTCTCGATGATCAAATCAAGCGCGGCAGGATCGATGGCCTTCTTCTCGGCGAGAAGCGATTCCAGCGCTTTCACACGCAGACCCACCTCGGGGATGAGTACGTTGGCATGGGAATGGTTATCGGTTGTCATGGCTTGCCTCATTGATGTTGTCTGAAATTGTTTCGGAGCGCGGTCGGGCGAAGGTACCGACCGATGGTCAGGCGACGGCCAGGGTCGGTTTGGTCAACGCACCGGCGAGCTTGGCCGAAGCGAACCCGAACAGAGCGCCTGCCACCATCGAAACCGGGACAACGACCAGCGAGTTGTCGAAGGACGCCGAAAGCAGCTTCGGCAGGGCGAGCCGGTCGGGAGTCTGCAGCAGGAACGCAAACGTACAGGCATAGCCGAACGTTGTGCCCGGAACGGAGGCCAGGGCGGGAATCTGTGATGCGAGGATGTAGATCACGACCGTGATGAACACCACCGTGGCAGACCATATCTGAGGCCCAACCAGATCGCCGATGGGCAGGCCGAGGATCATGACCGCGCCGAGCCAGCCCATGAAACAGCCGAAGATGTTCGAGATGATCGTGCTCTTGAGCGCAGCATTATCGCCGCCTGATTGGAAGAAGCAGGCCCACGCGACGAATGCCGCCCAGACCAGGACCGTGCCGATCGAGAGAAATGCCCAAGTGCAGATTGCACCAAGGATGCCTACGCTTAGAGCTGTGGCGGTGACAGGTTTCATTGTCAGATTCCCCATTGTCTTTTTTCAGAACTAAAAAGGCCCGCCACCGTCGCCGGTGAGCGGGCCTCATCGCCATAAGCTCGCATTTTCACGAGCTTTATCTGATCATGCTGCGCCTCTTTTTGGGCGCTCGCTTTTTTGTTCCTATTTAGCGTCGCTGAGGAGTTTTCCTTTGTCAACCATTATTCATGAGAAACTCGTAAAATTTGCAAAATCAGCAAATAGCCTAATTTTTACGAAACAAACCAGATGCTTAACCTATCTGCGCAACGCCTCTGACCTTGCCCCTCTGATCTAATCCGGTTTGAAGTTCGTTCTGGCCCATCGAGAGGACCAGGACATGAAACGTAGCCGCTTCTCT
>NZ_JAMYMF010000076.1:0-11551 GCF_040318415.1 Mesorhizobium sp. M1163 | reverse complement strand
ACAGGCTCGGACCTTGGATCACAAACGCATTGAGGTGATATGCGAAGATAGCCTTGACGACAAAGTCCCCATGTGAGCGGGGTGGATCGGAAGGCAAAGACCCGCCGTCAGAGGCGGCCGGCATCCGCCGCGGCGGGCCTAGAAGGAAAGTGCCGCCCACACCGCGCCACCGGGAAGGGCCACCGACAAACCGCGCTGCCGGCAAGGGCAGCGGCCCGTCACAGCCCAAAGGTCTGCCTGCTCCGAGGGGCGAAGCCGTATGGTCGAGACCGCCTGAGCTTGCCGAAGAAAAGCGGGCTCGGTTCACGAGCACCTGGTGCGCGCCAAGGCGCGCGGGCGCCTTCAAATCACTTGGCAGGCAAGAGTCTCATGCCTGTTTTGTCAGGCCCCACGAGTTCCATGTGGCTCAAGCCGAGGGTCGGCCTATGCCAGCTCGTAGATCGTGACGATGGTTGGGATTTCTGCCGCCATTTTCAAGTGCGGACCTGGATCACTGTCCGGTCGCTTTCGATATCCGCCACCTTGAGGGGCGGGCAGACGCCTCGGCCGCAGGCGTCTGCCCGCGGATAGGCGTACCGCTCGCAAGGTGTGCCGCGCAGTACGGATGCCCGGCACAGCTGGCGGGTGGTGCCGAATCTTGCCAGAGGCATGGAACTGACAGGCGTCAACCAGCTTTGGGTCAGTAACGGTTGGCCAAGGCCAGCCTTTTAATAACATCTCGCAGACCAGTTTCTTCCTGACACGGCGCACAATGGCAAGATAGAGAATATCCCCGTACCCCGTACCCGCAACACACGTCTGTGATACCTGCCAACCCTCGCGGCCAAAAGCGCGCCAATTCGGAGATAGTCATAGCGGCACATCTGTTCAATTCCTGGAGAGATTTGCGGCACATGGGCTGTCATTTTTTGAATGACTTCGATGACGCTGGACCGCCAAGTGTCTGCCTACTGTTGACTGCCCGTCACATCCCGCAAGGCTTCTTGAAAAATCAAGTTCAATGTGTTGCTGCCCAATCTTGCGTTCAGGCTCAGTCCAGAAGCTGCCGGATTGAATCGGAGGGCAGGTGCAGGCCCTGAGCTTTTTTGGTGGGGCGTCGTCAAGGCCCTGTGGCCTAACGACCCGCGATGTCTCATGTCGGCCATAGCCGGCGCGAACTATTGATGAGCTGGAGAATGCGGCAGTTCGCGCCTCTGCCGGCCACGCGTTCGAATATGCCGAGTGGAAAACGGGCCAAAGTCCATTCTGATTACCATGTCGAAGTCCACAAGACTTTCTATTCCGTGCCCAATCAGCTGATCGGCCGCTCGTTGAGGTCCGGCTCACTCACCGGGTGGTCGAGATCTTCTATGATCACCAGCGCGTCGCCTGCCAAGTCGCGTGCCGGTCGTACGATGGCTTGCGTTGTCTATGCATCGCACTTCTCAAAAGCTTCCTGATCCACCGGCCAGACGCGACGTTCAACATCGCACGGTCGACCAGCGAATCACGATCGCTGGATCGATGCGCGATGCACTCAAGCCGGAGCACCAGCATAACCGATTCAACCAGCACCTCGTTCCTGAAAGCATTTCGTGAATAACGTGCGTCCCAACGGTCACGGCGGAAAACGACGTTATAGGGTGCTGGCATTGCAGAAAAGGCTTTCGATAAGGACCTCTCTGCTGTCACCAATGTCGTCTCCATTGAAATAGAGGATCGCGCCAGTGCCGTCCTTTTCACGGAAGCCCATAAAGGTCCTGACACCAGGATCGCTGCCAGTGTGTCCCCAAACAACATCACCATTTTCAAGGATGAATTTGTGCCAGCAGAGGGGGCGACCGTCATGGACTTGAGAGAGCATCAGGTTGATGGTTGACTCTTTCAGCAAGTGATTTCCGCCTCGGTTTCCATAGGTGGCGAGAAAGAGCGACAGTTCCTCAATGCTCGTGCGCGCTAGTCCCTCCATATAGGTGGGGTAACTGTAGAGGCAAAGCTGCGTGCGCCCCCCCGGCGTAAGCTCATCAATTGTCAAGCCAGGAACTGCAAATCGGGAGGAAAATGCTTGCCCGCTCCCGCCCCTGCTATAGAGAACTGCATGCCGGTCAATATTAATATCGCGCACATACCAGCCAGTGCTGTTCATGCCCAAGGGGGTGAAGATGTGTTCGGCGCAATAATCGGGAAATCGCGCGCCAGTCACGCACTCGACGAGGTGGCCGAGCAGGCCATAAGCAACATTGCAATACCCGCCGGGGTGATCTGGTTCGAGTTGGCCGGGCGCCCACCCGTGGAAATTGTCGTTGGCGTCAAAATAGACCCCTCCTAGCGTTAGGTATGCCTCAAGCCAGTCCCCAAGAGTAACCGTCGGATCGCCGCATGCGTAGCTGTCGTGGTACGACTTACCGTCCCGGATTGACGAGCGATGATTCAAGAGCCGCCGCGCCGTGATGGCCACCGATGGGTGTTTCGGATTGACGACCTGATAGGGAAGATACCTACCTACATGCTCATCGAGGTCAATTAACCCTTGCTCCCAAAGCTGCATCACGGCTGTTGCCGTAATAGTCTTCGACACGGAGCCGATATTCATGATGGTTTTGGGCGTCATCGGAACGTTGCGTGTCACATCTGCCCATCCATAACCCTTCGCCCAAACAAGCCTGCCATCTTGCACGATCCCAACTGCCGAGCCTGGAATCGAAAATTCCTTGAGCTTGCCCTCGATAATCGAATCAATAGATAATTGCATAGATCTTACTCCTTCACGAGAATCGCCTAATCCTAAAAGGACGCCTCTATGGAAATCGAGGTACCGAAATCGCCGCCGAGGAGGTGCCAGCGGTTTACCAAAACGCTCATCCTCCCTCTGCGATTCGGCTCTTTAATTGGTCAGTTGATTCTAAAATGCCGCGGCGGTTTACGTCAAATTCAGTCTGTGTATTGCGGCCATCTGGTTTTCAGATGAAACTCAGATTGCCGAAGGGCCGGAATTCGTCGCCCTAGCACAGCATCCCGGCGCTAAAGCACCGGCATCTCTGAATCGCGGTTGTCGAGGCTGGTCACTCACGGCATGCGGCGGCTTCACATTTGGGGGGTCGGTTTCGTTCGTCGTGATCCTGATGAGGAACTATCGAAAGACCGAGAGCTGGCGCGCCCAAGGTCAGCGGCGGCCATCGCTATTCCAAGCTCGACCCGCACTGTGCGTTCCTGCTTGGCCTTTTGGCCGCGAAGGATGGCATCACCATGCCAGAGGTTGCCGCTGAACTGGCCGCTGCTGCAGGCGTCCAGATTCCCCCGCCTCAATCTCGCGCTGGCTCATCAGGAATGTCAAAAAACGCTGCTGGCCAGCGAGCAAGATCGTCCCGACATCAGCAGGGCGCGGCAGGAGTGGCAGACCAGGCGCCAGCCGCGGATGCGATTGAGCCGCACCGGCAGATGTTCATCGACGAAACCGGACCCTCTACGAAGACGACACGCCCGGGCGACCGCTGCCTGAAGGGCCAACGCACCTAGTCGGTCTTGCCGAGGAGTTCGCCTATCTGGCGATCGTGCTACAGCCGCAAAGTCATCGGCTGGGCAATGGCAACCCATCTCAAGTCCGAGCTGGCGATCGCTGCGCTCGCTCGACCAAGCGATTGCGGTCCGCCGACCTCCGCCGGGCAGCGTCATCCACCACAGTGATCGCTCCGCCTAAGACGGATTCAAATGGTCGTCGCAACACCGATTTTGTGTTCACTCATGGCAGCAAGTCGTCAAGCGCCTCTGCCGGCGTTTTTCAGCCCAGCGTCTTTCTCGGCCGGGCATTGAGGGCTGCTGCAACAGCGGCGATCTCGTCGGCGCTGTGGATGCTCAGGTCGGTGCCTTTCGGGAAGTACTGACCTAGGAGCCCGTTGGTATTTTCGTTCGTGCCGCGCTGCCATGGACTTTGCGGGTCGCAGAAGTAGACCTGGACGCCCGCATCGATCTTGAGACGATCGTGCTGGGCCATTTCCGCTCCCTGATGCCAGGTCAGCGAACGACGCAGTTCTTCGGGCAAGGTGATGATGGTGCGCGTAATCGCGTCACGCACGGCTTCAGCTCCGTGTCCCGCAAGAGCAGGGCCGTTCTTCATGCGCGGAGCTTCGCCATGCCCCGCGAGCCGGGAAGATGAAGCAGCATCGTGAAGCGCGTCATACGCTCGACCAGCGTGCCGATCGCCTAGCTGCCAAGACCGAGAATGAGGTCTCCCTCCCAGTGACCCGGCACCGCGCGATCGGCCGCTTCGGCGGGGCGTTGACTGATCATAATCTCCGGCGAGACAAAGCTCTTACCTCGCCTGCGTACGCGCGCCCTGGGGACCCGCAATACGCGCCCCGTTCGCAAGTAGGCCGTCAGTTCGCGGCGTAGCGCGCCCCGCCCCTGAACAGAGAGTGCTTGACAGATGGCTTCGTGGCTGATGCGCATCGTCTTGTCGTCCGGGAAGTCGATCGGCAAGCGGCGGGCGATCTGCTCCGGGTTCCATGCCTTGCCCCATCGCCGATCCTTTCTTTGTCCATGCCGGCGTCCGTTCCAAGGGACCGCAGGACCAGGAACGGCAGCGCCGCTCGGGGTCAGGACGACGCCGGCCAGTCGCTGCTCCACATAAGTGCGCAAGGTTGTGTTGAGCGCAAGCTTGGTCGGTTTGGGCCGACGGGCCGATCGCTCGGCGTGCCATTGGGCTGTCGATGCACGATACTCCAGGCCGCCGCTGCGCGTCGCGGCATTGCGTCGTAGCTCACGGGAGATGGTCGAGGCGGATCGGCGAAGCCGGCGTCCGATCTCGCGTCTCGAAAGGCCCTGAACGCGAAGAAGTGCGATCACGTTCCGCAAACGAGAGATACCGCTCGGACGCCGGCTTGGTCGAAGATCTGAACATCGCTGGTGGCATGCCGCCTGCCTCTCGGAACAATCTGGTTCCGAGAGGCTGCGACATACTAGCCGCCAGCGCATCATCCTCGCTGGTCATTCCCTGCGCGATCCCCAACCAGAATCGCTGGAGTTCAGATCGCCCCGCTACTGGCTGCCGTCCCGGTGACGGCAACAGAGCTCGTCCAGAACGGTGTGATCGTCGCTTTCGATGCCCATCGCAACCTTCCTTCGTTCCGGTGTTGCGACGCCCGTTTGAATCCGCCACTCTCAGCACTCTACCCGTAAACACTTCATCGCCAGCGCGTGTGATGCCAAGCCGGTTCCCTTCCGGCCGTCGAATGATTGGGTGTCAGACCCATCCAGGCCGAGAAGTGTCGTCCGGATTTGAACAGCTCGGCTCAAGCGTTTTCATCATCAGCAGTGACGCACCGATCAGGCCGACACCAGGGATCTGCGCCAGACGCCGGCTGCACTCGTCAGGTGCGATGCCAAGCCATCAATTTCGCATCGATGCCACCAATTCCTCATGCAACTGCTGATATTCCGACGGTCGCGCGAAGGAGAGCATAGTGAAGGATAAGGTCTGGCCCGCAGGCGACGTCCATCCCATAGCTTTTTTCGCGCCCGGCGATTGCCCATACCGGGAGCAGATTGGTCCGGCCCGAGTGGCTCCGATGCTCTCGCCTGTCGCGAGCGGATATGGACATAACCGTTTCGGCCGCCCATTCTGCCTATCGATGTGATCACGCTCCGCCAATAATTTTATGTGATCGACGCGATCATCATCCGACACAAACTTGTGATATCGTAAACTGGCAGTTTCGTGAGTCGGCGTATTTCCGGCGCCACCACTGGGAACCCCGCACACTCGAAGAGGATGGCTGCAATCTCCGGATGCGCGGCTCTGAGGCTGGTAATGCAAGCGCCGACATCAGCTTCCATCGCGACGACATCGGTCGGCGGCGCAGGAATCTTCAACTCGTCATGCCAGTATTTGCTGCCTTCAATTCCGCCAACCACAACTCTCGGCCTCTCCGTCGGATTGCTGAGCTCAAGCATATCATCGCCGCAAGTGTTAGAGTCATATGTCAGGACGGCAATCTTGGCGGATGGCGGCAGTTGACGGATTAGCGTCGGCAAAAGGAGCATGCTCGACATCGCTACGGGTACTTTTAGAGAAGCGGCTACAACCGCCTGGTATCGGATTAAAAAGCCGCAGTTTGAACTGATGGCGACAGCTCCTCGCTGGACCAACCGCTGGGCCGCTTCAACATAGCCGCGCTCAAGAACCGGATCGGCGCGCGGCGTTCTTCTACCCAGTGTTCCCTCTGCGATTTCCGTTATCACAGGAAAACCAAGGGTCGCCGGATTTTCAATCGCTCCCGGTTCCGTACCCCTCTTAGAGTTGGGCGTCTGCCCTTGATCGGAAGTTAGTATCCCGAGAGATGCTTGGGGTCGTATGTCATGATGTAATGCCCTCAACAGTTGGAAAGCGGCCAACCAGTAGCGGCCTACTCACCGGGTTCACTCTGGATGGGTCTGCCGCATCTCCCCTCGCGACTTAAAGACGTTGCGAACGGCGTTGCTCTAAGCCACTTACGTGCGCTTCGGGTCAGCCACGTTCTGAAGCTGTTGGGATGCCCGCCTCCAATCAGCGCCCACTCCGCGTCGGTCAAGTCGCTTGCGTAGCGGGCGCAACGCCGGCAATGCAAACGGGTGATTTTAGTCCAGAATATCCTGATCTCCGTGGAATCTCGCAAATCCGACGGAATCACAGCCCTCTGAAATAAGCTCTTTTGACACTTAAACGCCTTCTCGCGTTAATGTCGCTTTATAGCGATCGAGGCGAACGTAATTTCAACGATTCAGCGGTCGCGCAAGGAGCGCTAGCCATTCGTCGACTTCGACATAGCCTCCGGATCGAATGCCGCAGACGATGGAAGGGCCAGGCGACCGGTTATCAGTGGAAACGGCCGACGAAGAATCCATCGGATGCAGAATGCCGATAAGATCTCCCTGCTTCACTTCATCCAACATCGAGCAACGAGGTTCGAAAATACCCCGCGCAGGCGATTTCAGTTCATCGGCCGGGCGCCGCGTTTGAAGTGTCTGGCTGGACTTCCGTTGACGGAACACCGGGTAATCGGCTTTTCCCTCGACGAGTCCGAGCGAGATGAGTGCGTTGCGTACTCCGGCTTCGTAGATCGCGAGACTTTCGGCACCAATGGTGCCCCCGCCGAGTTCAGCACAAACGAATACCTTACCCTGATTATGAGCCGAGATATCGAACATTCCAGGCGTATCTGGATGATCCCATACCAAGGTCACGGGTAATTTGAACGCCTCTGCCATTCTGATCGTCTTAGCCATGAGAGCGGGATCTGCAATGGGATGCGTCGTGGTCGAGGGTGGAAAATCCCAAGTTGGACCGAAGCTGTGCAGATCAAACACGGTGTCTGCCATCGGCAACAACAGCCGCGAAACGGCATCCGCAATTCGTTCAGTTACTGACCCATTGGCACGGCCCGGAAACACGCGGTTGAGGTTCAATCCGTCGATCGGCGTATTGCGGGTGAATGCCTGCACGGCCGGTGGATTGAGCACGGGGACGATGATGACCCGCCCACAGGTTTGCGCTTCAGGCAGCCACTCAACAAGCCGTCGCGCAACAAGTGGCCCTTCCAATTCATTGCCATGACATCCGCCAGTGATCAGGAGCCGCGGTCCCTCGCCTTTGTTGAGGCTAAAGACCGAGAGCGAAAGAGCTTCGCAATCGGCGCCTTTCGGAACAACAAGATGCCCTTTGTTCATGCCGGGTCTATCCAGATCACACGTAAGATGTGGTGCTTCGCTCATTGTTTAGCCTATTATCAGTATTCGGGCGACTTGGTGCCGAGTTTGCGTTTCTGCGCTCTGCAAGTATGCAAAAGCTGTTTTCAATTCGCCAATATAATGTCCGGGACAGCACCATCGCATTTTCAGATGGCCAGCTCCCGCTCTGCTGCGCCGCCGCTGCTCCGACGTTACAACGAAGAACTGGAACCGTGGCGAACAGCGAGCCTCCACTGCGCACACCTAGAACCGCAGCGTGCTTGCGCCATACGGGCCAGCCTTGGGATGTCGTCAAGCTTTTGCATATACTTTCCTGTTTCTATCGATACTAAGCAGCATGCCTGCCTGCTACCACGCTAATCTTGAGGGCATGAACGGACTGGCAGTTTCCGTGCCCGACATTCTGCACGATGCCGAGCTCTCGCAAGAAAACGGTGAAGGCGGCCGATCCACTTGCAGATCGATGTGCAGGTTCGCGATCTGCGCCTAAAACGAAGACGCCGGGCCCTAGATGGGGTAACGGGCCTCTGGCGCCGCGGCCAGACTTTCGGTCTAGGCGGTCGTCCCTCACAATGATGGCGTGAACGGCGTCATGGCCGCAGCCAGCGCCAAACATCAAGGTGAGACGACCGTGGATTATTATGCCGGGATTGATGTGTCATTGGAATGCTCGAGTGTCTGTGTGGTTGATGGGCAGGGCAAGATCGTGCGGGAAGCGACGGTGGCGAGCGAGCCGGAGGCGCTGATCGCCTGGTTTGCGGCGCTCGAAGTACCGCTTGCGCGGATTGGCCTGGAGGCAGGCCCGCTGTCGCAATGGCCATTTGCCGGGCTGCAGGCGTCCGGCCTGGCAGTGGAGCTTCTCGAGACGCGCCACGTGCGCGACGCCTTCAAGGAAGACGGATCGCAAAGATGCGCGCGGCATTGCACAGCTCATGCGGCTTGGCTGGTTTCGCCCGGTGCACTGCAAGTCACTGCCGGCACAGGAGGTCCGCGCCCTGCTGACCACGCGCAAGCTCCTGCAGTCGAAGCGGCACGATGTCGAGATGAGCATCCGCGGGGTCTTGCGCGGCTTTGGCCTGAAGGTTGGCCCGACGACGCCGAAGACGTTTGAGCGGCGGGTTCGCGAACTGGTCGCCCATCATGACACGCTGCAGCAGATTGCTGAGGCTCTTCTCAAGACCCGAGCGGTGCTGCTGTGCGAGTTCAAGACGATCGAGAAGCGTCTTGTCGGGTTGGCAAGTCGCGATGGGCAGGTGCGCAACCTGATGAGCGTGCCGGGGGTCGGGCTTTGGTAGCGCTGACATTTTCGGCGGCCATCGACGACCCGTCGCGGTTTCGCTCGTCCCGGATGGTGGGCGCCCATTTCGGCCTGACGCCGAGGAAGTACCAGTCTGGTGAGACCGACGTGACGGGGCGCATCTCCAAGGTCGGCGACCATGGGGTGCGTGTGGCGCTCTACGAGGCGGCCAACGTGGTGCTGACGCGACCGGTCAAGGGCTCGGCCTTGAAGTCCTGGGCGCTTGCGGTGGCGAAGCGGGCCGGGATGCGAAAGGCCAAGGTTGCACTTGGGCGCAAGCCGGCGGTGGTTCTGCACCAGATGATGCGCAGCGCTGAGCGCTTTCTGCCGACAGGCCGTCCTGCGGCAGTCGTGTCGTGAAGCGTTCGATGAGAGGATAAGGATAAGGAGGAACACGGCGGGCATCGACACCAGATCCTGCCGTTACGACGTCCCTTGCCGGGACGGTGGACCCGGTTAGGCCGCTAAGACGGGAGCAGCTCGTTTGATGACTGCGCGTCCCTAGATTGGCCAGCCGATCCCGATCAGATCCCATCAGGCAGCGGCCAAAAGCGCCGACTGCGGACAGAAGCAAGACCCCGGCAGCGGACGAAGTTACGAGGGATTGACAAGACGAGGCCCGTTACAGAAGACCGTCTTGTCGGCAATGACATCCGAGGCTCGAGGACCAGCTTCCGCGCGATGTGCCGAGTAGCTGGCGCTGGCCACCACCAGCGCGCGCGATGAGGGCCTTGGTCATGTCGGGCAGCAGGGCGGGCCAATTTAAGGCCATCTCGGCGCTGGATGGCCAGAATATGGATCCGGTATTTGACGCAAGTCAGCAGGTGATCAATCTTCGACTGGACGAAATTACAGAACGTGGCTGTCTGCGCCTGCAAATTCTCCCGTGCGGGCGAGGCTATACGAACCGTCAAACGGGAGGCGACGCTCCGAAATGAGCAAGGTCGCGCGCGCAGGTGCAGATCCAATTTCGCCAGCGACGTTTGCGCCGCTCAAAAACCCGACCTTTCGTTCGATCTGGCTCGCCACACAGGTTTCCAGCCTCGGCTGGTTGGTGCAGACTGTTGCTATCAGCTGGCTGATGGCGACAATCTCGACTTCCGACCTGATGGTTGCGCTGGTCCAGGCTTCATCGAACCTGCCGGCTTTCATTTTGTCCGTGTTCGCCGGGGCTCTGGCCGACAATTTCAGCCGGCGCAGGGTCATGTTTGCCGGCAGATGCCTTATGGTGATAGCCTCTGCGATGTTGACCGCTTTTGTGGCGCTCGGCTTTGTGAGTCCGTGGATGATCCTCGGCTTCAGCTTCTTGATCGCATGCGGCGGCGCTCTCAACGATCCCGCCTGGCAGGCCTCGGTTGGCGATATCGTGGACCGACGCGATGTCCCCCCTGCCGTGACCCTGCTCTCCGTCGGCTTCAACACTGTGCGGACCGTGGGACCGGCGCTCGGCGGCATCGTGGTTGCCTCCTTCGGGCTTCTCACGGCATTTACCCTGACCACCCTCACATATCTGGTTCCTCTTGCTACCATATGGCGCTGCAAGTGGAAGGTTCGCTCCTCCCCTCTTCCGCGCGAGTCAATGAGGACGGCGATCTATGACGGGCTGCGGTTCACGGCGATGTCTTCCGAAATCAAGGCGGCGATCGCTCGCGGGACACTATTTGGCCTGGCGAGCATCGCCATACTCGCCCTGCTGCCGCTGGTTGTCCGCGATCAGTTGGGAGGAGGGCCGCTCGCCTATGGGACGCTCATGGCCGGCTTCGGGACCGGCGCCGTCTTCGCCGGCATCTCCAACAGCACATTCAGACGGAGCTTGTCGCAAGAACGGCTGATGAGGCTCTCCTGCTTCGCCTGCGCGGCATGCTCTCTTTCGACCTTATGCGGCAGCGCAGGCATGTCCAGCCGCGTCGGTGCTCGGAATTGGACGCTCCAGCGCAACCTTCAGAAGCAACGGAGACATTCCGAGCGCCGACCTGGACGGACTACCTTCGCTTAAACCATCGTCTCACCGAAGTAGACAAGGAACTGGACGACCGTGTCTTCCAGTTGCACGCGGGAGAGGAAGCGCCTCAAATGACGCTTTCGATTGAGCGGCCGAGATCGTGTCCCGTGGCGTGGTGTAGCTGACGGCATTGGTCGCCGTGCTGTCCGGCATGGGCCGGGCTGATCAGCGCCACGGCTGGCAGGCTGACCAGGGGATCATCGCTCATCTGGCTGATGGTTTCCAGCGTCATGTATCTGGCCCGCTGCACTGCCCATTCATCGTTTTGTTCGAGCAGGATTGCGCCGACGAGGCGGACGATGGCGTCATCGTTTGGGAAGATTCCGACGACCTCTGTGCGCCGCTTGATCTCGCCGTTGAGGCGCTCGATCGGGTTGGTCGAGTGCAGCTTGGCGCGGTGCTCCTTGGGGAAAGTCATGTAGGCAAGCACGTCGGGCTCGGCGTCGTCCATGATTGTCGCCAGCTTCCTTCGGCCGGATCTGGTCGGCGACGGCGCGCCATTGCGTGCTTGCGCCTCGGGCGTTTCCTGGGCGAAGGCGGTGGCGATGAAA
>NZ_JAMYMF010000075.1:0-11886 GCF_040318415.1 Mesorhizobium sp. M1163 | reverse complement strand
CGCGGTCGTGCATCAGCCAGAAGTCGGCGATCCCGGCAAGCTCCTGCCGCGCCTCGTCATTGTCCGTGCATTGCGGCTCGCCCGAACGATTGCCGGAGGTCATCACCACCGGACCGTCCAGCGCCCGCAGCAAGAGATGATGCAACGGCGTGTAGGGCAGCATGAAACCGAGCCGCTCGTGCTGCGGCGCCACGCCCGCCGCAACGCCGCAGCTGTCACGGCGCTTCACCAGCACGATCGGCGCCGCTCGGGCGGCAAGCGCCACGCGCTCCTCGCCCGACAGCTCCGCGAATTCGGCAAGCTGCTCCAAGTCGCGCGCCATCAGCGCGAACGGCTTACCGTCGCGCTTCTTGCGGGCGCGCAGCTGCGCCACCGCCGCTTCGTCCGTCGCGTCGCAGGCGAGGTGGAACCCGCCGATGCCCTTGATCGCGACGATCCGCCCTTCCCCGATCAGCGCCGCCGCCTCGCGGATCACCGCCTGCGGGCCGCCGCCGACCACGACGTGGTCTGGACCTTCCAACCAGACGCGCGGGCCGCAGGCCGGGCAGGCGATCGGCTGGGCGTGATAGCGGCGGTCGGCCGGATTTTCATACTCGGCCCGGCATTCCTCGCAGGTCGAAAATCGTGCCATAGCGGTCGAGCGGCGGTCATAGGGGATAGCCTTGACGATTGACAGACGCGGCCCGCAATGCGTGCAATTGGCGAACGGGTAGAAATAGCGCCGGTCCTTGGGGTCGAGCACTTCCGCAAGACATTCCAGGCAGCAGGCGGCATCGGGCACGATGCCGGTCTTCACCCGCCCGCCCGCGCTCGCCGCTATGGCGAAGCCGCCCGCCGGCCGCGGCCCCTCAAGCGTCGCCGTCTCGATCCCGTCGATCCGCGCCAACGGCGGGCATTGCGCCTTTAGCCTGTCCGCGAAGGTCTCGAACTCGGCATCGCTGCACCACAGCGCGATCTCCACGCCTGCAGCATCGTTGCGGACGTGACCCGATAGCCCCATAGCGGTCGCGATGCGCCACACTGTCGGCCGGAAGCCGACGCCTTGCACCAGCCCCGTCACCCGGACCAGGCGTCCCTCCACTGCGGGCTCGGCGAGCGGCGGGCCCATCAGCGCACCGTGCACACTATGCACGGGTCCAACGACCGCACGATGTGCTGGACTGCAACCGGCTCGGTCTCGCCGAGCCGCACCGGCGCACCTTCGAGCGCCAGCTCCAGCGGGCCACGATTGCCGGCCCAGTCGCGTGGCGAAAAGTTCTGCAATGCGTAGAGCAGGTCGATCTGCGCGTGGTGGCGGCGACGAACCGCGATCTGGAGAAAGAGCTGCACCCCGTTCTTCAGCGTGAGCGTGAGGTTTTCCGGATGACAGAGCTTGGTGATGTACTGGTAGATGCCGGCCTCGTTGATGCCGTCGATGGTGTCATGCGCGTCGGTGTAGCCCGAGATGATCATGCGCACGATGTCCGGCCAGCGGGTGCGCGCCTGCTTCAGGAACTCGGTGCGGCAGGTGCCGGCTATGCGCTGGTCACACAGGATGATCTGGATCCATTCCATCTCCAGGATCGAGCTGGCGGCCTTGGTGTCGCTGGCTACGTGGACATCGAAATCCTCGCTCAGGACGCGCCGTTGCGCCTCCAGCGAGCGGATTTCGTCGTCGAGGATCAATATGCCCGGCAGGTCGCTCACGATGCCTTTTTCCTTCCCTCCCGGCCGGCCTGCCAGGCGACGTCGCGGTGGCGGGCGATCGTCACTGGGGTGCGCGACTTCGGCACCTTGTGCACGAAATTATGCCGCGCGACGTGGTAGCTTGGGTCGAAGCCATAGAAATTGCGGCGCATCCGCGAAAGCTCCTCCTCGCGATAGGCGCAAAGCGGCTTGGCCGCCTCGTCGGCTGCGCGCCGGGCTTGTTTTTCGGCGAGCAACCCCGGAAACTCTTCGCTCCCGGCCAGCGCGGCAGCCGACGCCCTCACTTGCGCCGTGAACAGCTCGCTTGCCCCCGCGAACACCCGGTTGGCCAGATTCAGATTCAGCGCCTCCTTCGCGCCCATCGGCAGGCGCGCTGCCGCGATCCGGCGGGCATTCTCAGTCCCGCAGCAGCTCGGCAGGAGATAGGTCCAGAACTCCGAGCCGTAGAGATTGCCCATGTCCTTGTAATGCGGGTTGAGGATGACGCTCGAGCGCATCCAGAGCTGGTCGGTGCTGCGGGCGAGAAACACGCCGCCCTCTGCCGCATTTCCGGCAAGCGCTGCTACGGTGATGTGGCTTGTCGTGCGGATGATCGCATCGGCGAGGTCGTCGATGGCACTGATGTTGACCCAGGAATCGTCGGCCGCGCTGTCGGCCGCCTCGATCCGGTTGAGGTCGAGCCCGTTGGACCAGAACTGCGGCCCTCCGCACAGCACGATCGCCCTGGTCGGACGCTCCGTCGCTTTTGTATAAGCGTCCAAAAGTCTTCGACAGGCGTCCTTTCCCATTGCACCGTTATAGAAGGGGAAGTGCAGATAGCCGACCGCAGCTTCTTCTTCGTAGATGATGTCCTGATAACCGCCCGGTGAATTGAGCGGGATCTCCGGCAGGTCTGCAACTTCCTTCGCGAAGACCATGGTCGCCGGCAGCTTGAACGGGTGTGGCGAATTGGGATGCCGGACATGGCCGATCCACAACGCGCCGTCGACGGTGACGATGGCGATCGCCGGCCCGCTTCTGGCGGCGACCACTCCCGGCTCGGGGAGCGATATCTTGCCCCGTTCACCCCGCGCGAGAGGCAAGTCACCCCCTGGTTCACGTGCGTCTCGCGCGTCGAAAAGGAAGACCGTTTCGCCGAAAAGTTCGTCCCGCACGCCGGGCGCGCCGTCGGCTGCTGCGATATTCTTCAGCACCGTTTCGGTCGTGTCGGCAGCCCAATCGATCCGCCGGTCCGCCTGTTTGATCGCGTCCCGCCACCGGCCCAGCGGCGCTACAGATTGTTCTTCCAGGGCAATCGGCTTTTCGCCCTGCTCGAACCGCGCGATCGCTTCGAGCACCGCCGTCACCGCCGCGTCGGTCACCTCGTTGCTGTAGAGGCTCGATTTCGTCGCCTTTCGCATCGCGAAGGTGGCGCTCGCCCAGACCGGCCCCGCATCCATTTGGGCCGCCGCTTCCAGCACCGTGACACCCCACTGCGTCGCCCCGTCCACCATCGCCCAGTCCAGCGCGGAGGGGCCGCGGTCGCCGACGATGCCTGGGTGAACGATCATACAGCATCGATTTTCATAGACTTCTTTCGGGATTGCCCGCTTCAGAAACGGGGCAATAACGAGGTCCGGCCGAAACAAATCTACCGCCTCCATGGTCCGCTCGTCGTTGACGTCCATCTCGACCGAGACCTCGTGTGCGTGCTCGCCAAGCGCCACGAAAATCCTCTGACTCAAGGCGTTGAAGGCGGTGACGAGAAGCAGAATGCGCATCTTCAGCAGATCCTCGGGAGCTGTTCCCCGGCGATCCAGTCGACCACGCGCATACCGCCAAGTCTCGTTTTCATCCGCACCAGCGCATGCTGGTCTGTGACGACTTCGCCAATGATTGCGGCATCCCGGCCCATGGGATGAGCGCGTATCTCGGCGAGCAAAGTCTTCGCGTCTTGCGCCACGCAGATGGCGATCAGCTTGCCTTCGTTGGCAACATTCAGCGGGTCGAGGCCGAGCAGTTCGCACGCCGCCGCGACCTCCGGCTTCACCGGAACCGCCGCTTCCCGGATTACCATTCCGACCTTGGACTGCTGCGCGATTTCGTTCAGCGTCGCCGACAGTCCGCCGCGCGTGGGGTCACGCAACACCCGGATACCAGGAACGGAGCCAAGCATCGCCGCCACCAGATCGTGCAGAGCTTGGCTGTCGGAGATAATTTCCGTTTCAAAATCAAGGTGTTCGCGCTTCGACAGGATTGCGACTCCGTGGTCGCCCATGGTGCCGGAGACAAGGATTGCATCGCCCGGCCGGGCATTGCTTCCGGAGATGTCTGTGCCGTCCGCCAGCACGCCAACAGCGGTCGCGGAGATGAAAACGCCGTCGCCTTTGCCCTTCTCCACCACCTTGGTGTCGCCCGTAACCACGGGTACGCCTGCTTCCCGGGCGGCAAAAGCCATTGAAACAACTATTCTTTCCAGTTCGGCCAACGGAAAACCTTCCTCCAGGATGAAGGACGCGGACAACCAGAGCGGCCGCGCGCCCATCATGGCGACGTCGTTAATCGTGCCGTGGACCGCCAGTGCTCCGATATCCCCGCCCGGAAAGAACAGAGGCGAGATGACATGCGCGTCCGTTGCCATCACCAGGCGTCCGCAGACGGTGCCGAGCAGGGCCGCGTCGTTAGCCTGGGCCAGGAACTCGTTGGCCAGATGTCTTTGAAAAATATCCCGAATCAGCTCGGCCATCGCGCGGCCGCCCGCGCCATGCGTCATGTCCACCGCGCCGCGGACCGACGAGGTGGTGACGGCTAGGCTGGGATCGTTCGCGCTCATTATTCCGCCGCCTCCAACAGCTTCGGCTCGCGGAAACGGCCATAGGTCCAGTAGGCCGCGCAGGCGCCTTCGGAGGAGACCATGCATGAGCCAATCGGGTTCTGCGGCGTGCACACGGTGCCGAACAGCTTGCAGTCGGTCGGCTTCTTCACCCCGCGCAGGATCGAAGGGCATTCGCAGGACTTCACCTGGCGCGAAGCCTTGACCGACAGCTCGAAACGCTTCTCGGCGTCGAAATCGGCATAAGCGTCGCGGATGCGCAGGGCGCTGTAGGGCACGGTGCCGAGGCCGCGCCAGTCAAAGGTCTTGCGCAGCTCGAAGACCTCGCTCACCAGTGCCTGCGCCTTGAGGTTGCCCTCCTCGGTCACGACGCGGGTATATTCGTTCTCGACCTCGTGCCGGTCTTCATTGACCTGCCGGATCAGCATCAGGATGGACTGCATGACGTCCAGCGGTTCGAAGCCGGCGATGACAACCGGCTTCTGGAATTCCTCGGCAAAGAATTCATATGGCTGCGAGCCGATCACGGAGGAGACGTGCGAAGGTCCCAGAAACCCGTCAATCTTGACGATGCCCAGTTCCCGCACTTCCGGCGATTCAAGAATGTGAGAGATCGCGGCCGGCGTGAGCACATGGTTGCAGAACACGCTGAAATTCTTGAACCCCTCGGCTTGCGCCGTCTTGATCGCGACGGCCGTCGGCGGCGTCGTGGTTTCGAAACCGATGGCGAAGAAGACGACTTGCCGCTCGGGGTTTTCACGCGCGATCTTTAGGGCATCGAGCGTTGAATAGACCATGCGGACATCCGCTCCGTCCGCCTTGGCGCGGATCAGGCTGCGTTGCTTGGTGCCCGGCACGCGCATCATGTCGCCGTAGGTGCAAAGGATGACCCCGTGCCGCTCGGCGAGCTCCACCGCATCGTCGAGGCGAGAGATGGGAAGCACGCAAACGGGGCATCCGGGTCCGTGCACGAAATGCACGTTCTGCGGCATCAGGTCCTGCACGCCGTGGCGAAAAATCGCATGCGTGTGCCCACCGCAGAACTCCATGAAATGGTAGCTCTTTTCCGGATCAGCCTCGATCGCGATGGCGCCGGCGATGGTCTTCGCAAGCTCCTGGTCGCGATATTCGTCGACATATTTCACGCCGAAATCTCCTCCAGCCCCTCCTCCAGCACGCCCGCTTCGGCCATCAGCTGCAGCGTGCGCTCGGCCTCCTCGGGGCTCACCTTGTGGAGCGCATAACCGACATGGACGAGCACGAAATCGCCAAGCGAAACGTCTGCCACCAAAGCCAATGAGATGCGCTTCGTGACCCTGTCGAACGCGACCACGGCCATGTCGTCATCGAGCAGTTCAACGACGCGGGCGGGAATGGCCAGGCACATCAGGCTGCTCCGAGCTCGGCCGCCCGCTGATGGCCGACTAGCGCCATGGCGCGGACCGCGCCGATCCAGGCCGTCCAGTCCGACATCCCCTCGCCCGTGCGCGCGGAAACCCTCAGCACCTTGATCCGCGGGTTCACCTTTCGGGCGTTGGCGATGCAGGCCTCCACGTCGAAGTCGAGATGCGGCAACAGGTCAGTCTTGTTGAGGATCATGAGATCGGCGGCGGCGAACATGTCGTGATATTTCAATGGCTTGTCCTCTCCCTCGGTGACTGAGAGCACCACCACCTTGTGTGCCTCGCCTAGGTCGAAGCCCGCCGGACAGACGAGGTTTCCCACGTTTTCGACGAGGAGCAGGCCTCCTTCGGCAAGGTCGAGGTGATCTGCGGCATGGCCGACCATATGCGCGTCGAGGTGGCAGCCCTTGCCGGTGTTGACCTGGATCGCGGGCGCGCCGGTGGCGCGGATGCGGTCGGCATCATTGGAAGTCTGCTGGTCGCCCTCGATCACGGCGATGGGCAACTTGCCCTTCAGTGCCTCGATCGTGCGGCAAAGCAGCGTCGTTTTGCCAGAGCCGGGGCTGGAGACGAGGTTGAGCGCAAGCACGCCGCGCTCGGCGAACATTTTCCTGTTCGCATCGGCATACTCGTTGTTCTTGGAATGGATATCCTTTTCCAGCTTGACCATCCGCGCCTGGCTCATGCCCGGCGCACGGGTGCCACCGGGGCCCGAGCCACAATCGTGCACATGATCGTCATGATGGGGGCCGTGATCATGATCGTGGTGGTGATCATGATCGTGGCCGTGATGATGGTGATGGCCATGCGCCTTGCCCTCGATCCGGACGGCGCCCTCGCCGCATCCGCAAATAGTGCACATCAGCTCACCTCCAATTCCCTGATCTTCATTTCTTGGCCGCCGGTCACCTGCAGCTGATGGCTTCCGCAGTCCGGGCATGGATCAAAGCGTGCCGCGATCGGCACGCTCTGGCCGCAAGGCATGCACCAGGCCCTGCCTTCCGTCTCGACGATTTCCAGCCTTGCGTCTTGCGCCAGAGAGCCACGCATGACGACATCGAAGCCGAACTTCAGCGCCTCGACCTCGACAGCGGATAGCCGCCCGATTTCCATGCAGACGCGGCCCACCTTCCGAAAATCCTGTCTCGCGGCCTCTTCCTCGATGATGCCACGGACGCTCTCGCATATCGCCATCTCGTACATCAGCGGAGCCTGATATCGTAGCCGACGCAGGGGTCGATGGCCCGGACCAGGAGATCGGCCTGGACCGCCAGATCTTCACGTCTGGATGCAGCGAGCGCCGAAAGCGAGCTCGCGGCAATGCCGCTCTCGGCGAAATGAATGCTGGTCGGAGCCGTGATGGCGTAGTCGGCGATTCGGTCGTCGTTCAAAACAATCCGATGTTCCAGCCGGCCGCGTGCTGCCTCGGCGAAGGCAGTAGCAGAGCGGCCCCCGTTCTCGTCGCGAAAGACTTCGCGCGTAGGCACTTCGGACCCCTCCGCGACATCCCGCAGGGCCGCGAGCCCTCCGGCGATCTGCGCCGGCAGCGTCGATGCCTCGACCACGCGGGCAGCCAGCCGCGCGGCCAGGCCGGCTCCACCGTTTTCGGAAAGGAAAGCGCGAACGAGCGGCGCACCAGCCTGCCTGGCGAGGCAGCTCGTGTCGGCCGACGTTTCCTTCGGCAAATGTTCGTTTCCCCCGTTTGTCGTTTCGGGGTGGCCTATCATGGCCCAGCCCCTTGCCAAGACCGGGGCGATGAGACGGGCCGCAATCGTGCCGCGCTCCATAGCCCACTGCGCGAAGGCATCGCGATCCATCTCGCCAAGCGGCTTTTCGCCTTCGTAGACCACGGACTGCGTTAGATGGCTCGCTTCGGCGGCCGTTTCGGCAGCGTCCGCGCCCGGAATCCCCACGCACACGCCGGGAACGAACGCATTCCCGCCTGGAAAAAGTGCCTGCTTGAGGCGCTGCGGCAGGCGCATAGACCGGCGCAGGGTTTTACCGTCGGCAGGCTCGCCCGCGAGACTGGCAGTATCCAAGCCAATGCGCAGCAGGTGCTCGCGCAGCGTTTCGGTAAGCACAAGAAGCCGCCGCGCTTGCTTCGTGCGCCGGTCCGTCCCGATCTCCAGGGCCGCCTCGGCTGCCTCAACGCTCGCCGCCGACTGCGCAATACTACAGACACTGAACAGCGAACCGATCGCCGAGATGACCTCCGTCACCGGCCGGGCTCGCACGATCGGGCCAAGCGCAACCGGGCGCGGCGGCGTGACGATGGCTTCCATAACGCGACCGCCATCGCAGACGAGATCGATGGAGACGCGGCCATCAACGCTCATGCAGCGGTCTCCTCCTTGTCGCCCAAACCGAACAGCCAGCGGCGGGTCAATTTCGCCGGCTGGGAGCTCGCGGGTGTTCCGGCTGTCTCAACCTCGTCCAACGCGCTTGCCTCTTCCTCAGGTAGCCGGCCTTCCCAGACACGGATCATCTCGCCGTCTTCGTCTTCTTCCGCCTCACGGTTGAACAGTTCCGCAAGCACCTGCCGCGCGGCCTCTTGCGCACTCTCCTGGTCGGCGAATTCGAACATCGGCGAGAACAGCGAGCACATGCGGTAGCAGCCGAGCTCCTCTTCATAGGCCCGGAAGAACTCGAACCGGCCCGCCGGGAATGATGCATGCTCCTTCGTGCCCGTAGGCACGCGCGGGCGCGCTTGCCCGTCGCCAAATGGTAGAAGCACGAGGTTCATGAACCAGGGCGTGACAAGAACCGCGAGCCATTTGCCCTGCCACTGCCGCACGCCCACCGCGCTGACGCAAAGCGCCGGATTGAGGATCGGAATTCCTGCCATGGCCGTCCGTTCGATCCGCTGAAACACGAACTCTAGATGGGCAGCGACGGCTTGCGAATGATCCATGTCAATCGCTCACGACCATGAAGCCCTGCTTGGAGCCGTCACAGGTGGGGCAGCTCCAGTTGGCCGGCAGTTCGGCGAAGGGCGTGCCGGGCGGGATCTGCCAGTAGTCGTCGCCCTCAGCCGGGTCGTAGACATGCCAGCAAATCCTGCATTCGAGCCGCGACATCGGGCCGATCTTGGCATTGTCGCCGCCATATGAACCGGCAAAGAAGGAGTCGTTCACCGGTAGACCTCCAGGATTTCGAGGAGCCGCTGGCGGCTGTCCGCAATATCCTCGGGCGCAGCGCGGACCACCCCCGGCAAGGCCGTGACCTCGATCGTGTTGAGGATGAGATCGTCGGTCGAATTGAAGAAGCGCACCCACCAGACGCCGCGCGTCCCCGTCGTGGTCACGCGGCAATTGCCGTAGCCACGCGACAGCACGACCACCGGCCCGTGGCCAAGCAGGCCGTCGAGGAAGGTCAAGTCCTCTTCAGTGTGCGGCAGCAGCGACAGGTTTATGGCGTGCGGCCCGACGTCGGGCCCGACGAGCGGGATGCGGCCATTGAGCTCCGAAATCAGCGGCGGCGCGTTGAAGACGCCCGTCGGATAGGTCGCCGGCGCAGCGAGCGTATTGCGGCAGCCGGCGAAGGCCCTCTCCAGCACGGCCGAGGGAAAGGCGCCGACCTCGACGAAATCGCGCACGAGCCTGCCATCCGTTCCGGTCTGGCGCACGCGCCAGATACCGGCGAGCACCGACTCCTGAGCCTTCAGGTCGTCGCCGCAGATGATCAAGACCTCGCCCTCGCCCAGCGCCTGGTCGATCAGCGCAAGATTGGCGTCGTCGAGGCCGGAAAGATCATGCACCGCGTTTTCGCAATCCGGCGAGGACCGGCCGAGGCTTTCAGCCAGCGCGGAGAGCACCGCCAAAGCAGCTTCGAGCCCGGCGACATTTTCCTTCTCCGGCAACATGGGTGACGCAGAGGTCGCCATGCCCTTCGGCATTTCCATATACTGCAAGTCGCTGCCGTCCCCTTCGCTCGGCTGTGAACCCGGCCCGATGCCGCCGAATAGCGATGTTGCCATGATGCGCCCTCCCGGCCGCTTTCGCTCACTGGAAATGATCGTGGTCGTGACGGTCGTGGGTCGCGCAGGCTTCGGGAAGCTCGAAACGCGGCGGCGCGCTCGGCCCGCGCCTCAGTTTGCCGTCGATCTCAGTGAGGTAGTCTTCCCAGTCGAGCACGCGCTTTATGGCGCCGAGATATTCGCCGTTCCTCAGGAAGACAAGCGCCGGGAAGGCGTCGAAGCGATAGCGGCTTTGCAGCTCGCGTTCGCTCTCGCGCGATACCACGGCGGGCTTGAACACGCCCTGGAAGGCCTGCACCAGCTCCGGGAGGATCACCGCCACATCGTTGCTCTCGGCGAGCCGCAACCAGTCACCGGGAAAAAACAGCGCGGTGAGGTCGTGGGCCTCGGCGAATGCGTCGATGTTCGCCTCGTCAACCACCGGGATGCGGTGGCGCTCCATCATCATGGTGAGAACGGGTGAAAACATGGACTCAGGCGTCCTCCGTGCCTTGCGGTGAAAGGGCTTGCCCCGGCCGCAAATGCTCCGGCAGTTGCGGCTCGCGGCCGACCAGGTCGGCGAAGAGGTGGTCGAGGTCGGTGTCGCCGGCGAGCGCACGCTCCGTCGCTTCGATCGCGTCGGCGATCAGGCGCGCCGTCTCGGCAGTGACAGTCTCGCGCGCGGTGTCGAGGAAGGCGAGTATCCACGTACCCGCTGGCTGGTCGCCCACCAGGGTCATATCGAGGCGCCGCGTGCCGCTGCGACCGGTGCACAGGGCAATGCCGCCGCTGCATTCAACCACCTGGAAGGGAACGCCGACACACATCAGCCCTGCCTTCCAGACGATTGCAAAAGCGCGTCGACCTCGCACTCGAAATTCGCCGGACCAGCGAAGGCACCATTCTCGAGAAGCCGCGCGCCGTGACGACAGGCCTCTTCCGGTCGGGGTCGACCGCTCTCGTAGATGCCGATGCGCATTTCGCGCGAGGCGAGCGTCTCTTCTTCGGCCAGCGGTTCGGTGCGCTTGGCGATCGTCGCGCCGAGCCAGGCGAGCCACTCGATGGCGATCTCGATTGCAGGCTCGATCTGAGCCTTCACCGCGGGCCGGAGACTGCCGCCGTAGTCGTCCAGCTCGACCGGTTGCACGCCGACGAGAAGGAGATGGGCGGGATAGTCACCCATCATCTCGGCCATGGCGAGAACTTCCTGAAAGCCAGTCTGGTGGAGCGAAATCTTCTTCACACCGAGGAAGGCCGGCACCTCGCTGCCTTCGACGAGCTTCAGCGTGCCGGGCGCCAAGCCGTAGTCGACCGCGTCGAACACCACGAGGATGTCGGCCTCGCGGATATGTTGGAGGAGGTAGATGCCCTGCGTGCCGCCATCCATGGCCCGGACGTTGTCCGCCGTTTCGCAGAGCCGGTGGAACTCCTCCACCACGCGGATGCCGAAGCCCTCGTCGGCCCATAGCAGATTTCCGATGCCGAGCACGAGCACCCGTGGCGCGTCGTTCATTGGGAAGCCTCCTTTCGACCTTTTTCTTCCAGCAGCAAGAGGCGGGCCAATTGGCCGGGGGCCGGCAAATGGTTGCGAAATAGGTTGATCTCTGGATAGCGAACGACGCGTATGGAAAGCGCGATGACGATTTTACCGCACAAACGGAAAGTATCCTTCCATTGACGGATACGGCAACGGCCGGACTGAGAACCGAATTCCAGGCCGATGGAAAGTTTGCGTTCACTCGCCCTTCCCACTCCGCCTCGCTCCGCACCTTTGCCCTGAAAGGGATAGAGGAAGGGCGCCGGGCGTTGCGGTTGGCACTTCCTCTCCCCGTCGAACGGAGGAGAGGTGTCGAGGCAAGCCGAGACGAAGTGTGGATCGACTTGAAGGCAACCCGTCTTGAAGAAAAGAGCCGGGGGGGGGGGGGGGGCCCGCCCGGCCGGGGGGGGGGGGGGGGGGCGGGGGGGGATAAAAGAGGGGGCCGGGGGGGCGGCGGGGGCGCCGCCGCCCGCGACCGAGACGGGGAGGGCGG
>NZ_JAMYMF010000074.1:0-11934 GCF_040318415.1 Mesorhizobium sp. M1163 | reverse complement strand
CCTCTGGGCGCACCTATTCCGGCATCAATATCCTCATCCTGTGGGGCGCGGTCATCGAGCGCAGCTATCCCAGCCAGAACTGGCTGACGTTCCGGCAGGCGCTTTCCTTTGGCGGCAATGGCAGGACGGGCGAGCACGGAGGTCTTCAGCAGGGGAAAGGGCCCAGGATACCTCGTATCCACAATCCAGAGCGCTCTGAGTTATCTCAAAACCAGATCGCAACGATACGCAAACTGAATTTGACGGAGGTCGCGGCGCGACGGAACATAGATCGAATGAATGCTCCTCTCAGTATTCATCTAACCGATAAGCGTGATAACGGCGCGACCGGAAAAAGGGGAATGAGCCATGGCAATCTCTCGACGTGAAATGATCAAAGCGGGTTTGGCCGCCGGAGCGGCTATATCGATCCCCTCAGTCCTGAGGGCACAAACAGCACCAAACGACGCGCGGACGGTCCGCATGGTGATGGGCGACCTCAGCACCTTCGATCCGATAGCCACGACGGCTACCATGACCGGCAATCATGGCCTGGCGATTTACGACATGCTGTTTTCGCTTGATTCCGAATTGATCCCACAACCGCAAATGGTGGGAAAGTGGGCCGTTTCCGATGACAAGAAAACTTATACGTTCGAGCTGCGGGATGGTCTGGGCTGGCATGATGGCACCCCCGTCACCGCGAAGGACTGTGTCGCCTCGATCCGTCGCTGGGGCCAGGTGCCTTCTGGCGGAAAGCTGATCGTGGAACGGGCAAGGGACATCTCGGCGCTGGACGAGAAGACCTTCGCCATCGCGCTCAAGGAGCCGATGGGGCTTCTTCCCGAAATCCTGGCGGGAGCCGTAACGCCGGTCCTATTCATCATGCGCGAAAACGACGCGAGTCTCGCTGCCACAGAGCAGGTGACCGCGAACATCGGATCTGGGCCGTTCAAGTTTAACCATGCTCTTGCTAAGCCGGGCGCCAGCTTCACCTACGACCGCAATGAAAAGTATGTACCCCGCGACGAGCCGACAGACGGGTTCGCGGGCGGGAAGGTCGTCAACGTTGATCGCGTTATCTGGGAAAATATCACTGATCAGCAGACTGCCTTTGCGGCCTTGCAGTCGGGCGAGGTCGATTTTCACTTATTGCCACCCGCCGATCTCTACCCAGCGATTGAGAGCGATACTAACCTTGCACTGCAGGTTCTTAACAAGGCGGGCGATGTATATTTCATGCGCATGAACTGCCTGCAGAAGCCGTTCGACAACGTCAAGGCACGCCAAGCAATGCTTCACCTGATCGATCAGGAGGCATTTATGCGTACTTCGTTTCCCCCAGAATACACCCGCACCATCACTTCGTTTTTCGGAAACCAAACGCCCTATACCAACGACGAAAATACGGGGTGGTACAAGAAGGGCGGTGATCCGGAAAAAGCCAAGCAGCGCTTCAAGGAGGCGGGATATGCGGGTGAGAAAGTCGTCATCCTGCAGCGCACGGACTGGGCGGAGGCCGGCAATTGTGCGCAGCTCTTGGCGGTCACTCTGCGCAAGATTGGGGTCAATGCCGAGCTTGCGCCGGGCGATTCGGCCTTAAATGGCGCCCGCCTAAGGAACAAGGGCTCCGTTGAGAACGACGGCTGGAGCATTTTCATCACGTCCGAGTCCGATTATGAGCGCAGCACTACGCTCAGTAATCCCACTCTGACCGCGAATGGCGAGCAGGGTTGGTGGGGCTGGCCGAAAAGCGATGAATATGAGGCTCTTCAGGCCAAATGGGCGGATGTGGAAACGCTCGAAGAGCGCCAGGCACTGGCGCGCGAGATGCAACGTATACAGTGGGACATCGCGGGCACCGTTCTACTGGGATCAGTTCTCTCGCCAATCGCGCGCCGCAAGACGCTCACTGGTCTCATCGAAATGCCGTCGCTCACAGCGATGTGGAACATGCACAAGGTTCCCGCCTAGTGGCTGCCTACATCCTACGCAGATTCGTTTCGACCATCGCCGTCATGGCGATGGTCGGGATCTTCATATTCCTGCTTCTCAGGCTGGCTCCCGGCGACCCGGCGGCCATGATCGCCGGCAGAAATGCCGCTCCGCAGCTGATCGCCAGTATCCGAGAACAGCTGGGCCTGAACGACCCCATGCCGGTTCAGTTCATGCGTTGGGTGCGCGACATGCTCGGCGGCGATTTAGGCACCTCGATCTTTGCCGGACGACCGGTTCTGGAACTCATCTCGCAGCGGCTTGAGCCGACTCTTTCCCTATCGATCCTGACGATGACCCTTTCGGTGACGGTCGGGGTCTCTTTCGGCATTCTTGCCGCGTGGCGAACTGGCGGGCTCGTCGACCGCCTCCTCGCGGCTTTTTCGGCAGTTGGTTATTCCGTCCCGGTCTTTGTCATCGGCTATTTTCTCATATACTTCTTCACCATCAGGACACACTGGCTACCGGTCCAGGGATACGTCCCTTTCAACCAGGGCCTCGGGCCTTGGTTTGTGCACCTGATCCTTCCCACCGTGGCTTTAGGGCTTGGGTACATTGCATTCATCGCCCGGGTTACGCGGGCGAGCATGCTCGAGGTCTTGTCGGAAGACTATATGCGAACGGCCGCCGCCAAAGGCGCGTCGTCCTATGCCATGCTTTTTCACCATGCCTTGAAGAATGCCGGCGTCCCCATCCTGACCGTCATCGGCATAAGCTTCGCCTATCTGATCGGCGGAGTCGTCCTCACGGAAACAGTGTTCAACATACCCGGTATCGGTCGTCTGGTCGTGGGTGCGATCAACAACCGGGACTATCCCATCATTCAAAGCGTGCTCATCCTGACTTCGGGTCTGTACGTCCTTATCAATCTCATTGTCGATCTGGCCTATACGCTGATCGATCCCCGCATCCGGTACTGATATGACCCTCCTCTCCGCACCAGTTGAAGCCGTGCCGATGGGTCGGCCGCAGCTATCCGATGTTCCCCGTCTTGCAAAGCGGCACCCGCTGGTCCTGTTAGGTGGCGGCCTCCTGGTGCTCCTGATCATTCTGGCGCTGGCCGCCCCGCTTTACGCCGGAGATCCAGTGAACATTGATCCATTCAAGCGCCTCCAGCCGCCTTCGGCCGAGATGTGGTTCGGGAGTGACAATCTGGGCCGGGACGTGTTTGCACGAACGATCTTCGGCGCCCGGATCTCTCTCGTGGTCGGGCTCATGTCGTCGGCATGCGCGGCTCTTGCCGGCCTTCTGATCGGTGTTATCGCCGGCTACAGCCGCAGCTTCGACAATGTTGTCATGCGGGTCATGGACGGCCTGATGTCGATCCCGACGATTCTGCTGGCCATTGCGCTCATTGCTCTGACAGGACCGGGAATCGGCATCCTCATCGTCGCCATTGCGATTCCCGAGACGCCAGCCGTCGCGCGGCTGGTTCGTTCGGTGGTTCTGGGGGTTCGGGAGCGACCCTATGTCGAGGCCGCGCTCTGCGGCGGGGCGCGCCTGCCGAAGGTGCTGTGGCGACATATCCTCCCGAGCACCGTTCCGGCGCTTATGGTTCAGGGCGCTACTGTCTGCGCCAGCGCGATCCTGACGGAGGCCGGGCTGAGCTTCCTTGGCGTGGGCGTGCCTCCCGAGATTCCGAGCTGGGGCAACATGATCGCCAGCTCGCGGCTCTATCTGGCCATCGCGCCACTGACAATCTTTGCCCCCGGCATCTGCCTTGCCGTCACCGTCCTTGCCGTCAACCTACTCGGGGACGGCCTGCGCGACATGTTTGATCCCCGAGCCAGGCAGAGGCGCTGACATGCAGATGCATCAAAGGCCGGGGAACGACTTGTTGCTCGATGTGCGAGACCTCGAAACGCATTTCTTTGGCGAAGACAGCGTTACTCGTGCGCTGAGCGGCATCAGCTTCCAAGTGAAGAAGGGCGAGACGCTTGGCGTCGTCGGCGAATCGGGATGCGGGAAGAGCGTCACGGCGCTGTCCATCCTTCGCCTGCTGCCGAAGCGGGGCGCAAGGACCGTGGGCGGCGAGGTCCGCTTCCAGGGTCGCGACCTGCTAGTGCTGTCCGATCGGGAGATGCGCAAGATCCGCGGCGAGCGGATCGCCATGATCTTCCAGGAGCCGATGACGAGCCTGAACCCGGTCTATACGGTCGGCCGCCAGATCGCCGAGGCGGTGCAAATCCACACGAAAGCGTCCCATTCGGCGGCTATGAAAAAGGCCGAAGAGATGCTCCGTCTCGTCCGCATCCCGGATCCCGAGCGTCGCGTCAACAACTATCCCCACGAAATGTCGGGCGGCATGCGCCAGCGCGCAATGATCGCCATGGCTCTTGCCTGCTCGCCGGAACTGTTGATCGCCGATGAGCCAACGACTGCGCTTGACGTCACGATCCAAGCGCAGATTCTCCGGCTCATCGTTGAGCTAAAAGAGCGCACGGGAACGGCCGTCATGTTCATCACGCATGACCTGGGCGTCGTAGCCGAAACGTGCCAACGCGTCATTGTCATGTATGCCGGCCGGATCGTGGAGCAAGCGAGTATATATGATCTGTTTGCGCGTCCCACGCATCCCTACACCCAAGGCCTCATGCGTTCGATGCCTGATCCGCGGCGCGGCCGACAGCGCCGCCTTCCAGAAATTCCGGGGATCGTGCCAAGTCTGCGCGAGCCCATTGTGGGCTGCAGCTTTGCGCCACGCTGCCCGTTCGCGATCGGTATTTGCCGCGAGAAAACACCCATCCTACGTGATGTTAGGGCGGGCCACACCGCAGCTTGCTGGCGCGCCGAAGAGGTGATGGGCGCATGAGTGGTCCTTTGCTGAAAGTCGAGAATCTGACCAAGCATTATCCGCTCGGCGCCGGATTCCTGAAGAAGACAATTCCGGTGATCCGGGCGGTGGAGGATGTATCCTTTTCCGTCGAGGCGGGGGAGACGCTTTGCATCGTCGGCGAATCCGGCTGCGGTAAGTCGACTGTCGCGCGGCTCCTGATGCGGCTCGTGGAACCGACGGCTGGCCGCGTGCTGATCGACGGGACCGATATTGCGGGCCTCAAGAAGCACGCGCTTCACGCCTGGCGCCGTCGGATGCAGATGGTCTTCCAGGATCCTTACTCGTCGCTCAATCCACGCCTCACCGCTGGACAGATTATTACGGAGCCTGTCGAGAACTTTGAGAGTCTCAGCCGGAAGCAGCGTCAGGCACTTGCCGCGGATCTTCTCCGAAAAGTCGGAATGTCGCCCGAGATGATGCACAGGCTGCCGTCCGAATTGTCGGGCGGGCAGCGCCAGCGGCTCGGCATTGCACGCGCCCTGTCGCTCACCCCCTCTCTCATCATCGCCGACGAAGCGGTGTCAGCCCTTGACGTCTCCGTGCAGGCGCAGATCCTGAATCTGCTTCTGGACCTGCAGCAGCAGATGGGCATCGCCTTCGTCTTCATCTCACATGACCTCGGCGTCGTGGAGCATATCGCGCATCGCGTTGCCGTCATGTACCTAGGGAGGATCGTGGAGCTCGCCCCGAGCGAAGCGCTCTTTGCCAAACCCGTGCATCCCTACACCGAGGCGCTGATTGCGGCGGCACCCGTGCCGGACCCCACGCGAATTCGGTTGGAGGCGCCCGTGGAGGGCGAGGTGCCGAGTCCCATCAATCCGCCGAGCGGATGCGCCTTCCACCCCCGCTGCCCACTCGCGGTTGAGCGCTGCCGCGTCGAAGTGCCGCCTCTAGTGCCAATGGCCGACGGGCGCGTCGTGGCATGTCATGTGCGCGCTCCGGCCACGCAATTCCGGCCCAGCCGCCTGTGGCGGCCAATGTTTCTTTTTATTGGGACATAGCTGCTGAGCCTTTGACCCCGATCGAAGATCGCCAGCGCGGTGCTGACGGACACTGAACACGATGCCAAGTACCCCAAAAGAAGAGATGAGGGAAAGTCCATGGAAAATGAGAACGGTGGTCGTCCTGCCCAGCGAGATGCTGGCTTTGACGTGGTCGGTTCGATTGCAACAAACGTGGCGGACGGCTTCACGATGGTAGCAGTTGGTGATCTCATCGTGTCGCGAGCGGTGACCAAATCGCAGGATTCTGGCTTCGGCGCCGTCGTCCAGATTCTTCAAGATGCTGATGTCACGTTTGGCAACCTGGAGGTCAACATTGTCGATATCCGATCGTTCAATGGGTACCCGCAGGCCGAATACGGCGGTGCGTATCACCTCAGCCTGCCCGAGGTCGGTCCTGATTTGAAGGCGATGGGGTTCAACATCGTCGGTCGCGCTAACAACCATTCGCTTGACTGGGGCGTTGAGGGCATGCGCGAAACGAGCCGGGTGCTCGATCAGAGTGGAATCATCCATGCCGGCGTGGGCGAAAATCGTGCACAAGCCGGCGCCGCTCGGTTCTTAGAGACCGCACGCGGTCGTGTGGCGATAGTTTCGTGTGCTACAACCTTCATGCCTATGGCTCGTGCCGGCGATCCCGCTGGCGAAGGGCCAAGCAGACCAGGACTCAACGCCCTTCGTTTGGCGAAAAGCATTGTGGTTCCTCCCGAGATGCTCGAGAGTTTGAGGCAGATACGTGCTGTGTTACCCTGCCACTGGCCTGGCGGTGAAGATCCCAACGTGGTGGTGATCGAGGGAACGACATACAAAGCGGGCGACACGGCAGGTGTCAGCTATGAACCAAACCACCAGGATATCGCCCACATTGTGCGAGACGTTCGTCGGGGCAAGCAGTTCTCCGACTTCTGCATTTTAACGAACCACGGGCACGAGCCTGATAATTGCCGCCAGGTTGTCCCCGATTACGAACCATCGTTTGCGCATCGTATCATCGATGCCGGCGCTGATGCATATATCGGGCATGGATCACACCAGCTACGGGGCATTGAAATCTACAAAGGCCGACCGATCTTTTATGGCCTTGCGAACTTCTTCGAGGATGACCTCGGGACCCCATGCGGCGCTGACATGTTTGACGAATACGCTAAGGACCCGCGGGTCGACACGGATGCCGAAGTGAAAGTCGCCGAGATGGCCTTGACATTCACAGACCCGCTCTTCTTTGAGAGCATCATAACCGTCAGCCGATTCGAGCAGAACCAGCTTGCCGAATTGCGGCTATATCCGATTGAACTCGGTCACTCGAAGAGGTTTGCAAACCGCGGCGTTCCAAATCTTGCACCCACGCAGCAAGCAAAAGCCATTCTCGAGCGTCTACAGACACTCTCGAAACAATTTGGGACGGAGATCGACATCGAGAACGACGTTGGAGTGATCAGATTGAATCCGACCTCGACGCGAACACGCAGCTCGGCTGGGCCAAATGATGGTTCGACTTCCGCGCATGCGGCCCTTCGGCGGGGCGTTGACTGATCATGATCTCCGGCAAGACAAAGCTCTTGCCTCGGCTGCGTACGCGGGCCCTGGGGCCCGCCGCACGAGCCCCGTTCGCAAGCAGGCCGACAGTTCGCGGCGTAGCGCTCCCCGACCGGGAACGAAGAGGGCTTGGCTTCGTGGCTGATGCGCGTCATGTTGTCGTGCGGGAAGTCGATCGGCAAGCGTCGGGCGATCTGCTCCCTGGCCCATCGCGGATCCTTTCGCAGGCTGTGCCGGCGGCCCTTCCACCAAACGGCCGGACCAGGAACGGCGGCGCCACTTGGGGTCATAATGACGCCGGCCAGTCGCTGCTCCACATAAGTGCGCAGGTTGTATTGAGCGCAAGCTTGGTCGGTTTGGGCCGACGGGCCGTCGGTCGGCGTGCTACTAGCCTGAATATCTCAAAGTGAGGGGTGCATCGGCCCCGAGAATCTGAGAAACTGCTTTTGTAACAAAGACTATCAGATCCAAGGACGGGGTCCGATGCAAACACACTGTATCTCTGACCAGCTCGAGTTTGAAGGCTTCGACGACCACAAAGTTGTCGCCGGTTTCGACGGTGGGGCGATCACCTCGGATGCCGGCGCCTTGCTGCTTCGCCACGCCGACCAGGGATATCGGCCTTTTCGACCGGGTGGCCGCTTGCTTCATCGACCACCGCGATCCGGATTGCACGGTGCACAGTGTCCAGACGCTGGTCGGACAGCGCATCGCGGCAATCGCGCTTGGTTACGAGGACGTCGACGATCACGATACGCTTCGCCACGACCCAGTGCTGGCGCTCTTGTCGGAAAGCCTGACGCCGAAGCGCTCCGATTGCGGCGTCCTTGCCGGCAAGTCGACGCTGACCGGCTGGAGCACGGCCGCGCTGGGGAGCCGACGCGCTATCACAAGATCCGTTACGACAAGGAGGCGATGGAAGCTCTGTTCGTGGATCTGTTCCCGGAAGCCCATGCCAAGCCGCCAGGCGAGATCGTGCTCTATCTCGACGCCACCGATGATCCGCTGCACGGCCAGCAGGAAGGCCGCTTCTTCCACGGCTACTACAACTGCTACTGCTACCTGCCGCTCTACGTCTTCTGCGGCCGGCATCTGCTGGCGGCCAAGCTGAGGCGTTCCAACATCGACGCCAGCAAGGGAGCGGTCGAGGAGGTTGCGCGGATTGTGAGGCAAATCCGCAAGTCGTGGCCCCGGGTCCGCATCATCTTGCGCGCCGATTCCGGCTTTGCCCGCGAGGCGCTGATGGCCTGGTGCGAGCAAAACCGCGTCGACTATGTCTTCGGGGTCGCCCGCAACGAGCGGCTGGAAACGAAGATCGCCCCAGCCTTGGCGGAAGCCTGCCGGGCGTCCAAGGCAAGTGGCCAGGCCGCACGCGTCTTTAGCGACTTCATGTGGTCGACGAAAGACCGTTGGTCCCGCCGCAGGCGGGTCGTGGCCAAGGCCGAGTGGACGACATTGGGTGCCAATCCGCGCTTTATCGTGACGTCCCTCAAGCCGAGCGCTGGGCGGCACGGGCGCCTTTACGAGGATCTCTACTGCGCGCGCGGCGACATGGAGAAACCGCATCAAGGAATGCCAGCTCGACCTTTACGCTGACCGCACCAGCGCCGACACCGTGCGCGCCAATCAATTGCGGCTCTGGTTCGCCTCGTTTGCCTATGTCCTGATCTGCGCCTTGCGTCGCCTCGGTCTCGCCCACACCCGGCTTGCCGAGGCCACCTGCGGCACGATCAGGCTTAAGCTGCTGATCGGCGCACAGGTCCGCGTCTCGGTGCGCCGCATCAAGGTGGCGATGGCTTCGGCGTGTCCCTATGCCGACGAATTCGCACTGGCACACGCTACACGCCGCGGCCGATGACGCCGCAGGACGCGAACCCTTCCCGCCAACAACAGAGGATACATTGCACAAGCTCAATCGCCGCACGCACGCGGCGCCGATTGCGCTCGTCGTCGGGATCGGGGCACGATGCCAGCGCCTGGCCAGGCCAAAACACCGCCTAACGCCAGATGCCGTGAGAAAAGCGGGCTAGGCTGTCGATGCGCGATATCATTCCAGCCCGCCGCTGCGCGTCGCGGCATTGCGTCGTAGCTCACGGGAGATGGTCGAGGCGGATAGGCCAAGTTGGCGCCCGATCTCGCGTCTCGAAAGCCCTGAACGCGAAGAAGTGCGATCTCCTCACGTTCCGCAAACGCAAGGTATCGCTCTGACGGCGGCTTGGTGGAAGATCTGAACACCGCTGGTGCCATGCCGCCCGCCTGTCGGAACAATCTGGTTCCAACAGGCTGCGACATACCAGCCGCCAGGACAGCATCTTCGCTGGTCAGCCCCTGCGCTATCCCCAACCAGAATCGCTGGAGTTCAGATCGCTCCGCCTCTGGCGGATGTCCGGTGACGGCAAGGGCGCCCGTCCAGAACGGTGTGATCGTCGCTTTCCAATGCCATCGCAACCTCCTTCGTTCAGATGTTGCGACGACCGCTTGAATCCGCCCTTCGATCCCTATTCCGAGATTCTCAACTTTCACGGTATCGAGGCAAGCATGAGCAGCGTTCCAATCTCTAATGCCAAGGCGGAAAGCCCGTTTCGCGCCAACGCAGCTAATACCGGTTTTGAACGGTTCCTCGATTGTTTTTATCCGCGACCAGTGGAAATGGCGCAATGGACCAATTAATCAAGTCCACGGCACGCTGAAGTATCGCTTCGGTCTCAGCAAGGCATGGGGAGACGGCGATGACAAATCCCATAGAGTCCAGATGATTGCCTTTCCTGACGATCGGGTTCTTGGGTTCGGCATACAATCTGACCTCGGCGATACCTGGCACAGCAGCCGCCCGACCATCGCCATCGATCCAATCAAGGATGCCATCGCGATCAGGAACGAGGCTTCGCAAGGCCACAGTCTGCGAATACCTTTTCCGCAAATCCCATTCCTCGCCAATGACAAGCTTGAGGTGCCCCGTGATGAGATCGACACCATAACCCAGCTGAATCAGTTTAGGATCTCCACCGGCCATACGCGGATTGACTTCAATGACCACTGGGCCACGCTTCGTCCACCGCAATTCAATGTTTGTTGGCCCCCAGCCGAGGCCGAGAGCTTGTAAACTTCTCAGCGAAACCTCGGCGATGTGTGTATACTTGTCATCGGGTAGCGGGGCCGGAAAGATGCATTCACGAGCGACGAAATAGGGTGGCGGGCCGTACTCGTAGGCCACTATTCCAATGACGTCATTTCCCATTAAGCTAGCGACGTAAAGGGGGCCTTGTACGAATTCTTCGACCAATATCCTAGGCGAAGACCGCCATGTGTGTTTCCCGCCCAACATATAGGTTGTATGTTCGGCTACCTCTTCGACATTGCGGCACAATCGGACACCGATGCTGCCGCTGCCAACGGCTGGCTTAAGAACTACCGGCGGGCTGATCTCGGCAGCAAAGCCTTCAACCTCCATCGCATTCGTTGCCAACCGATAAGCAGGTATTGGAACGCCAGCCTCCGCCAGGAGCTCACGTTGAGTGAATTTGTCGCAGCATTGTTCGATGGATGTGGGGTTCGGACCCGGTAGATCGAAATGGCGGCAGAGCTTGCCAACTGTCGCATACACCGACTCGTCGTCGCCCGCAAAACCTGTAATGCCAGCAATGTCGTAAGTCGCACGCAGCCGGGAACATTCGCGGATCAGAGTATCAAGATTGTCTACATTGACCCGGATTGCGTCCAGCCTTTTTCCCGCGAGATAATCGTACTGACCGGGATCGGCCGACAGGGTAATTGGATGAAGACCAAGACGCTGGGCTGCCTTCACATATAACAGACCATTGCTCCTTGAGCCTTCAACCAGGATGAGCGCTCTTTTTGCCATTGCGTTGACCTCGGTTGACTGATGTACGGTGGTCCGAGGCGTAAATCGGCATCAGCTATTGTAGCCGTGCTACCCCGGAATACGCATTAAGTATCATGGTCGGAGATTGGTTAGTCGCGAAGGTTCTGTAAATTTTAGTGAAGAAAGTTGGCGAGCTGCCAGTCAGGCCCTAAATCGGCGAAACACTCGTATGGTTCAGACAGGAGGATTACCTCACCTGTCTTTTTGCGTCATTCTGCGAGCCAGTCGCTGTAACTCGCCAATCGATAAAGTCTTGGTCGACCGGCGTACCTTCCCTCAACCTCCTTCGGGCCGCCGTCATCGTTGCGAATGCCAAGGAAAGCTGCTCGTCACTAATGAGGCGGAAGGCTGCGTGCTCTCCGAGCAAAAATGCAGGCGGGGACCTTTTCTGCGCGCGATCGTGTCCCAGGGAGTGGTGTAGCTGACGGCTTGGTCGCCGCGCTCTCCGGCATGGGGCCGGGCTGATCAGCGTGCCACGGCTGGCAGGCTGATAAGAGGATCATCGCTCATTTGGCTGATGGTTTCCAGATGGGGTGGATGCCAGCCTTCTCCGACGGCATCGCAATGTGCCAAATTTGTTGTGTTAGAGCCACGCAAAGGAGAGGCAGGCATCCATGGAAAAGGTTACCATCATCGGGGTCGATCTGGCAAAGAACGTCTTTCAACTGCACGGGGCGGCAGCTGACGGATCAGTCGTATTTCGC
>NZ_JAMYMF010000073.1:0-12178 GCF_040318415.1 Mesorhizobium sp. M1163 | reverse complement strand
CGGTGCGTGGCGTTGGGCGCGCGTGGATCAGGCACCGCGCCAAAGTAGCTCTCAAGGCAGGAAATGGCAGTCGCTCCTTCGCTCACCTGCCTCTCCAAAGAATCCTTTCTCAGCCTAAACTCAACCCCAAAATCGCCATATGCGATTCCCCTGCCTCAAGGGGGGAGATCGAGCCCTCATCGCCGCTCTCGCTAACCACTAGCGTTGCAAGGACAGTGTCAGCGTGGAAACTGCCAATCTTCCCCCTTGAGGGGGAGATGTCCGGCAGGACAGAGGGGGGTGGGCGGGAACGACACCCTAGCCCGATCTTTGCGTCCGCACTGGTCCCCTCATGACCGCCTATCTCCTCAAGCGCCTCGCCATCGCCGTCGTCACGCTGGTTCTGGCCTCGATGGTGGTCTTTGCCGTGCTGGAGATCATTCCCGGCGACCCGGCACGGCTGATGCTTGGCCTGAACGCCAGCGCCGACCAGATCGAATTGCTGCGCAACCAGATGGGCCTCAACGCTCCCGTCGTGCTGCGCTATCTGCATTGGGCCGGCGGGCTGCTGAGCCTCGATTTCGGCCGTTCCTATACCTATTCGGTGCCGGTCATCGATCTGGTCCGCGAGCGCCTCGTCGTGTCGCTGCCGCTAGCGTTGATGGCGCTGGCGCTGTCCACCGTCATTGCCATCCCGGTCGGGCTGTTTTCCGCCAGCCGTAGCGGCCGGGCCGGCGACACGATCGCTATGGGCGCCGCCCAGCTTGGCGTCGCCGTGCCCAATTTCTGGTTTGCGCTGATGCTGATCTATCTTTTCGCCGTCTGGCTGCGGCTGGTGCCTGGCGGCGGCTTTCCCGGCTGGAGCGCCGGCGTCTGGCCGGCGCTGAAATCGCTGCTCCTGCCCGCAATCGCACTCGCTCTGCCGCAGGCGGCGATCCTTGCCCGGGTCACCCGTTCAGCGCTGATCGAAGTGCTGAGCGAGGACTACATCCGCACCGCCCGCGCCAAGGGCCTGCCCTATCGTATTGTCTTGTGGCGGCACGCACTGCGCAACGCCATGCTCCCGGTGGTCACCATTCTAGGCCTGCAATTCGCCTTCCTGCTCGCCGGCACCGTCATCATCGAGAACGTCTTCTACTTGCCCGGCCTCGGCCGGCTGGTGTTCCAGGCGATCAACCAGCGTGACTTGATCGTGGTCGAGAGCGTCGTCATGCTGCTGGTCGCCGCCGTCATCGTCGTCAATTTCGTTGTCGATCTCTCCTATGCGGTGGTCGATCCGCGCCTGAGAGGCCGGCAATGACGCTACACATCGACATCCCCGACGAGAACCTTGCCGGCATCCTGGCCAAGGCGTTCAAAAACCGTTCGTTCCTCGCCGGCTTCGTCATCACCGCGCTGGTGGCTGCGGTCGCGATCCTCTCCTTCTTCTGGACGCCTTACGATGTCACCAGGCTGGTCATTTCCGACAAGACCCAGGCGCCATCGCTGGCGCACTGGTTCGGCACCGACCATTTCGGTCGCGACATCCTGTCGATGATCATGGTCGGCGCCCGCAACTCGATCGCCGTGGCGCTGGTGGCGGTCGGCATCGGCATGGGCATCGGCGTGCCGCTCGGCGCCTTTGCCGCGGCGCGCGGCGGCATCGCCGACGACGTGCTGATGCGGCTGAACGACCTGGTCTTCGCCTTTCCGGCGCTGCTTTCGGCAATCATGATCACCGCCATCTTCGGGCCGGGCGCGTTCAACGCCATCATCGCCATCGGCATCTTCAACGTCCCGGTGTTCGCGCGCGTCGCCCGGGCCGGCGCCCTGGCGATCTGGCCGCGCGAATTCATCCTCGCCGCCCGCGCCGCCGGCAAAAGCAGGACGCTGATCAGCATCGAACATGTGCTGCCCAACATCGCCACGCTGCTGCTGGTGCAGGGCACCATCCAGTTCGCGCTGGGCATATTGGCCGAAGCCGGGCTTTCCTATGTCGGGCTGGGCACCCAGCCGCCGATGCCGAGCTGGGGCCGCATGCTGTTCGACGCCCAGACCCGCATGGTGGTGGCGCCGTGGATGGCGATCTTTCCGGGCATGGCGATCGTCGTCACCGTGCTTGGCCTGAACCTGCTTGGCGACGGCATTGCCGACATTCTCGATCCGAAATCGCGGCGGCAGCGATGAGCCTGCTCAAAATCGACAAGCTGTCGCTGACCATCGGCGACACCGCTATCCTCAGAGACGTCGAGCTTTCCGTCGCGGCCGGCGAAGTGATGGGGCTGGTTGGCGAATCCGGCTCCGGCAAGTCGATGACGGCGCTCACCGTCATGCAGCTTCTGCCCTGGGCGGCGCACACCAGCGGACGCATCACCTTCGACGGCATCGACATCCTTGCCGCCAGCGAGGACCAGATGTGCGCGCTGCGCGGCGACGATATCGGCATGGTGTTCCAGGAGCCGATGACGGCGCTCAATCCGGTCAAGACCATCGGCGAGCAGGTCGCCGAGGGTATTCGCTGGCACACCAGGGCGAGCCGCGCCAACGCCGAGGAACGGGCGCGAAAAATACTCGACCGGGTTGGCTTGCCGGCGGCGCAGTTCCCCTTGTCGCGCTATCCGCACGAACTCTCCGGCGGCCAGCGCCAACGCGTCGTCATTGCCATTGCCTGTGCACTGAAACCCAAGCTGCTGATTGCCGACGAGCCGACGACCGCGCTCGACGTGGTGCTGCAGGCGCAGATCCTCGACCTGCTGCGCGACCTCGTAGCGGAAGACCGCATGGGTCTTCTGCTCATCTCGCACGACCTCGCAGTGGTGACCGAGATGGCGGACCGCATCACCATCCTGCGCCATGGCGAGGTGATGGAGGCCGGGGATACGGCGCGCACGCTGTCCGAACAGCTTCATCCCTATACCCGCCAACTGGCGCAGGCCTCGATGCATGTTCCCGCGCGGGCCCGCACACATGACAGCGGATCGGCCAAGCCGCTGCTTCAGGTAGAGAACGTAACGCGGGACTATCCCGGACGGCGCCTATCCCTGTTGAAACGCCCGGCTGCCATCCGCGCCGTCGACGATGTCTCCTTCGCGATGGCGCCCGGCCAGTCGGTGGCGCTCGTCGGCCGTTCCGGCTGTGGCAAGTCGACGCTTGCCCGCATGGTTCTGGCACTGGACAAGCCGACCGCCGGTACGATCCGATTCCGCGGCGACACCCTCACCGGCAAGAGCGAGGCGGAGTTGAAGCCGGCGCGGCGCGACATGCAGGTCGTGTTCCAGGACCCGTATGGTTCGTTCGACCCACGCCAGAAGGTCGAGAGATTGGTGGCCGAGCCGCTGCATGTGCTGGAGAAGAAGCCGGCGCCCGCCGCGCGGCGCGAGATGGTGGCGCATGCGCTGCACGAGGTCGGCCTGTCGCCTAAAGACATGGACAAATATCCGCACGAGTTTTCGGGCGGCCAGCGTCAGCGCCTGTCGATCGCCCGCGCCATCATCACCCGGCCGAAGCTGATCATCGCCGACGAGCCGGTCTCGGCGCTCGACGTCTCGATCCGCGCGCAGATCCTCGACCTGTTCGCCGAGCTCAACCAGAAGCTCGGCATTGCCTATCTGTTCATCACCCATGATCTGACCGTCGCCCGCGCCATCACCGACGAAGTGATGGTCATGCATGACGGCAAGATCGTCGAGCGCGGCAGGACGAGCGAAGTGCTCGACCACCCGCAATCCGAAGCCGCCAAGGCGCTGGTCGCCGCCGCTCCCGATTTGCATCGGGCAATTGCGAAAAGGCTGCAGGAACAGGGGGGAGCGGATTAGTCTTGCGGCTTCACCACATCGGCCGGGCTTATGTCGAGCAGGTCGAGGGTGCGGCGCAACAGCTGCATCTCGCTCCCGGCAAGTTGCGAATCGGCCTTGGCGATCTCGGCCATGTGGCGGGCGAGCAGCTTGCGTCGCTCGACGTCGAGGTCACGAAACTGAGCGATGGCTTGCGAGCCGTTGGTCTCGTAGCCGAACTCGTTGAGATATTCGATAACGCTGTCGATGCTGGTTTCGGGAATGCCGAAGGCTTCCCGGCAGATACGCCTGAAGGCTGTCATTTCGCTTTCGCTGACCGACCCGTCGGCCAGGATCATGCGGAACAGCATCAGCAATTCCGCCGACAGCACCGGATCGTCCGCGACCTTGCGCACGCCGGGGTCGCCGTCGAAGATCGAGCGTATCTGGTCCAGCAATCCCATCGCCGTCAGCCCCTTCCGATTCGTCAGGAAGGTAGCGCGGAATCGGCTTGGCGCAAAAGGGGTGCGAAGGGTGGAACTGGGCAATCGCTTCAGGTTTTGAATTCGTCTCCTCACCCCTTTAGGGCGTTGGCGCTGCCCCTCACCTGCCTGCCGGCATCCTCTCCCCGTTTAGTGACGGGGAGAGGGCGCTCTCGTCACCGGTTTCGCCAATCGCAGACGCTGCAAGAAAAGGCGCCGACGTTGCGACCAGCCCTTTCTCCCCGTCACTATACGGGGAGAAATGCCCGGCAGGGCAATGAGGGGCGGCGGCGACATCGACAATTGGTGGTCTCCGCCACAATTTGGAAACTGTCATTCGTCTGAAGCGATTGCCCTTCGTGATCGAACTCGCGGCACCGTTCTGGCCACTCCCATAAAACTGCCGGCCAATCCGGCAAGCCCGCTGCGCTCATTGGTGTGTGACCGCGCGCCTGATACTATGCCGTTGTACGAATCATGTTGAGGAGGGACCGGACATGAATCTCAGTGCGCCTACCCAGCTTATTTTCATCATATCCCTTGTCATCGCCATCATCGGCGTTCTCGCCGCGCTTGGCGTTCTTGCGTTCATCCCTTTGAATGCCGCGTGGATTGTCGTCATCGCTTACATCGTGCTGGCCGCCGGCTGTCTGATGCGCGGCGCTTAACACGACCAGACAACTTCGAATCTCAGGCAACTCGGAGCGCCCGGCCAAAGCCGGGCGCTTTTGATTCCGACTGATGGTCTGTTAAAGTCGCGTGGCGGAGGAAAGTGCATGCCCGCCGACAGCGAAGACGGCAGCCGCCATGATAGCCCGGGGCTCGATCGGTTCGAGATGGTGCGGCTCGCTCCGTGCCATCGGCTTCAGGGCGCCGTCACCGACATATGCGGCTTTCGCGAAACCATGCCAGGCCATTTCCGCGCCATCGAATATGCCTCGCTGACCGTGCCGCTGGTCATCAGCTTTGCCGAACCCTTTGCCATCGGGCTCGGCAGGGACCCCGGCGACAATGACCGCTTCGCCAGTTTTGCCGCCGGCCTTTACGCCGGGCCGGTGGTGATCGAATCCTTCGGCGGCGCCTGTTGTGTGCAGATCAATTTCACCCCGCTCGGCGCTCGTCGCTTCTTCGGCCGGCCGATGAGCGAACTGACCGACCGCATGGTCGGCCTGGATGACGTGCTCGGCGTTGGAGGCGTCGCGCTGCGCGAAAGGCTTGGCAATGCGCCGGATTGGAGCTCACGCTTTGCCATTGCCGAGGCCTTCGTCGCCGACCGGTTGGCAACCACAGACGGCACTCAAGCCGAAATTGTCTGGGCCTATGAGACGATCGTCTCGACGAGTGGTCGGACCCGCATCTCGACGCTGGCCGAAAAGCTTGGCTGGAGCCGCAAGCATCTCGCCGGAAAATTTTCGGACGCGGTCGGCGTTGGACCCAAGACGCTCTCGCGCATCGTCCGCTTCAACCACGCGCTTTGCCTGTCGAGAAAGGCCAGCAGCGATTGGGCCGACATCGCCGCCGACTGCGGCTATGCCGACCAGGCGCATCTGGTGCGAGAGTTTCGCGACCTCGCAGGCGTCACGCCGACGACTGTCGCCGTGAGGTAACATTTCTTCAAGACGCGCGACGGGCCTTCGCCCAGACTGGGTTGATCGACCAACACAGCGAAGGAGATTGGCCATGCCGAACACCACCGAAGCACCGCGGCTTTACCCGGCGCTGCGCTACAGGAATGCTGGCAAGATGATCGACTGGTTGTGCGAGGCCTTCGGCTTCAGCGTTCACGCCCGCTATGGCGAAGGCGACGTGGTGCACCATGCCGAACTCGCTTTCGGCTCTTCGATCGTCATGCTCGGCACGGCGCGCGACGATGCCTATGGCAAGATGGTCGGCGCGCCCGGGTCGGGCGGCGGCAAGTCGATCTATGTCGCGGTCGCTGACGCCGACGCGGCATACGCGCGGGCAAAAACCGCCGGCGCCGAGATTCTGGAAGAACTCACCGACCGCGACTATGGCAGCCGCGAATTCATCTGCCGCGATCCGGAAGGCAATGTCTGGTCCTTCGGCACATACTGGCCGAAGGCTGACGAAGCTGCCAGCTAACGCGCCAGCCCAAAAATCGCGTCGCAGTCGAGGTGGGTTTCCAGTTCGGCTGCGATCTCGTCCAGTGCCCGTTCGACCTCGGCGCGGTAGTCGATGCCGCCGCCCTTGACGCCGAGGCTTTCGAGGAATTTCGCTCGGAAGGCGTCGGCGGAAAACAGCCCGTGCATGTAGGTGCCTGACACCTTGCCGTCGGCGGAGATGGCGCCGTCATCGATGCCGTTGATAACGGCGGACGGCCGCAGCGTGTCCGGACCGGTGGTGCGGCCGAGATGGATTTCATAGCCCTCGAGCGGCAGATCGAACGGCACCGAGCGCGCGCTGACATTGCGCACCGTCTTTTCCGGCTCCATCACCGTTTCGACATTGAGCAGGCCGAGGCCTTGCGTCTCGGTAACGCTGCCCTCGATGCCGTCTGGATCGCGCACGCTATGGCCGAGCATCTGGAAGCCGCCGCAAATGCCGACGATGTGGCCACCGCGTTTCCTGTGCGCGGCAAGGTCGCGGTCCCAGCCGTTCTCGCGGAATTTCACGAGATCGCCGATCGTCGACTTCGAGCCGGGAATGACCACCAGACCCGCATCCTGCGGCCAGCGCTGGCCAGGCGGCACGAACACCACCTCGACCTGCGGTTCGGCCTTGAGCGGGTCGAGGTCGTCGAAATTGGCGATGCGCGAGAGCATCGGCACGGCGATCTTCAGCGCGCGCTTCTCGCCGGACGCCAACCGATCGAGCACGACGGAATCCTCCGACGGCAGCCGCGCCGCCGCCTTCAGCCACGGCACGACGCCAAAACAGCGCCAGCCGGTGAACTTTTCGATCGCCTCGATGCCGTCATCGAACAGCGAGACATCGCCACGGAACTTATTGATGAGATAGCCGACGATCATTCGCCGATCCTCGTCCGGCAGGATCAGATGGGTGCCGGCGATCGAGGCGATGACGCCGCCGCGATCGATATCGCCGACCAGGATCACCGGCACGCCGGCGCGCGTCGCAAAGCCCATATTGGCAATGTCACGGCTCCTGAGATTGATCTCGGCCGGCGAGCCGGCGCCCTCGACAATGACCAGATCGGCGCCCTCGCCAACCTTTGCCCAGGAGTCCAGCACCGCATCCATAAGCCGGCCCTTCAGCGCCTGGTAGTCGCGCGCCCGCGCCTCGCCGAACACCTTGCCCTGCACGACGACTTGAGCGCCGACATCGGTCTGCGGCTTGAGCAGCACCGGATTCATGTGGATGGTCGGCGGCACGCCGCAGGCGATCGCCTGCAGCCATTGCGCGCGGCCGATCTCACCGCCGCTTGAAACGCCTGGAATATCGGCGACAGCCGCGTTGTTCGACATGTTCTGCGGCTTGAACGGCCGCACTTTCAAGCCGCGCTTCTTCGCCGCGCGGCAAAGACCGGCGACGAGCACCGTCTTGCCGACATCCGAACCCGTGCCCTGCAGCATGATCGCCTTGGCCATATCAGTCCCTGCCCTGCGCAACGGTTCCGGTGATCGTCGACTTGGCTGCCAGTGGCCCGCCGCGCCAGAGATAGAGCGCCATCAGTGGCTCCTTGCCGGTGCGCATGGCGTGGCTGACGTCAGAGGCATGGTGGATCACCTCGCCCGCCGCTCGAAGGCGAAAACCGCCATCGCCCATGCGCCATTCGGTGCCGCCGGTAAGCGGGACGTAGATCTCCTCCGCGACATGGTGGTGATCGGGGTAGACGATGTCGGGCCCAAGGATCAGCAGGCCGGCCGCGACCTCTTCATTGACGAAATGACCGCGCGTGCCGAATACCTCCAGCCAGCCGTAATTGTCGATGAAAATCTTGCCGAAATCCGCTTCGCCATAGGTCTGGCCCCAGCGCAGATCGCCGCGACGCTGCGCAACCAGCCGCGCCAGCGGCTTGGCCGCAGCGGGAGCGAGTTCGACGATACGGTCGAGCAGGACGAGACAAGGCAGTGCATGCGGTTCGAGCGGCCGGCTTGGCATGTCCCAGCCGATTCGGGCCACGGCGTCGCGCACCAGCGCATCATCGAACGTCTGGAGATAGGCATGGAAGCGTCCAAGCAGTTCGTCGAAATTTGTCGTCACACTTTGCTCCAAAGCGCATTCGCACACAGCGGCTGCGCAGACGGTCGGGTTGCGCGGCGGCATCATTGGTCTAGATTGGACGGCGCGCAAAGCCAAAAACGACAGGCCAGCAGGCCGGAAACATCAGGGAGCACGCCATGGACGCCGCTGTCGATGCGGGCACCAGCCAGTTCGAACTCAACGAGGACCAGCGCGCCATCCAAGAGATGGCCGAGGCCTTCGCCGCCGATCGTGTGGCGCCGAACGCACTCGACTGGGATCGCAACAAATATTTCCCCGCCGACGTGATCCGCGAGACCGGCCCGCTCGGCCTTGGCGGCATCTATGTCCGCGACGATGTCGGCGGCTCGGGGCTCGGCCGGCTCGACGCCGTGCTGATCTTCGAGGCGCTTTCGCGTGCCGATCCGGCGTTTTCCGCCTTCATCTCGATCCACAACATGGCAGCATCGATGATCGACCGCTTCGGAAGCGACGAGCAGCGCCGGCGCTTCCTGCCCAAACTGACCTCGATGGAATGGCTGGCAAGCTACTGCCTGACCGAGCCGGGCTCGGGCTCGGATGCGGCGGCGCTGAAGACGCGCGCGGTCAAAAGCGGCAGTGACTATGTGCTGAACGGCGCCAAGCAGTTCATCTCCGGTGCCGGCGACAGCGACCTCTATGTCGTCATGGCGCGCACCGGCGCCGACGGGCCGAAAGGCATTTCCACCTTCGTCGTGTCGAACGATGCGCCCGGCCTTTCCTTCGGCGCCAACGAACACAAGATGGGCTGGCACATGCAGTCGACCCGCCAGGTCGTCTTCGAGGACTGCAAGGTGCCGGCGGAAAACCTTTTGTCGGCAGAAGGCGCCGGCTTCGGCATCGCCATGGCCGGGCTCGACGGCGGCCGCTTGAACATCGCCGCCTGTTCGCTCGGCGGCGCGCAATCGGCACTCGACAAGACTCTCGCCTACACCGCCGAGCGCAAGGCCTTCGGCTCGAAGATCAACCAATTCCAGGCGCTGCAGTTCAAACTCGCCGACATGGAGACCGAACTGCAGGCAGCGCGCATCTTCCTCTACACCGCCGCCTCGAAGCTCGACCGCAAGGCGCCGGATGCCGGAAAATGGTCGGCAATGGCCAAGCGCTTCGTCACCGACACCGGCTTCAACGTCGCCAATGACGCCCTGCAGTTGCATGGCGGCTATGGCTATCTGCACGATTACGGCATCGAGAAGCTGGTACGGGATCTGCGCGTCCACCAGATCCTCGAAGGCACCAACGAGATCATGCGCGTCATCATCGCTCGCGCGCTGATCGTACGGTAAGGCAGTAGGCAGTAGGCAGTAGGCAGTAGGCAGTAGGCAGGAAGATGACCGGCAAGATCAATTCGTACAAGGATCTTATCGTATGGCAGCAGGCGATGGATCTGGCCGTCACCACCTACTCCTTGACCAAGGCATGGCCAAAAGAAGAATTGTATGGGTTGACCAGCCAAATTCGCCGCTCAGCAACCTCTATTCCTGCAAACATCGCGGAAGGTTATGGTCGAGACAACAGAGGCTCCTATCAGCAATTTCTCAGGATAGCCCAAGGATCGTGAAGGAGTTCGAGACACACCTTGAGATCGCTGAACGCATTGGCCTTGCCACGCATGACCAAGCTTATCACGTACCGTTAGCGACCGAGGGCATCGGAAAAATGCTTCGCCAACTTATTAGCAAACTTGCGCCCGAATAGGTCGCCTACTGCCTACTGCCTACTGCCTACTGCCTACTGCCTACTGCCTGCCTTACCCAAACCGCGGAGTGCCATTATGACCACCATCGCCTTCATCGGCCTCGGCAATATGGGAAATCCGATGGCCGCCAACCTGGTCAAGGCCGGGTATGCCGTGCACGGCTTCGACCTGGTGCCGGAAAACCTCGTCATCGCCAGGGAGCACGGCGTCGTCATCATGGCCAATGCCGTTGCGGCGGTAAAGGATGCCGATGCGGTCATCACCATGCTGCCGGCCGGCAAGCATGTACTGTCGGTTTACGCAGACATCGCGGCCAACGCGAAAAAAGGCGCGTTGTTCATCGATTCCTCGACCATCGACGTCGAGTCGGCGCGAAAGGCCCATGCCACCGCGGCCAAGCACGGATTGCTGACGATCGACGCGCCGGTCTCCGGCGGGACGGGCGGTGCGGCGGCCGGCACGCTGACCTTCATGGCCGGCGGTTCGAAGGACGCCTTCGCCAAGGCCGAACCGATCCTCAAGCCAATGGCCGGCCGCATCGTTCATTGCGGCGACGACGGCGCCGGGCAGGCCGCGAAGATCTGCAACAACATGATTTTGGGCATTTCGATGATCGGCGTTGCCGAGGCCTTCGTGCTGGCGGAAAAGCTCGGCCTGTCGCACCAGGCGCTGTTCGACGTCGCCTCGACATCGTCCGGCCAGTGCTGGTCGCTGACCACTTACTGCCCGGTGCCCGGCCCTGTGCCGACATCGCCCGCCAACAATGGCTATAAGCCCGGGTTTGCAGCGGCACTGATGCTGAAGGACCTGAAACTGTCGCAGGAGGCCGCACAGAGCGTCGGTGCGGCAACGCCGCTCGGCGCAGAGGCAGCCCAGCTTTATGCGCTGTTCAACGCACAAGGCAATGCCGGCGCGGATTTTTCCGGCATCATCAATTTCCTGCGCGGTGACCCTGCGTAAGGTCAAATTTCATAGTTTTCGATCTGCCCAAAGCGGAAAGTCGGCAAATTTAGGTTTGCTTAAGCTCTTGCTAACCCTGCAGTAACGATGTGCGTTTAAAACGGATTGCGAGGCGGACATCCGCCCGGCGCTCCGGATCAGGTCTCGCGTACCGGAGCCCGTAAGTTTCGCCGTAAGTTTCGCAAGTGTATTGTTGGCGAAGCACCATGCGTATCTGGCAAAGCCGCGTTCCGATGGAGCGCGGTTTTTGCGTTTTCGCCATGTCGTCGGAGCTATATTCCGATTGCCGCGTCGCTGATGCGGCCCTTCGGTGCTGTCTCAGTTTGAATTTCCGCTCACGACCCCCACATGAATTTCGGCTCGCTACCATTTCCACCGAGCGGGCTCGAAAGCTTGAAGGCAACCCGGTTGCAGACACAGTCTCGAAGACTATTTCATTAGAGGCTATACGGCCGCACGAATCTCTTCACATATTGAGGTCCCGCAATGGCGCACGAGCCTCGAAAAAGACCATTATTCCGCAAGCTCGATAATCATCTACTGCGCGTGAGCGATCTTGATGCAGCCGTATCGTTCTATGGGGATCGGCTCGGTCATGCCCTCGTTTGGCGGGACGATGAAGCCGCCGGCTTTGCGCTGCCTGAAACCGATGCGGAACTGGTTGTCCATCTTCATATCGGTCCCGAGACCGACATCCTGGTCGATAACGTGGACGACGCGTTTGAGGAATTCTTGGCCGCCGGCGGTGAGGCTGTGCAACCGCCATTCGAGATCGCGGTTGGGCGGTGCGCCCGTGTGCGCGATCCTTTCGGCAACATAGTTGTGATCTTGGACCAATCGAAAGGGATGTTGGTCACTGACGCGAAGGGGCACGTCATCGGTGTCAAGGCGGGCCGGTGATCACGCGTGGTCGTCGATACCGCCAACAGCCTCGCCTGGCGAACTCTTCGCCATAAAGCGGCATTCAATCTCCGGGCGCCCGCATTCCCGGGGCCCGGGGGACGGTCCCACGTAACCCGTGGGCCAAAAGGGCGCCGGCAGGGGGCGCGCCCGGGCCAAGCCGGGGCCGGGCCAGGGGAGACGTGCGCGCGGGCCGCTAACCG
>NZ_JAMYMF010000072.1:0-13698 GCF_040318415.1 Mesorhizobium sp. M1163 | reverse complement strand
AAGACCCAGTTCGCCGTCGTCTTCGGCGAAAGGTTCGTCAGCCAATGACGAAACCGGCCTCGCGCACAGAATTCCTGACAGTTCCGCGGTCGCCGCAATTCGGCAGCGAAACGCTCGGCCTCGCGCCACTTGCGGCTGAGCAGCAGCCAGCGCCAATAGGTTTCCGTCAGACTTCCGGTGTCGTCATCAAGGTAAATGCGGCCTAGGACGATCACGCCGCCGGCATACAGTCGAAGCTCGCCGTCACGGAACGCCGCTTCGAGACGTCCACCGCCATCAAGCGCTGCCTGCAACGCTTCGAGACGGCTCGCCTCGAACTCGTTTAACCGCGCTTCCGCCCAAGCGCGGCGCTCGCCTTGCAGCTTCAGTACTGCCGGGGCTTGCGTTGTCATCTCAGGCAGGTCCAGTAGGTCAGGCCACAGCCAACGCGCCGGATGTCGCGCCCGCGCCAAAACGGAAAGCCGTTCCTCGATTGATTGAAGCAGTTCACGGCGTCGTGTCCAATTCCGCTGCAGTTCACGCGCTCGGGCAGCGATCTCGGCTTGGTCCTGCAGCGACACATTGGGGATCGGGAGAGGCGCAATGAACTGCTTGTTGGCTTCGAACCAACCGCCCTGTTTGGGCTTTCCGATCCGCCGGAAGACAAAGTCCGCAATCGGCCCGTTCAACACGCCGAGCAGATAGGACTGATCCGTTCCAGCGGCTGCTATGATGCCATTAACCCGGACATTGTTAAGATACTTATCCGCGCTAGTGTCAGCGCAAACTCTCATTTCGGGAACAGTTTGCGCAACTATTAGTTTTTGGATGTCTTGTTTGTCGATGTTTTGATGGCGCCCAAATCGGTACCAGTTTTCATCGTCGAATTTGTTTCCCTCTCGCCCTCGAAGTTCCATTTCCCATGAAAGCAAATACTGCCATGCTCGAGGAAATCGCTGTTCCATCTCGCCGACTGGGATGAGGCGCATGTTGCCGCGTGGGTCACGTGCGTAGGGAAACAGCAAATAAGTGTCAGTCGCAGGCTCTTCGTAGCGTTTTGCCTCGCCGCCGGAAATGAGCGGCCTCATGATTCCATCCTCGATCTCGGCCTCATAGGCTGGCACTCCCTTTGGTGCACAGCGGTAGCGATTGGTTCCGATGCGGTCGAGATGATAGAGGGGATCAGCGCTTGTCTGGATACCGACGGTAATGCCGCTGGTCAGCCGCGGATCCTCAAGACGCAAGCAATCCCGCGCCAGTCGGTCGATCAGCGCTCGCTCCGCCCCGGTTGCCATCAGCCATTCGCCATTCTCGGCGAAGGCGTTGTAGGGAACCGCCAGATCTCCATCCGCCCAGTCTATATCGTGTGCCTCGGCATCACCGCCGGGTGCAACGGCGATCCGAACCTGTGCGCACGGCTCCTTGGTGAAGAATTGCACCGCAGTATAGGTTATAGCCTCATCGAATATCTGGTGGGCCTTGAAGTCGATCCAGCGGTCAAGTTGCCGCGTTCTGCGCACCAGTCTGCGGAGGCCTTCGCCATAGTGATTTACCGTCCACAGGCTCGGTGCGATGTAAGCCATGCGACCACCCGGTGCGAGCAGCCGCAGCCCCTTCTCGATGAACGGAAGATAGAGGTCCGTGTTTCCGGTCTGAGCGCTGACATAGGTGTCGTCACCCCGGTTTCCTTGCAGATAGGCAACCACGTCAGGATCGACCTTAATAAGGTTCTGCAACTTCACATAGGGCGGATTGCCGAGGACGATATCAAAGCCGCCTTCCGCGTCGTCGTCCGGCCAGACTTCGGGGAAGGCACCCTCCCAGTCGAAGCTGTTGATGTGCTCGATCTGATCCTGCATCCGCTCTCGCCCAGCCCAGAAATCATGGTCGACAAGACTGTTGCCGCACCGGATCGTGTGATCGAGCGAAGAGAGAGGTCCATCCGCGCGAGCCGAATGTAGCCACAGCGCCAGCTTGGCAATTTCCACCGAAGCCGGATTAATGTCGACGCCATAGATGTTGTTGGCCAGGATGTCGGCGATCATTGGTGCCTCGCTGACAGCCGCCGCCACCTCTCCACCTCTGGCGCGCTCGATGTCCCGATGCACCGACATCCTTTCCTGCAACAGGCGCCGGAAAGCAGAAATCAGGAATGCGCCTGAACCGCAGGCAGGATCTACGATGCGTATCCTGCGTAGTCGCGCGAGATAAGCCTCCCCAGCAGAAAGATCAGGCGCGCCATCTTCTGCAACAGGATAGCCGCTTGCCATCCTGGCCTGTGTGAACCACGGGCCAAGCGTCTGCTCGACCATCAGGTTCACCACCCATTCAGGCGTATAGTAGACGCCGTCGCGCTTACGCTTTGAAAGTTTGGCAACACTGTCACGGCCCTCCAACTCACCAGCGCGGTATTCGAGCTCGGTTATCGACTGCTCAAAAATGCGTCCGAGAGTGTAGAGGCTGAGGCTTTCCCTTACGTTGCCGCGCGAGGCATAGTTGTATCGCGCGCAGAGATAAAGCAGCGTGTCTCTGTCGCTTTCAAGCGCGGCCTCGCCGGCGCCCTGCTTCGGTGCCGCGAACACATGGTTCGGAATGGCCAGCGCATCCATCATGGGATTGGCGGCGAACAAACCGCCATTGATGTGCGGCACTCTGAGACCGCCGAACATACCGCCCTCGTTCATGAAGGCGAACAGACGTTTAAAAAATTCCCAAAACTCCGACCCGTTCGGGTCATAATAAGGTTCGACGCTGCGGCTCTTTAGATGGTCACGGATCATTTGGGGCGGAAACAGCATCCGCGCGCCCATGTCCTCACAGTAGAAGGCGAAAATGAACCGGTCGAGCAACGCCTGCGAGAGCCGAAGAAGTTCCGTCGGTGTGCCGTCGAATGTGGCGTTGTTCAGCCGCATGACGTCGAAAAGCCGCTCGCGAACCGCTTTGTAACGGTCGTAGAACTCGCCTTCGAGCGCACGTTCCCGCACCCATTGTCGTTCGATGAGTCGCAGGAGCGGAGGGCGGCCCGCTTGGGAAAGTAGATAATCCCGCTGGAACAGTTTCCAAAACAAGAAGCGGTCGAACTGCGCATCCTCCGAATCGGTCAGCAGGTCATAGTTCTCCGCGAAGAGATCGGTGCGGCGGATGACGAAGCGGAGATATTCAGATGGTGCACGATCCCACCAGTATAGGCGAAACTCGTTCATGTCCGTGGCAATTCCCCACCACGGCTGCACCGGCTCATTGCCGAACAGGCCGCGTCGCGCGCCACGAATGTAATTCAGGCATTGCTCGACCGGCGAGCGGTTGCTGCCCTTGCGATTTTGCTTCGCGTCGAGCTTTGAGCGAATGTCCTTGAATTCGCAAAGCACCTGCGGCGTCGCGTGTAAGTCACCACCGAACCAGCCGAGAGCCAGGTCAGCCTCACCAGGACCACCGCCTGCGCCTTCACCGGCAATCCGAAGTTTGGGAATAATGGTCTGCAATTCGGGAGCTACTCGGCCCGCTTCGCCATATCCCCAATTCTCGACGAAGAAAGTTTGAGTGAACGCGCCTTCCGCTTGTACTTCGCTTAGTTGGCGACGGTTATCCCACTCGCGCAAGCGCTGTATTAAAATCGCATCCGAGCCGTCGCCCATGTAAGCACGGAACTCAAGTTCCAATTCGGCACGAAGAAAGGCCCGTGTTACAAAGCTACGGCTGTCATCAAACATAGCTATGGACCATTTTCGGAAGCGGGTTCAAACTTGCCCAACGTCTGGACAGGTGCATGGGGCAGACTTAAGCTGATTCAGCGACTTACGTCACGCAAAACAAATTTTTTGTCCACCCGCATCGTACCTCTCTCGCCACCCTGGCATTCGCTCGCCATCGATCATGCAACTAACATGATCAATGCACAGCTCTACCCCACCCAACCGTTTCTTAATGTGTCTCCGCTACACCAAGCCCCTGTAAATTGGCGGAAAACGGAGTGTAATCGGGGTGCGCTTTTCCGCGGCGACGACAGCCGGGCGGTTCTTGCCGCAGCGCCTTGCGCTGCGCATAAGGCCGCTGCTTGGCCTGATCGATGCCGTCCTGTTCAGCGCCGGCGCGCGCGGCGAGGCCGGCCGCATGTCGCTGATCGCCTTTTCGGTCCGCATCGTCAGCGCCGTCATCGCCTTCGTCAGCCAGGTCCTGATGGCGCGCTGGATGGGGTCGTTCGAATACGGCATTTTCGTGCTCGTGTGGGTGACGATGGTCATCGTCGGCAATCTCGCCTGCCTCGGCTTCCACACCTCGATCATCCGCTTCATCCCGGAATATCGCGAGCGCGGCATGCTGGCCGAACTGCGCGGCATCGTGCGGGCCAGCCGGCTGTTCGTGCTGATTGCTTCAACGGTGATCGCCGGCCTCGGCGCGCTCGGCGTCTGGCTACTGTCGCCCTTTATCGAGAACTATTATGTCGTGCCGTTCATCCTCGGCATCATCTGCCTGCCGATGATCGCCATGTCCGACCTGCTGCAAGGGCTGGCGCGGGCCAATTCCTGGGCGCTGTTTGCGCTGTCGCCGACCTTCCTGGTGCGGCCGCTGCTGATCCTGGCGTTCATGGCGCTGATGCTGCTGGCGGGCTACGCGCCCGACGCCAGAACGGCGATCTTCGCCGCGATCGCCGCCACCTACGCCACCACGCTCGGTCAGCTCGTCGGCGTCACCTCGCGCATCGACAAAAGAATTCCGGCCGGGCCGATGAAGCTGCATTTCGGCCAATGGTTCATCGTCTCGCTGCCGATCTTCCTGGTCGAGAGCTTCTTCTTCCTGCTCACCAATGCCGACGTGCTGATGGTCGGCGCCTATCTCGATCCCAACGACGTCGCCGTCTATTTCGCCACCGTCAAGACGCTGGCGCTAGTGCATTTCGTCTATTTCGCGGTCAAGGCCGGCGTCGCCCAGCGCTATGCGCAGTTCACCCATGGCGAGCCGCACAGGCTCGCCGCCTTCGCCCGCGAAACCGTGTCGTGGACCTTCTGGCCGTCGCTGGCGATGGCGCTGCTCGTGCTGGCCCTAGGCGAGCCGATGCTGACCCTGTTCGGCCCGGAATTTTCCGCCGGCTATCCGCTGCTGTTCCTGCTGGTGTTCGGCGTCGTCGCGCGGGCCGCCGTCGGCCCTTGCGAAAGCCTGCTCACCATGAGCGGCAACCAGAACATCTGTGCCGCTGTCTATGCTATGACGCTGGCCTTCAACATCGCGCTTAGCGTCGTGCTGATCCCGCTCTTCGGTCTGTGGGGCGCGGCGATGGCCACCGTCTTCGCCATGATCTTCGAGGCCGGCGCGCTGTCCTTTACGGTCTGGCGCAAGCTCGGCATCGCCATGGTCATTTTCGTGCCCGCCAAAGGAGCTGCCTGATGGCTGCCGTCCCCTTGCTCGAGGAAACCAGCGGCGGCCCGGCCGGCGCCATGGTGTCCGGCCTTGCCGGGCTTGCCCGCGAAGCCGATCCCGCCCATGTCGAGATCCTCGCCAACAACCGGCCCGAGCGCAAGCTTGCCATCTATCCGGCCTCCGCCGGCTTCGACCTGGTCGAGGAGCTCGACTATCTCTGTACCCGCACGATCGAGTCCAACGTCTTCTTCAATCCGCGCTTCCTGGCGCCGGCCATGCCCAGGCTCGAGGACCGCGAGGTGCGGCTGGCCGTCATCCGGGACGGTGACCAGTATCGCAACCGGCTGCGCCTGCTGGTGCCGTTCTCGGTCGAGCGACCGGTGGTGCCGCTCGGGGTTCCCGTCATGCGCACCTGGTCGAGCCCGTTCGGCCCGATCGGCACGCCCCTGGTCGACCGCGACGATCCGATCGGCGTCATCGAGGATTTCTTCGCGATGCTGTCGAGGCCGCATCTCAAGCTGCCGAAGGTCTTCGTGCTGCCCGACATAAGGCTGGATGGCCCGGTGGCGAGCCTGCTCGCCAGCGTCGCCGAATCGCGCGGCCTGACGCTGGTCACCACCGGCAAGGCCGAGCGCCCGGTGCTCGAAAGCGAGCTCGATGGCGAGGAATATCTGAAAGCTTCGCTGCGCGCGCACCATTATCGCGAGTTCCGCCGCCTGAAGCGCCGCCTCGCCGACCTCGGCCGGCTGGAGCATGTCGTGGCGCGCGGGCCTGACGAGATCCGCCACGCCATCGAAAATTTCCTGACGCTGGAGGCTGCCGGCTGGAAAGGCCGCGAGCGCACCGCCATGGCGATCGACCGCTACCGCGCCGCCTTCGCCCGCGAGGCGGTGCACCGGCTGGCCGAGCAGGATCTCTGCCGCATCCATTCGCTGACGCTCGACGGCCGCACCATCGCCTGCCTGATCGTCTTTGTGGAGGCCGGCGTCGCCTACACCTGGAAGACCGCCTATGACGAGACGCTCGCTGCCTATTCGCCGGGCACGCTGCTGATGATCGAGGTGACCAGGCAGCATCTCGACGACCCCAACATCATGATGACCGATTCCTGCGCGGTGCCCGACCATCCGGTGATGAGCCGGCTGTGGAGCGAACGCAAGCCGATGGGCACGCTGGTGATCGGGCTGACGCCGGACGCCGACCGCCCCGCCCGCCAGGCGGCGTCGCAGCTTCACCTCTACCGCGAAACCCGCAACATGGCGCGCCTGCTGCGCAACCGGATGAGGAGCCTGCTGCGCCGGCGCTAGTGCATGGGGTCCAAAGTGGGCCCGACCGTCCGTCTCTGCACCGTCGGCTCTCTCGGGCCTAGGTCGTCAGGGTTAATTCTCCCGATCAGCGGAAAGGATTAGCATCGACGCAGTCCCAACCGGGATGAGGCGATCAATTACGGCCGCGCGTCCAGCATCACTGCCGCCTCGGTCCTGCACGGCCAGAAGAAAAAAATCTGGGAGGAATGCATGATGAAAACAACTCACCTCAGGCGAGTCGGTATCCTCACCTTGGCAGGTCTCATTGGCGCGTGTCTGAACGCCGCCACTCCTCGGGCGGCCGAACCCGACAAAGCCGAGATCGATGCCCTGCGTAAATCGCTGTCCAGGTATGAAGACTACAAGGTTGCCATTCGCGAGCTTTATCTATCGACGGTAGGATGCGTCTTCTACAGCGGCGAAAAGGTAGAGGGGGCGATGGACTACCCGAAGGGCGCGATGGGCATCCATTTCGTCAATGTCACGACTGTCGGCCCGACCGCGGATCCGACGCGCCCCAATGTGCTGATCTATGAGCCGGTCGGCGGCGAATTGCGCCTGGTCGGCGCGGAATGGCTCGTGCCCTTGACGCCGGACACAAAGGAGCCGCCGAAGCTCTTCGGCCAGACATTCCAGGGGCCGATGGAGGGGCATTACCCGCTCATCCCGAAGGAGTTCCACCACTACGACCTTCACGCCTGGCTGTTCAAGGACAACCCGCTCGGAATGTTCAGCCCGACGAACCCGGACGTGAAATGCGACAACTATCCGTTTCCGATGCCTGAGCAGCCGACCAAGATGGTGCCGGGGCCGATGTAATAACGGCTCAGGGTACGATCCGTAGCTTGCGAGGAAAGGCAGCCGGACTTCAAAGGCGTTATCCCGGAGGACGCTCCTGGGATAACGTCCAACCAAAAGTCCGTTCCCGGAACTTCGGACTCGTTTTGCCGTTTTGGCAATCACACGACACTGCCGCGAATTCACAAAGGCGTTCCAAGGAGCCGACCGCGAAACGACGGAGGACCAAGTGAAAAGTCTGATCCGGACAGGATTGTCCGCAGCCGTTTCGGGTACGATCGTCAGCTTCGCCACGACAGCTGCATTGGCCCTGCTTGCCAGGCGGGAAGGCAAAGGCGCCCTGCAGCCCACGAATGCGACCAGCCACTGGCTCTACGGCGAACAGGCCGCGTCCGTGCGGCGCGGTGACGTGGCGCACACGCTCGTCGGCTATGGCACGCATCACGCTTCCTCCATCTTCTGGGCATTCCTTTTCGAACTATGGCTCGCCTCGAGGCCGTCGCGTCCGTCGCTTCTGATATTTCGCGATGCGTTGGCGGCAGCGGCCATTGCCGCGGCAACAGATTATGGCTTCGTGCCGAAGCGGTTGACGCCAGGTTGGGAGACGGTGCTGCCGAAGCGATCTATCGCGGCGACTTTTGCGGTGATGGCGGTCGGTCTAGCGATGGGCGGCATGATCAACAAGGAATTGCGCCGGCAGCATTAGGGACAGGGATTTGAGACAGATGCTTTGCACGGCGCGTTCACATCATCGCGACGGGCGGATCGCCGTGTTCGTCCCATTCTGCGGCATCTCCACCTCATCGGGAACCTTTCTCAAGGGACATGGTTCCGAATGTGCGGCGAAAGCGTGCTGCTCATTCCTGCTATCGCCAAGGAGATTCGACCATGAAGCTTCGCGAGTTGTTGGATCAAGTAAAGGACCTGCCGCCGGACACCTTGGTCTGTGCCGCCGAAATCGATGAAGCCTTTGCAGTCAACGTTGTTGGCGTTGAAGCTGTCGAGAGCGCCAGAATCCAAAGCCGCAAACCGGATGGCACCGAAGCTGTCGAACTCGCCAACGGGACCGACAAAGTCATCGTGATCCGCTGGTGAAAACCGGGGAAGGTTGCGTTCAACAGCATGACGTTCCACTCCACTGTGGGGCGCTGAATTGCAAATGCTGGCAGCGCATCGATGGCCAGTCGCCTATGGCTTGGTGGGCATGGCTTGGACGAAAGCCGCCATCTGGCGTTCGAGCGCTTTGAACGCGCTGCCGCGCCAGCTCTCGGCCATGGATGCCGATTTTGGATCAGGGAAGATTTCCTCTTCCCCTCGCGCCATGCCGTCCAGGATGCCTTTCGCGACGCTCTCCGCGGAGCTCTTCGGTATATCGGCGTCTCTGCTCATGTCGGTGTCTATGGGACCGGACAGGACTGCATGAACACTCACGCCACGAGCGCCGGCGAGAGCACGCAGCGATTGCGTCATGGAAAACGCGGCGGCCTTCGACAGTGAGTAAGACGGAATAATCGGGAAGGGAACGAGAGCCGCTTCCGACAGGATGTTGACCACGGCGCCGCGCGAATGCGTGAGCAGCGGCAGGAATGCGTGGGTTACGCCATGCACGCCGAGCAGGTTGACGGCGAGGTGTCGCTCGAGCGCAGCACGATCGCCAAGATCGTCGTAGAGCCCGATGCCGGCGTTGTTGATGAGGATATCGAGAGACCCGATCCGCTCGACAGCCGCCCCAATCTGCACCGCATCGGTCACGTCCAGGATCAGCGGCGTGACGCGCCGATCCGCGTGGGCGAGCGGTTTGCGCGCGCCGGCATAGACGCGCTTGGCACCCCGCCTCAATATTTCCTCGACCAGCGCCTTGCCGAGGCCGCGATTGGCCCCGGTCACGAGAACGGCTTTGTTTGTGACTTCCATCGATTTCGGCACGGCGATCTCTCCTCCTCTTGCATAAATACAAGCTATTCGTTCTTGCATCATGCAAGTAGGCTATGGTTTTCTGTTCACACGCTTGGACGCCGTCTCCCCATTGCATTGCTCCAGGGCAGCCGGCGCCGTCGCCGGGCGAACCTTGCAACTAGGACCCGACTTCCAACGTCGTGTAGGAGATCGGCGAAGGCCGCTCCAGGAAGGCGCCGGTTATGGCCGAAACGAAATTCTTCGCGTCCGCCGAGCCCAGAAAAGCGTCGCGCTCCTGCTTCGATGCCCAGCGCTCGACGCAGATGGTAACGTTGGGCTCTGCCTCCGAGCGAAAGACGCTATAGTCGATGCACCCGCTTTGCTTGCGGGCCGCCCCCGCCACGTCCCGCAGGGCATTCCGCACCTTGCTTTCGATGCCGGGCTTCGCCGCTGCCGTCGTCATGACGATCATCCCGGCGCCATCGCCTGCCGCCTTGCGCTCGACGGCGCCGAGGTCCTCGTTTTGCGGCACAACCGTTGGGTTGGCGTTCTCTTCGCCCTTGTTGGGTTGCCCCTTGCCCGTCGAAATCAGGTCGCGGAGACTCGCGACATAGAAGCGCCACGAGTCATGGCAGACATCGTAGCATTCTTCACTCGGCGTCAGCCCGACATGGGTGAAACGCAGCTCGGTCCCCTTTTCGGTCGGCGCGATCTCGAAGACCACGTCCGTGCCGGTCCACTCGGTCGCATCCTTGACGAAGTTGAAGTAGTTCAGAACGACGTGCCAGACGACCTTCTTGCCGGGCACAAGCTCCGTGACCTTGAACGTGCCGCGGTGGATATCCTTGAAATGATAGTAGAATATCGCACCGAGCTTGTTGGTATCGCCATCGATATCTTCGGACCACCAGGCGCGCGGATTGACAACCGCGGCAAAAACCTCTTCGGGGCTTTGCTTAACGACGAATGACGTCGTGTAATCTTCTTCCTTTTTCATGACATATCTCCTGTCTAGATCTGATTGGTTGATGGACACCCGAAATCTCGGGCGATGAAGTGGAGCGACGCTCTCTCGACCTCTGTCGCTTGCATCATGCAAGTACAATGCATACTTGCATGATGCAAGTCAATAGGGTATGTTCACACCATGCTTGGTCGTCTCTATGAAAAACAAAACTGCTCGGCCTCACGGGCCCTGGAACTGGTCGGCGAGCGCTGGAGCCTGTTGATCCTGCGCGACGCGATATTCGGCGGCTGCACGCGCTTTTCGCAATTCCAGAAGAGCCTGGGGATCGCCACCAACATCCTGGCCAAGCGCCTCGAGGATTTCGTCGAGGCCGGCCTGATGGACCGTCGCCCGGGTGCCGCCGGCGAGCAGGCCGACTACGTTCTGACCCGGAAGGGGCTGGAATTCAAAACGGTCATTATCGCGCTGACCGAGTGGGGCGACAAATGGGTGCGGCCCGGACCCATCGTCTACTGCGACCAATCCGACGGCAAGCCCGTCGAGGTGCAATTGCGTCGCGCCGGCAATGGCAAGCGGGCCGACTTCGCCGACGTCGTGGCGGCCCTGCGCTAGGCACGGCGGCGGGTCCGGCCCGCAGCACGATCCAAGACGAAGCTGTTTCGCATTGTGCATAATGTTACCGCATATCTCACCTCCCGAGGTTGCATCTGTGGGCCGGGTCTGGTGGGTAGTTCGCGGGAGGAAACATGTCCGTCGGGCAGCGATCGACTTTGCGGCAACGTCTTTTTGCGGGACCGCGGCACGCCTGATCGCGTGCGGTGAGGAACGCCAGATTTGCGCTTGGGGCTGGTCCGCGCACCGTTCAGCGGAAGCTCGAGCAGCTCGCGGCAGCAGGCAAGGTGCAATCATTCGGCCACGGTCGGGCGCGTCGCTGGACGATCCCATCCACGCCATTAGGTTCAATAAGAAGTGGGTGGGAATTTAAAAAGTGGTGCCCCTAGCCGGGACGGCAGGGGATTTCTAACTAGTGCTCCCGACCGAGCTTATCCTTGAAATACAAAGAGTTGCGAGGGGCTTTCCCCCGAGGCACCGATGGCTCGGTGTACCTCTTTGGTAGCCCCTTGGTGTACCTCCCGTCAAGACTTGGCCCGATGCGACGAGCCGCATTCGCGCCCGCACACCGGGGGTTTGGGCACCTACACTCAAAGCCGAGCTTCGCTGGCGGCATCGGCCTGCCCGACGGACGGCCAACCTAAAGTCATACGGCTGTCAGCCGGGTGTTCCTGACTGCCGCACACCCGCCCCAATCAACATTGCCACGAGCGTCACCGCGGCGGAAATGCTCACCATGGCCGTCAAGGCGCACATACTCCAGCTCCATTCGAGCCATGAGGTTATGACAGGGTTCCACGGCTCTCGCAGATAGTGAAGAAGGCCCCCGCAGCCCATCAGGGAGAGCACCACGACGAAAGCCGCAATGCCGGAGATGAAACCAATAAAGCGGATACCACGGTGGACCCATATCGCGACGATCCCGAAACTCAAAAGGACGCCGAGAAAAAGTGCCGTGTTATAAAGCGCGGGCTCGGCGCCGGGAGGCGCGAACCAGCTTCTACGGAATATCTGTTGCCAGCTCTCTAAGCCAGTCACGAGCACTGACGGAAACACATACGCGTACGGCAATAACCTCGTCATTGGCGTCGGTCTGCCGGTGCGAACAGCGGGATAGAGAAGCTGCTCAACACGTTGTCGTCCTTGTCTACGAATTCATAGAACGCGGGTTGGACTGACCACTGTGTTGAGCCCGAGATTGAAAACTGAAACCCTCCGGATTTGGCGAGGGAAACGTGATCCTTTGTCACTTGCTCTCGAAATGCGGCGTAAAGTGCGTCTGCTCCTGCCGAAAACTTGGGGCGCATGCGAATTTGTTCGGCGTCCGCCTTTGAACCAGCAACGACAGGATTGGCGGTATATCCGAAGTAGCTCGTGTACCCATTTCCGTCCGGGTTCGGTTTGACACCATACGCTATATCAAGGGCCAGCATCGAATTGGTCGGGTCGGCGAAATCGGATGGAACGTACAAACGGGTAGCCTCGGTCACACCGTCCGGCGGCAGTTCGATCGTGTCGGTCGGCGGCGCCTCGACCCCTGCTTCTTGGCGACAACTAGCTTCGTTGGACATTCCGCTCTTTTGCTCGTCACTTGCATCGCCCAGGAATTGTGAAACGACCTTGTCCTTGAGGTTGCCGTATTTGATGCATCCCAACACAGGGCGGGCAGCAGGGTCGGCAGAGTATCGAATTTGGTCCACTACATCGCCGGGAGGCACCCAACGATCTGCCAGTAGAGGGATGAACCAGCTAATGCGCAGCCAGCCGTCTTGGCTTTTGTTTACGACGCAGACTGAATACCTGATTATCTTGCCGTTCTTGTCGACCGAGGAATTTGTCGAGAAGTCGTAAGCCTCCTTCTTGAAGTTTTGCGGTGTCTTGCCGGGGCAGCGTTCATCCGCAAGAGCGGAGATTGCCACTGCCGTGGCGCCGAGCACAAAGCAACAAAGGACAGTCAAACTTCTCATTGATCCCCCTTTGACGGAAATACCAGCCGACGGAACGTTAGTACAGTCCGTCGACGCTGGGGCAAAGCAAGAAAGTTTCCGCGCAGAACCCATCGTCGAGGGTGGTTGCCGGCTTGCTTCGGCATGCTTGAGGCTGCCTGCCATGCAGGACTTGTACGAAGCGCGCACCGGCAACGATGCCGTGTCGTTCGATGGTTCGGGTCGCGATGGTTATTCCAGGCCCTTGACCAAGGCGTAAGGAGAAGGCCCGTCGGGCGTGTTCGCCAGATAGCATGTAAACTCGTGCTCTAGCCTGACCATGGCCAAGTCCTTGCCCGCCTCTCGCCCTCGCTGGCCACCGGGCTTGCGCCAACGGTGGTCATTAGTGCTGATCCACCAAGCCCAATGGCCTACGTATCGAAAGCCGGGCTCGGCTCTTATCCTGCCAATGCTCTCCGATCCGAGGAAACTGGCGCAGTAGTCACTTGGCGCAGATGGATCGGCGACGGCGCGGCTCCAGTCGAGTTGGAAACGTGCTGCAAAACCTCGCACGTAACGCGCCGCATGGACGATGGTGGCGTAAATGGCAATCGGCTTGCCGTCGTAGTCAAGCACCTCATAACCCTCACCGACATCGCGGACTTTCAAGCGTTCTGCTGTCATGATTTTCTCCATGGCTTCAGAGGCCGCAAACGCCCATGAGCGGGCGGCAGGCCGTTGCTGTTCAAGGAGGAATGTCGGGCAGACCTAGGTGCGGGACTGTCGGGAATTCTGTGCGCGAGGCCATGATGATGGAAAGGAGAGAATCATCGCATGGCTATTGAGAAGGAACTTCTGG
>NZ_JAMYMF010000071.1:0-13854 GCF_040318415.1 Mesorhizobium sp. M1163 | reverse complement strand
TCGCTCCTTCGCTCAACTGCCTCTCCAAAGAATCCTTTCTCAGCCTAAACTCAACCCCAAAATCGCCATATGCGATTCCCCTGCCTCGAGGGGGGAGATCAGCAGTTCCTAAGGCTCGGCGTCGAACACCGGTGTCATCGCCCTGATCGTGCAGGGCGTCGGATTGACGTGGCGGATCTTCACCCGCCCCTGCCCTTCCCAGCTATCGTCGATCGGCACCTCGACATTGCCGGTGAACAATTTCGCCATGGCACCCGGAGCTACCACGGACGGGATGCGAACCTGCTCCCATCGGCCGCGGATAAACGACTGGACCTGAAGCCCGGCGATGTCGGTTTCCAGCAGCGAAAGAATGAGCTTGGCGACCTTCTTGCGCCGGCCGACGATCGAGCCGTCGCGGCCGCCGACGTCCAGCTCCAGCGTGTTGGCCTCGGACTGGTAGCCGAGCCCGACCTGCCATTTGGCGGCGGTGGCGCCGCCGGGCAGCATCACCTGGCCGGAAGCGACCGTGAGCCCTTTGTAGACCTTGCCGCCGGCCAGCACGTCGACCGCCTGGCCTTCGAGATGATCGAGGCCGGAGACGACATTGACGGCAGCACCCGAATAGGTCAGCCCGCAGTCGACCTCGAAAGCGTCCTCGATTGCCGCATACTCGAACGGCACGGTCTTTATCTCGATATAGCGCCTGGTCACGCCGCCGATCGTGCGCTTGACGATCAGCCAGAGATCGTCATTGCCGTCCTGGCCGGGCGTCACCACGGCGCTTTCGACAATGGCCCAGTTCGATCCTGCGAAACTTCCGGCGATCTGGTGGATATGCATGCCGCGAACGTCTTGCGACGGCTGGTGCGTGTAGCCGCCGAGTTCGCCATTCCCGAGCGGGAACCAGAGCAGCGGGTCGGGGTCGGTCTGAAAGGCGAGTTCGACGACGCCTTTCTTCGGAATGTGCTCCGATATTTGACCGACATCGTCGGAGGTGAAGCGGCCGGTGGCGTTTTGCGTCAGCTCGGCGATCGATTTGCGGGAGCGGGTGACATAGAGGAACGACTGCCCCGCATCGACGGGACGCAGCGGGGCACAGCCGAAGGTCCGCGACCGGCGGTTCTTGAACGAGGACGGTGTCAGCGCCTCGTCGATGCCGGAGCCGGACAGCGCCCTCACCCCGCCAAGCGTTCCGATGATCAGCGCACCGTCCGATTCCGCCACCCACGTGATGTCATTGGCCTGACCGCCGCCGGCCTGCACGAATTCCAGCGCGTCGGTGTCTTTCTCGCCGGTGGCGAAGTTGTCGAAATCGCCGGTTTGCGAGGCATAGACCGAGAATTTTCGGCTGAACGCCAGGCGCTCCTCGTAAAGCGAACCGCTCTGCACGTACCTGCCGGGCACGAACGTGCCGAGACGCCAGCGGATGATCGGGCTGAGATCGGGCAGAGCATGTCCATACAACTGGACCGTGACCACCGTCATGCTGGTGCGGGCAGTGACCTTGGCCCAGCGCCAGAAGCCATCCGCGCCAAGCAGACGAATGGCGCGGCCGACATCGCTGGTCTGGAAACCAGTGCAGTCATTGATGCCGACGACCGAGGAGGGCCGAGAGATCAAACGGCGTTTGCGACGGCGCGTATTCGTGCAGGGCCAGTTCGGCGATAGCGGTTCCGTCGCTGTCGCCGCCCGAAAACAGCAGCTGATAAAATTCGTAGGCAACCGTGTTGTTGAAGCCGTCGAAGAAGCGGGTTTCCGATTTGGACCAGCCGGTCTCTCCGTCCCGGCTGTCGAGCGTCGTCCAGTCGGTGCCGTTGTGCGAGGCCTGGAATTGCCACTGGGTCGGCGAGACAGTGTCTGAGTGATCATTCGTCGCGGTAATCCAATAGGCGTCGACTGCCCTGGCCTCGCCGCCGCCGAACTGGTAGCGCAGATACCCGCTCGGAAATCCCGCTATGTCCACCCCCTCCTGCTTGTCGCCGCCGAAAGCCTGCCACACGTCGGATGAGCCGTTGCTGTTGCTGACCGTGCCGCTTGGCAGCGTATTCGAGGTCATGACCGGCATGGCGTTGCCGGTTGCGGCCGGCGTCAACGTCGTGGCGGTGGTGTTGATCTTGTCGTATGGGCCGTCGAGAAAGACGAAATCGGCGAGCGTCCAAGTCGTGTGCGCGGTGCGCGTCAGCACCTTGACCGGATAATCCTTGTGGGTGACCCACATCTGGTCTGCCGACTGGACGAATTGCAGGTCGAAGAGATCGGCCTCGAGATAAGGGGCCGCCACCTCGACCGTACCGACGCGGGCGCCATAGGCGTAGACGCGGATGTAAAGATCGCCGAATTCGAGCGCATAGGCCTGATCGGCCGAGAAGATGAACAGGATCAGCCGTGTCGCCTTCGACGAATTGTTCACCTCCGCGCAAAAATACGTGCCGCCACGCTTTCTGATGCCGCCATGCGGCAGCGTGACGAAGTTCGTGCATTTGGACAGCGCCGCCCGGTAAAGCTCGAGCGAGGCGCGAGCGTGCAAGCGGGGAGAAATCTCGCCGCGGATGAATGCGTCCTGGACCGGATAGAGCGTGGTCATCGGCCGACGAACCTGTTGTCGCCGCGTTGGAAAGCCCAGGACATATTGGAAAATCTGCCGCCGCGCTGGATGGCATTGGCCGAGTAGGCGGCATCCAGCGCCCTGTCATAGGCGCTGCGAGCGACGTCGATCATGCCGGACTTGTGGGTCAAGGGATGCGCGATCTTGATGGTGAGCGCCGCAATCAGCACCTCGGTGAACAGCGCGTCCCAGTCGTTGGGGTCGGTCAGGTTGGCGATATAGCGGATGATGCGCGGCCCGGCCTGATCGGAATAGACCAACCCGGCCTCCTGCCGCCATGAGAGCGGCACGCCGTCCGGCTCGCCATTATGGGTCAGCGGCAAGGGCCGCAGGCAGTCGGCGGGAAGTTCATAGGCAAAGTTCAGCGTGCCAGCGCCGCTGCCGGTGTCGAAGCCGGCGACCGAGGCCGCCAGGATAGCGAAGACATAGGCGTGCTTGGTCAATTCGGCCTCGCGGGTCAGGTCGAAGTGCAGATTGAGCAGACGCGCCGCCTTGGCGTCCTGGTCGAGGCTGTCGATCGGCGCCTCGTCGAGCACGGCGAGCGCCATGTTGGCGATGTCGAGCGGGGTGATGGCCATGGCTCAGGCCTCTGTCTGTGTGGTTGGTCGGGGAAAACGGGGCATGGTGCCTCCACGGCAAAAAGCCGCTTCAAGGCGGCTGGGGATTTCTTGTGATTGTGGCTTGGGCAGAACGTTGCACGTCTCGTGCAGGGAGCCGTCACGATGCCAGCCGCCCGTCAGGGAATGGGTGGCACGTGCTGCGTGATCCGTCTTTTTCCATTCGAGCAGGAAGACGGCAATGCTTCGGTTATTGCGGTTTCACGACACCGCCGCGCAATGCGGCGATGTCTTGCCTGGATTGTGTCAGCCGATGCGTGCGCCGGTCGAGATCCCTGTTTCGGCTGACTTGGCAAAGACGCTTGCTTTCACCCTTCCGGCACCTCCGGCCATAGCCAAGCCCTTGTCCAGGGCATCCTGAAGACTTGGTGTGTAGTAGGCGGTGTCCTCCAGACCGCTGAAGAAGTTTATGCGATGAACTTCCCCCTTCTTGCTCATGACAATGCCCGCTTTTCGGAGCACTTCCTGAACTGTTTTGTACTTCACGTTCATAGTTACCTCCCTTGCTCAGACAAGGCAGCATCGCCCTTTCTTGTAACTGTTTGGTGCCGTCGATTGGCCAAACGAGCAACATGAACGTTGTGGCGAACCGCAAAATTCGCATCACTCCGGCGCGGCGCAGCGGGTGAACTTGGGATTCGCCACACCGGCCGACCTGGTGTCCAGAAGGGGCGGGACGTCTGATGCCCGCCCCTTCCGGCCGGATCAGGCCTCCATCGTTTTCAGCGCGATGAACGTCATGTGCTTGACGCTCGACGCCGTGCGGTCCCAGTTTGCCGCCAGTGCCAGCTCGGCATCGGTGGCGAATTCGCCGGCCGAGGACGCGTCGAGGAAGCGGGTGCCCGGCACATGCGGCACGAAATGCCGGCGGCCGACCATTTCGGTGACGCCGCCGCCATGGCCCTGCCGCGGCTTGCGGTCGAACTCGAGCGGGCCGCCTTCGGTGTTGACCGGCAGCTCGTTCCACAGGATCGCCTTGTCCTTGAACATGAAGGCGGTGTAGACGCCGCCGGCGACCGGAATATCGTCATCGACGACGGCCCTGAGCCCCATGTAGTAGGGGATCAGCGGCCCGCCCTGCTCGGACGACGGCACATAGTCGATGAGGTCGGCGAGCTTCAGCGCCTTCATCTGTTTCGAATGCATCCAGATCGTCTTGAACTTGTCGGCGCGGTCGCCCATCAGATAGGCGGCCTCGATGATGTCGGTGTCGACGATGGAAGCACCGGTAACGCGCACCAGATCGCTGCCGTCATTGGCGATGTTGTCGGCCAGCACGCCTTTCAGGATGCCGAGCAGCGTCAGCTTGTTGGCGCGCTGCCAGTAGTCGGTCTGGCGACGCACGATGAGCTTCTGCGGATCGTCGCCGGCAAGGATCGAAGTCAGGTCCGGGATGCCCCAGGCCTGCGCACGCACATTGCGGGCCGCGACTTCGCGGCGCGCACCGATCTTCTTCATCTCGATCGAGTCGGCCGGGTCGTCATTGACCGGCTCCGAGGGATCGTTGCCGAGATCCTTCCAGCCGGGCATGTCGACGGAACGCCCGCCCATGGAGAGCTTCGAGGCGATGGCCGGGTCGGAAAACAGGATCCCGGCCTGGTAGATGTCGAGCGACTGGACATGCTCTTCGAACGAGTATTGCGCATAGACGGACGGAACGATCGCGTCCGCGATGCGGGTATAGGCGTCTGCCATTTTGTCTTCCTTCAGGTTTGTGGAGATTGGCGGACCATGATCCAGAAAAGTGGAAACCGGTTTCGGAAAAGATCATGGTCCAATTTCAGAGAGGATTATTGGGCATCCACAGATCGGGGTTTTCGCCGGCCTCGCGTGCCAGCCGCCGGGCGCGGGCGGGGTCGCTTTTGACCAGGGCTGAGATGCCAGTCAGGTTGCGCTCGCCGGCGGCATTGCGCTTGGAGGGATTGCCTCCACTCAAGGCCGCGCCGCCGTCGATCGTGTCTTCGCGGAACATCGCCTCGCCGATGGCGTGGAACGCCTTGGCGATCTGCGGGTCGGTCAAGGCGCCATCCGGCAGAAGGATGCCCTTCGCCTTATAGGCATTGACCAGGCCGAGCTTCTTCATCGCCCTGTTGGCGACCTCGAGCTTCTTGCGAAAGCCATCGCTGCCGGTCGGTCCCCAATCCCGCACAAGGTCGTCGTGGGTCGTCTCGACCGAGCGGGCAACGGCGATTTGCTGTGCCTTGGCCTGCTCGGCCATGTAGCCGACGAAGCGGTCGTGATAGGCCTGCGCGACCTTCGGGGTAGCACCTGCCTCGACTGCCCAGGCCTTGGACGCATTGGCGAGCTCGTCCGAATAGGCGAAGTTTTCGGGGAGCCCGTCGGGGCGCCTGTACTCGACCTTGTCGGGCGAGGTCAGCGGACGCATCGCCTCGGGCAGTCGGGCATGGAACCTGTCCCAGTCTTCCGCGGCTGCATCGGCTGCCGGAACGCGCAGGCTCTCACCCTGCTGCCGCTCCAGCTCCGCATAAGAGGTGAAAACCCGATCGAGGCTTTCAGGCTTGGTCCAGCCCTTGGTTTCAGCAAGCTTGCGGTTGCCTTCGGAAAGACCGTCAAACCAGCTTTTGGCCGCAGGCGGGGCGGACCCGTTGTCCCCGTTGGCCGGTGGCCGTGCAAGGTTGCCCGCCGGTGGCGCCGCCACCACGGACCCGGCGTCTGCCAGATCTGTCATGAAAAGATTCCTTATGTTGAGGTTTAGAGAGAGCCAGCGGCGAAGCTGCCAATCTCCCCCCTCGTGGGGGAGATGTCCGGCAGGACAGAGGGGGGCGCGAAGGAACGCGAGGATCCGGTGCACTTCGTCACCAACGCCCCGGGAAAGATTGCAAGCACGAATCAGCTGGATAAGCCGGCGGGACAGCGCCCCCCTCTGCCCTGCCGGGCATCTCCCCCACGCGGGGGGAGATTGGCCGTCACTTCCGCTTTCGCCAATCACCCATATCTGGAGGGAACCTAGATATTGTCGCCCCAGTTCTCCCAGAGCAGCGTGATAGTGCCGGTGACGGCAACCGTGCCGTCAGCGTCGATATCCGTGCCGGTGGCAAACGCCAGGTTGAGATAGAGGTCGACCGGCGTCACGGTGCCGTCGAGCGTAGCGGCTGCGGCAACATCGGCAATCGATGCGCTCGACAGCGCGGCACCCGCGCCATCCAGCGTACGGCCGGTCGCGCCCAGCACATTGACCACGGTGCCGGCAAGCACAGCGCTCGATGCTGCCGTCGAGCCGAGCGACCAGGTTAGCGCGGCATTGTCGTTGATGGTCGACGCGCGGGTAGTCAGCACCGCGAACTGCAATCTTGCCGTGCCGCCCTTGATATGGATCTTGCCATCGATGAAATCGAACAGCTTCTGACTGGCATAGGCCAGTGCATCGGTGACCGGCACCGGCATGGCATTGAAGGGGAAGACGGTGCGGTAGGCGCCGCCCTGCCCGGTCGTCCTGGCGGTAAGCCCCGCCTTGGGCGGGGCAAGGCCGGCTTCTCTGGCGGCGGCACGCGAAAGCGTCCGGGGAAGACCTCGGGTCATCTGGTATCTCCATTTTTTGGGGATTGAGGAAGGTTCAACTGGACCGCGGCACGTAATCTGCCGCAAATCTCATGGACATTTAGGCCTTCTGTGTGTATCTATACACAACATGAAGAGCGCCGATGTCATTCATAGGCTGCTGGCGGATGGCTGGTACGAAGTGGCTCGAAAAGGAAGTCACGCCCAGTTCAAGCACAAAGCCAAGCCGGGCCGCGTGACAGTTCCGCATCCCAAGCGCGACATCCCGATCGGCACTCTCAAGAGTATCGAAAAACAATCCGGCTTGAAGCTGAGGTAGAGAAATGCGGAACTACATCGGACTGATCCACAAGCAAGCGGACAGCGACTTCGGCGTCTCCTTCCCCGATTTTCCGGGCCTGGTGACAGCAGGCGTCAATCTGGATGATGCCCGCGCCATGGCCGAGGAAGCACTGGCCTTTCATGTCGAGGGGCTGGTCGAGGATGGCGAAGCAATTCCCGAGCCGTCGTCCCTGGAGGAAGTGATGTCGGACAAGGACAATCTGAGCGGTGTCGCCATCCTGGTTCCCTTGAAAGCCGAAGCGGCGAAAGTCGTGCGCGTCAATGTCACCATTCCGGAAGATATCCTCGATCAGATCGATCGATATGCAGAGCGCCACGGCTACAGCCGATCCGGATTTCTGACCGCTGCGGCAAAAAAGGTGATGCAGATCGAGGCAGCGTAGCCCCTCGAAGGTCGATTTGAGATGAAGCTCCGTCGTCTTGTTCGGTTACATTTCTTTCCGAAACCGAGCTGTCAGACTAAAACAACCATGTCTTATTTCGTGAGGCTCAGTGCCTATGTTCCGCCGCAAATGCCACCGCACTTGGCAAGATCGGCCCGTGTATTAGTTCATAGACTTCAAGGGAGTACCAGACGATGACCATTTCCAGAGCCATTGCCGCCATGCTCGTAACCGCCGCATTGGCAGGCTGCGCGCAGACCGAAGCACAGCAGAGAACCAGCACCGGTGCGCTGCTCGGCGCCGGCGCCGGTGCGCTTGCCGGCCAGGCGATCGGCGGCAACACCAAGAGCACGGTCATCGGTGCCGGAGCCGGCGCCTTGCTGGGCGCCGTCGTCGGCAACGCCACCACGCCGCAGCCGCGCGGCGAACAGCTTTGCCGTTATCAGGATCGCAACAGCGGCCGCATCTACACCGCCCCCTGTGACGACCGCTATTATAACGGCGATTATTGAGCGTGCCCCCTTCTCCCCGTTCTGCGGGGAGAAGGTCCCGGCAGGGGGATGAGGGGCAGCGCAAACTTCTGACATGCCGGCTCCGCCCCTCACCTGCCTGCCGGCATCATCTCCCCGTAGAACGGAGAGAGGGGCGCAGCTTCAGCCTCGGCGCATCCTTTTTCCCCGATGATTTGGTCCTTCCGCTGATTAAACGTCGGCGCTATCGTCTGCTATCCAAAGGGGGCGACGATGCGATTTTTGATGACCTCACTGCTGGCTGTTTGTTCGGTTTCCGCACACGCCAGACAGGCTGTCAGTGTTGAGCGGATTGACGAATGCCTGGTCTTGCCGGTGGCCGCTGTCGACAATCGTGTCAAAGCCACTTTCGAGGTGACACTGGACAAGGCCGGCAAGATCAAGTCGGTTACGGTTGTATCCTACGAACCTCATTCGGAAGCAGCGGCGGAAGCGGCCCGACAACTTTCGAAATCGGTCCAGAGGTGTTGGCCGCCAGGCGTCAAAACCAGCCCGTTGCGACTCACCGTAGATTTGAGCAAGACTTAGCCACAGGTCCTCCACCACCCTACCTCCCCTCCAGCCTCGCCGCCTTTGCCAGCGCCGCCAGCTGCGCTTCGTCCAGCGTCAAAAACCCCATAATGTGCTGCACCACTTCGGCCCGCGCATTGCTCAGCGCACTGTGCAGCTCGAAGCCGTTCGGCGTTTTTGTCTTGGCCAGCCACTCGCCATAGGACGGGCGGCGGTAATAGCCGGTCGCAGCCGTGAGGTCGGCCAGCACCATCTCGCCGTCCTGGCCTGAGAACACCCTGAGATAGGCCTTGGCCAGCGCATCTTGCGCCTTGGCCGGGCCGCCGGCCTGGCTGGAATGGGCGAAGCGTTTGCCACTCATACGCCCTGCCCGCCCGAAGCATCTTGCACACCCTGCGGCATCAACTCGCCGAGTCCATCCAGCAGGCCGCTATCGCGCGCCTGTACGGCCGCCGGCACCGCATCCCTGGCGACCTTGCCGGCGGCGGCGACCGCCGCCATGCTGGCCTGTTCCTGCTGGGCCTTGGCACGAGCATCGCGAATACCGGCCACCTCGTCCTGGCGGCGAAAGATGCGCTGCGGGCTGCGGCCCGCGCCCTGCACGATCTTCAGTGCTTCATCGCCGTCGATATTGTCCATGATGCCGGGATCGAATTGCGCCATCTGCATGGCCGTCGTCACCACCTGGATGGTGTCGCGGGCTTCGGCCGAGCGGCGCAGCACGTCGAGCGGGCCGGTGAAGGTCGGCCGCAGCGCCTTGCCGGCGAGGCTCGCCGGCGGCAGGAAGCGGCTGTCTTCCTCGTAAAGTCCCTTGTCTTCCAGAATACCCAGCTCGCGGTCGAGATTGCTGGCAAAGCCGGCCTGGATGATCGAGCCGGACGGCCCGAGCAGCGCGCCCTTCTCCTCCTGCCGGATCAAGGCCTCGGTCGCCGTCATCTGCGGGTTCTGCACCAGCGTCTGGAACAGGTTGACGAACATCATGTCCCGGATCTCCTCGGCCCAGCTGTCGGCATAATTGAACGCATAGGTCGGGTTCTGGCCGGTGGCGATGGGCGCGATCAGCGGCCGGCCGGCATCGTCGATCAGGCCCGGATAATTCTCGCCGGGATTGAGCACCGGCACATAGTCGAGCCGCGCCTTGGACGCGGTCGCCGGATCGGTGATCTGCTGCAGGGCGCGCAGGCCGGAGCGCCGCACGGCGTTCTCCTCGCGCACCGTCGTCAGCGCCTCGATGGTCGGCGAGATGCCGTAGGGATCGCCCTCGTAGCGGCGCCAGTTGAAGCACGATACCGGGAACGAGCGAAAACCGCTTTCCCTGACGATCACCTCCTCGTCCTCGATGACGTGATAGGAAGCGAACGCCGTATCGAGATACTGATAGGTGCCGCTCAGACTGTACATCTTGCGCTCGTCGCGCGGCTGGATGCACTGGATCAGCGAGATCTTCGTCTCGCATTTCGAGGGGTCGTCGACCAGAATCTTGATCCGCACCGGCAGCTTTTCATAGCCGAGCAGTTGCGCCGCCTGCCGCGCCGTGCGCTCGTAGCGGCGGTGGAAAATATCGACCTGGCCCCAGCGGTTGCGCGAGAGATAGCCCTCGACCACGGGGATCGAGGCATAGCGGATCAGCGTGCCGCCAAAACCCTCCTCGGCGTAGAGATAGGCTGGGCCGTAGCGCACGACATTGCGCAGGCATGCCTGTGTTGCCGGCACGAAGTTCGAATTGGCGGAGTAGCGCAGCGAAAACAGGAAATCGCGCAGCGCTTCCGCCCATTCCTTTTCCTCGTCGGTTTCCTCGTCGTTGATTGCCGCGGTCGACAGCCCATGCCATTTCTCTGACTGCGGGATGATCAGGCTTTCCAGCCCGGCGGCCAGCCGGTTGGCGGCCGAGTTGATGGTGTTGGCGTAGACGCGCGCACCGCGCCGCTCCTGCCGTTCGGCCTGCGAATCCGTGCCGGCCTGGCGGCGGCCGCTCCACATATCGGGCGCATCGGGGTCGCAGAATTCGGACACCGCCTCCCAGACATGCTCGTACTGGCTGCGTTCGCTCTCCAGTTCTGCCTGTCGCGACAGAATATCGCGAGCACGGGAATCGCTCATGGTCAGCCTCGCTTGATGGATTTGATTGAAAAGAAGCGGCGGGACGCCGAAGCTGCCGACCTCCCCCTTGTGGGGGAGATGTCCGGCAGGACAGAGGGGGGCGCGAAGGATCGCAAGCCTGCGTTTTTTATGTTTTTCCGACCGGATTCGCCCAACCGGAATTCGCCTAACGTCGCGTTACAAATGATCCACAAGCCGGCGGGACAGCGCCCCCCTCTGCCCTGCCGGGCATCTCCCCCACGAGGAGGGAGATCGGCAGTTTCAGCTGATCATGCGCTGCCCTCGAGCGCCGGGCTCCGCCCAAAACGCTGCACCACGAAACGTCCCATCTTCTGGCCGGGCACTTCGATCAGCGTGTAGGTGATCCAGGACAGCAGGCAGACCACCGGCAGAACGACGACAGTGACGACCGCAAAGCGCAGCGGCGCCGACAATTCGTGGCCGAACTGGGTGATGACCAGGGCCGCGACCGGCTGGAGAACCAGCAGATGGATCAAATAGATGCTGAAGGAAAGCTCACCCATCAGATGAAAGAACCTGTTGGCGAGCGTCATGGCGATCTTTCTGGCCACGATGCCCATCATTCCCGGCAGCATCCGGTAGAGAACCAGGGCAAAGAAACCCAATACGAGCGCTTCCCGCATCAAAAGCTTGCCAAGCCCATAGCCGCCGCCGAAGGGCAGCGCGGCCAGAGCCATAGCCAACGCCAGATATGCGAAGGGCCGCTTTTGCCTTTGATGGATGACGCCCGCCAGCAGCATCCCGCACAGGAAAATCTGCATCTTCAGCGGCAGGAACGACGGCATCGGAAAATGCACCGACAATTGCCCCATCAACAACACGATCGCGCTGCCGGTGGCCGCGACCAGAATGGCGCTCCATACCCAGTCAAGCCTGCGCACCAGCAGCATGATCGCCGGAAACACCGCATAGAACTGCATCTCCAGCCCGAGGCTCCAGTCCGGCAGCGGCGTGCGATAGGCGAAATTCGGCACCAGGCCGAACAGGAACAGCAGATGGGCGCCAATATTCTTCAGGCCGCTGTCGAGATAACGCTCGGGCGCCTGCGGCGACCTCAGCAGGAACTCGTCGATGACCATCCTCGACTGGTAGAGATAGGGGCCAAGCGCCAGGGCAGCGAACAGCATGATGTAGAACAGCGGCGCTATCCTGAAGTAGCGGCGGGTCCAGAATTTCAGCCAGGTTTCCGGCCTTTGCCAGGGCTCCTTGTCCTGGCGCAGCTGGTAATGGAACACCATCAGGAAGCCGGACAGCATGATGAACAGATCGACGCCGAGGTCCGGTTCGCCGAGGATAGGAACCTGCCAGCCGGTCAACAGCAGGCAGTGCCCGATAAGCACCCAGATCGCGGCGAGCGCCCGAAGCCCGTCCAGGCACTCGATGCGCGATGTTTCCGTCATGCCGAACTTCTCGATAGCCATGTTGCAATGCAGCATGGCGGCTGAGGGAACAATGTCAACCGTGCGGAAGGAACACGATTTGCGCTCGGTTGTTACGGAAAACGCGGAAGCTGCGATCTCCCCCCTCTGCCCTGCCGGGCATCTCCCGGGGAGATCGGCAGCATCACCCGCCTCTCTTCTTCACCAACCTTGCGTGCCGGCGCCAGTACCACCACGCCAGCACGCGGTTGCGGAACACTCTTCTCATCGCGCCCATGTCAAACCCCCAGCAGCACGCGGCGCTGGCCGGTGAGCTCACTGGGCGACAAATCGGTCTTCACCGTTCCCGCGGTCCCATCATTGGCCGCCAGCTGGGCCCGCAACGCGGCCTCGCGCGCCTGCACGTCCTTGTCGGCAATGGTCGGTGTCGGCGGCAACGGCTTCAGCGCCGGCGGCTTTTGAAAAAGGCACATGGTTTGCTCCAAAGTGAGAGATTCTCGTCCAGTCGTAGAGCAGAAAATCCTCGCCGTTCCGGCCGTAGCCCGGCAGGCGGCAGCGTTGCGTGGCACCAAGCCGGGCCAGCCAGCGCAGCGCCAATTCATTGGCGGCCAGCGCTCGCGCCTCGACCCGCCAGGCGCCGTGCGCCGCAACCTGCGGCCCGAGCACGGCGTGAAAGAATTCCGTAATCCCAGGCACGCAGCGCCTCATGCGGCGCGTGCCCCAGCTCCAGGCGATCCACAGCCCGCTGCGCTGTTCGGCGGCGCCGAAGCCGGCCTCCGGATTGCCGTCGAGCTCGGCAACATAGGCAAACCCCTGCAGCGCCGTCAGCGCCAGCAAAGCCGGCGACCACTCGTCGAACTGGCAGTCGATCTCGGCTCGGTCCTCCGGCCGCAGGTTGGCGGCGATATAGGAGAGATCGCGCAGTGTGGCGGGGATGATGCGGATGGTCACCGAAACGCCCCCAGCGGATCGGCCTGCCCCGCCTTCCGCCGCGCGGCTTTGAACACCGCCGGGTCGACCACCGCTTCCCTCAGCATCATCACGCCATAGCGGGTCGCCGCCATCAAATCGTCGCGCAACTTCACCACCTGGCCATCCCGGCGGTGATAGAGCCGGAACTCCTCGAACCACGGCAAAAGCGTCGAAAACACCTTGAAGCGGCCTGATTGCATGCGATCGAGCATGTCCATCAGCCCGGCCTCGACCGATACCGAACCGTCGGCGAACTGCGCATGGCTGGCGAGCATGTTCAGCCCATGTGCCGAATATTGCTTGGCAAGCGCGGTGCCGGCACCCTCCAGTGTCTCGCGGCGGCCGTCGCGCGGCCATGCCCATGGCAGCCATTCGCCCCACGGTTTCAGAGTCAGCGCCTGCATGGCGGGAGTCTGCTGCGAAGCGCGGCAGGCCTTTGTGACATAGACGACGTCGGCCTCCGTATCCCAGGCGAGCTCGACCGCCGCCGAGGGATGGTCCCAGCCGAAATCGAGTGCGCCGAGCCGCGGCCAATAGCGCGGCAGCGGGAACGGCTCACAGGCGATCAGCTCCTCGGCCACCGGAAATATGCGGCCGGAGCCGAGCACCGGAATGCCTTTGGCCCGCGCCTCACGCTCATGCGCCGGATAGGCGGCAATGATCTCGGCGCGCTGCTGCGGCGTATAATGCTCGGCATCGTCGATGGTCATGAAGGTGACGTGACGGGTCATTGTTTTCACCCTCGCGGCATTGAATCATGGTGGCAGGTGTTGGACGTATGCTGCTGTTCGGTAAGATGTTTTCATGATGGCGGGACAGCGCCCCCCTTGTAACTTATTCCTTGCCGACTCTGCTATGAAAGCAGGTGCGGTGGCGGACGGGAGACCGACCCCT
>NZ_JAMYMF010000070.1:0-14079 GCF_040318415.1 Mesorhizobium sp. M1163 | reverse complement strand
CGCTCCTTCGCTCAACTGCCTCTCCAAAGAATCCTTTCTCAGCCTAAACTCAACCCCAAAATCGCCATATGCGATTCCCCTGCCCACGAGGGGGGGAGATTGGCTGTCATCGGCGCTTTCGCCAGCGTTGCAGGATGAGCGCCAAGGCGGAAGCCGCGATCTCCCCCCAAGTGGGGAGATGGCCGGCAGGCCAGAGGGGGGCGCTGTCCCGCCGACCTATCAGTCGATGGCATTAGCGTACCCGCGCAAGTTCCAGCTCATCACACGTTGAAACGAAGGCCGGCGTTCTTTCGCGCCCCCCTCTGCCCTGCCGGGCATCTCCCCCACGAGGGGGGAGATTGGCTGTCATCGGCGCTTTCGCCAATCACCAGCGTTGCAGGATGAGCGCCAAGGCCGAAGCTGCGATCTCCCCCCAAGTGGGGGAGATGGCCGGCAGGCCAGAGGGGGGCGCTGTCCCGCCGACTTATCAGTCGATGGCATTCGCGTACCCGCGCAAATTCCAGCTCATCACAGTTGAAACGAAGGCCGGCGTTCTGTCGCGCCCCCCTCTGCCCTGCCGGGCATCTCCCCCACGAGGGGGGAGATTGGCTCATCACGCCTTCCCCGCCGCATATTCCAGCGCCACCACGCCGTTGCCGAATTGCGTGGCGGAGATCAGCTCGAGCGGCAATTGGGCGCCGGGCGGGAACAGCAGCTTGCCCTGGCCGACGGCACCGGGGTAGCTGAGCAGCCTGATGCGGTCGACCAGGCCGTGGCGCAGCAATTCCTGCGCGACGCTGAGGCTGCCATGCACATAGATGTTGCCGCCGCTGCCTTGCTTCAGCCCTCTGACCGCTTCCGGCAACGCGCCCTGCAGCAGCTCGGCCGGCTGCCAGTCGAGCGCCTGCAAGCTGGTCGAGGCGACATATTTCGGCAGCGCGTTGAACCGGTCGGCAAAATCTCCGGTCTCCTTGGGCCACGAGCCGGCAAAGATCTCATAGGTCGTGCGCCCCAAAAGCATGGCGCCGCTGTCGGCAAGCTCGTCGTCCTTGAACTTTTGCATCTCATCGTTCCAGGCTACGCCCGGCAGCTTCTCGACCTCGGCAATGCCATCGACGCTGATGAATTCGGTGACGATGAGTTTTCTCATGGCGGGTTCCTTTCTGGCAGGGCGGGTCTTGTGCGAACTGCTCCGTCAACTAGCGCGGCGCTTTTTCAGGGGGAGGGTTTTCCTGTTCGCTTCCAAAGACCGATACCGTGGGAAAAGCTTCTCCGACCTGCCCGGTCATGCCACAACGTCCGCGTCGGGTAGGGGCCGGTCTTTTTGGCCTGTCCCCGATTGGATCTGGTTCGTAACTACCGGCTGCCTACAAGTTGGCAATACCGGCTTTCAGCAGTCCTTCGCGGACGTGCTGCACGTCAGACTCCTGGGCAAAGTGCAGGGTGGCGATAAATGGATCGAGGTCGAATTGGGGATCGAGCGTTCTGATCTTGCCCAGATGCGCCGCAGCCGCGATTTCGTCACCGAGCCAGCCGTAGCAGGCAGCGGCGAAAGCGTGCTGAACCGAGTCCATGGTTGACAGATGCATGAAAGCTTCGATCGCCTCGCCATACTGGCGCGCGGCGAAATGCGCCTTTCCCAGATGGCTCCAGAATCTCTCCGGGTGGTGCGGGTTCAACTGCATTGCCTTGCGGATCCATTCGATTCCCTCTTCCGGCCTCCCCAGCCATGTCAATAACTCGCCTTGCTGCACCACCACGAGGTCGTAATTGGGATTGAGGGCCAGCGCCCGCTCTTGATGGTAGCGCGCTGTGGTCAGCTCATTGTTGTTCACGTTCACTGCCGCGAGGATGCGGTGGACATCGGCATCGTTGTTGTCCAGCGCCAGCGCCCTGTCCAGCGCTGCCATAACGTTGTTCCAGACGGCATCCCTGTCTTCGCACCAGTTATGGACCCAGGCCTGGCCAAGAATGCAGGCCCGCCAGGCATGGGCATGGGCATAATCGGGGTCGAGGGTGACGGCCCTTTCTATCAAGGTTTGCGCGCGTTCATTATCCGCAATCGTGCTTCGGTGATGCAGCACCTTGGCAGCAAGCACACATTCATACGCGGCCATGTTTGCAGGTTTCGCGCGCGCGAGCTGGTCCCGCTGAGCCGCCTCGACACGACCGGGCAGCGTGGCTGCGATCGCCGCGGTCACCTCATCCTGAATCGCGAATATGTCGACCAGCTTCCGGTCATATTTGTCTGCCCAAATATGTGCGTCATTCGCCGTGTCGATGAGCTGAACCGTCACGCGCACCCTGTCGCCGATCTTGCGGACGCTTCCCTCCACTAGGTATTGGACGGCGAGTTTCTCGGCCACCTCGCGCACATTCACGGCGCGGTTCTTGTAGACGAAGCTGGAATTGCGCGAGATGACGAACAACTCATGGTGGCGGGACAGTTCGGTGATGATGTCCTCGGTCAGTCCGTCCGCGAAAAACTCCTGCTCGGGGTCGCCGCTCATGTTGCTGAATGGCAGCACCACTATCGAAGGTTTCGAGATGGATCGCTTTGCCTCGACTTGTGGCAGGACAGGACCGTCAAACCCAACGCGATAGAGGCGAACCGGGCGGCTGATGTTCTTTAACGTCTTCTCGCCCAGATCCTCCATGGCGATTTCGAGACGGTCGGCAATTTGGGTCGCCACCGCTGCGGTCACGCAGATACCGCCGACGTCGGCGAGTTGCTCGATGCGCGAGGCAATATTGACGCCGTCGCCGAAAATATCCTCATCGTCGAAAATGATGTCGCCGAGATTTATGCCGATCCTGAATTCGATACGCCGTTCTTGCGGCACATCCGAATTGCGCCGTTTCATGCGCTGTTGGATTTCCACGGCGCATTTCACGGCATCGGTCACGCTCTGGAACTCGACGAGCATGCCGTCTCCGGTGGTCTTGATGATCCGGCCCTTGTTCTTCGCGATGGCGGGATCGACCAGTTCTATGCGATGGGTCCGAAGGCGTGCGAGCGTGCCGGATTCGTCGGCCTCCATTAGCCGACTGTAGCCCGCCATATCGGCGGCCAGAATTGCGGCTAGTCTCTGTTCCATCGCTGAACCACAAACCAAGCTTATCCTTCCAGAGCTGCCAAATCCAGCAATTTGGGCTTGTGGCTGAATCAGGACGTCTTCTACCGCAGCAGCAAGAAAAGGCGGATCAGAACCTTCCGCCTGGTGGCTGCGAACTCGATCGCATCAATGGCGGGAGGGATCCGCGCGGCGTCAAGCTCGTCGAGGCGATATATTTCAGCAGCGCGTTGAAGCGGTCGGCGAAGTCTCCGGTTTCCTTGGGCCAGGAGCCGACAAAAATCTCATAGGTCGTGCGCCCCAAAAGCAGAGCGCCGCTGTCGGCAAGCTCGTCCTCCTTGAATTTTGCATCTCATGTTCCAGGTCACGCTCGGCAGCTTCTCGACCTCGGCGATGCCATCGACGCTGATGAATTCGGTGACGATGAGTTTGGCATGGCGGGTTCCTTTTGGCGGAGATCGCGCTCGGGAACCGCTCTGCGAGAACTGGCGCGGCGCTTTGTTGTTTTTAGCCGATGTCGGAGGCGAGCATGGGCCTCCGTCGATCTAATGCAAAGCGGTGGAGGGGTAGATGAGCACTCACGCCCGTGCCTGCGCAAGGGTGGCCCACGTCACTAAGGCGGCGGCAATTGGATGGCTAGTGCGAAGTATCTGAACGGCGTTCTTCGCGTCGCTCGGCCTTGGCAAGCGCGCGCTCAAGCGCCGGTAGAAATCCACCCGGAAAACGCAGACCGCCTTCTTTCGCACGTAAAATGAAGCCCCGAAGAGCGCGAGCCGACAGCGGAATCCAACTCGAATCTCGGAACTCTTCAATAGAGATTACTGGGTGACGAACTGGATATTCGCTTGCTTCGACTGCGAAACGTCCATGATCATCGCCATATGCTGCAGTCGGCCAAGGAGCGCCGTCAACAAGTGGCTGTGTTACGAAATCGAGCATGGGCCGTGGCGCCTTCAATGAATGCGCGAGCCATGATGCGGTCGGAACTGATACGGCGTTCCCTACCATGCTCCATCGCGGTGACCGCCTTACACCGTAGTCGAGGTCAGTCCACCCTACCGGAAAGCCTTGAAGCCGTTCGCATGCCTCTATACCTGGCTTCAGCACTTCGCCGTCGGGGAAGAGCACTGCGGGGGCCGAGGGAATCCCCAACGTAGACGCAATCTTGAGTGGCGGGATCCCGTCAGCTGTCGTTCCGACGCCACTCCGCCCTTCGGTCCAATAGAAACCTACCGGCCGATCAAGTGTGACGGGCCCCGACATGGGTAGGCCGGCTTCGTCCGCGAAAAGAATGTCGCGTGGATCAAGACTAGTGCTAGCTACAAGCAGAACGCGTCGTCGGCGCTGCGGAAGACCGAATGCCATCGTATTCACGACGCGATAACCCCATCGATACCCCAATGCCTCAAGATCGCCGACTAGGGAGTTCATCGCCGCACCCTTCTTGAGGTGAAGCATAAAGTAGACGTTTTCGATGACCAGCGTCGGACGAACATCTGTTCCGAGCAGCTCAAACAAGTGTCGAATGTCACCAGATTTTTGCCCGGTAATGCCTTCCTTGTTGCCAGCCATGCTCAAATTCTGGCAAGGGAAGCCAGCGGTGACGATCGTCGTCCCTTCTGGGAATCGCGATAAGTTTGCAACATCGCCGACAACGGTCGTGTTCGGAAAACGCGCCGTAAGAAGCTGCTGGCAATGCTCGTCCTTGTCCGCGAGTAGCAATGTTTTGAAACCAGCTTCTTTAAAACCCAATTCAAGCCCAGCGACACCCGCGTAAAGTCCAACGACTGACATGTCACTTACCTTGATCGGTTTGGGCGCGGCGGTGGGAGCTGGGCGTGTAAGTGCGTTACTTTACGCAAGCCGAATCGCGGGTTCGAACTTGCAGTCTTGGAGCACACTAATCGGCGTTTGGCGCAGCGATTTCCTCCAGGCCGCATCGACGGCTGCCACGAAGCCTCTCGCCCGTTCCAACTGCGCCAGCCGCAAGGTTGTTAAGGCGTGTGCGCCAGATTGTTCCCTAGGCCAGTCCGCCGAGAACAACTCGGAAAGTATGAAATCCAGACAATCGGTTGGAAGCAGGAACCCCGAGGGGATTCTTGGCACAGCGAGCTTCATACCGAGTCGCTCAGTGAACCTTTCAGAGACCTGCATGTGCAACTCTGGGCCGAGCTGATCCGCGTTCTTCTTGTCGACATGAAAATGCATCACGGGCTCCTCTTCCGCTCCGGCTCGGAAAATCAGCAAGTGAGTGACCATCTCCTCAACAGTCCAGTCATTGCTTTTGTGATTAGCCGGCGCGACGAAGGACGCGTGAAATCCGATTGTCGCGAAGATGGGTTCATTGTCACCCTGGCGGCGGTCATATCGGGTTGTGTCAATCGTTCTGATCGCCTCGGCCGTTCGCCACTTGAAAGGTCGGCGTCTGTCGAGACCATTCTCAAGGTCCTCAAGGGTCATCCGCAGTCGAGAATGAAACGGCCTCGCCACGAACTTTTCTGCATGCTTAATGTAAGCTGCAACTTCGGCGGCATATTTGTTAAGATTAATAATCATTGGCTGTGGACGTTGAGCAGTTCGCGATCCTCGAAGACCACTTTCTCCGCGAGATCGGCGTGATCGCGCACATCAGCAAGTTTCACCCATGCCGGTGGCACATCGGGCGGAAAGTGCTCGTCCTGGGCCCTGACGCAGTCCTTTGCGGAAGCGATTTCGTCGGTTTCGACCAGATCGGGGTTGGAGACGACAACTGGATCCTCGATGTCGAGCATATTGATTGGAACGGCCCCAGCGGCGGCGCTTAGTCCTTCGATATAATCGACCTTGCCCTGTGAAAAGCCCCAGACGATGTCGTCGATGCCTGCACGCCACCATTTGTCTGGAGACGAGGCGGCAAGCGGCCCTTCATACCGCGCGGCCTGCAACATGCGTCCTAGATCGTTCGCCTCAGCTTGCGACAACAGCGCAAACGACTCTGTTTTGAGGCCAAGTCGCGCCGCAGCGTGCTGGGCACTGATCAGGAATGATGGATATGGAAGTACGTTATGTAGGAGCCATGCGAGTAATAGCCGTGCTTTTGCTTGGGGCTCTGAGACTGAAGAAAGCAGCGGCGGCCTTGCGCGGTCGAGCTGACGCTCTGCGCTAGTGCGCCATGGAGATTCTTTCGGCGCATTCAACAGACGTAGGCAGATTTCCTCGTTCAATGGGCGATCGCCGGCCCGATCAGTAGAGGTGATTGCCATGATGCTTTTTTGTATCGCATTCGAGGCATCGGCGAGCCCGACCAGGAATTCCGCAGTCGCTTGGCTTTTTTCGCCGACCCATTCCACACTGGCCCGTTGCGCAAGAATATGGCCGCGCCCAGGCGAAATGTCCGATCCAACTGCACTTTCTAGATCGCTGCTCACGAGTGCGGCAGGCGGTCGTTCTTCCAGCTTAAGTCGCCGCCATTTCTGGAAGAGACTCAAACCATTGTCTTCGTCCAGAGCAATCTGCTGCGTTCGATCGTCACTGTAAAAGAAATCGAAAACCCACAAGTCGCTCGCTGATGCCGCCTCAAAGGCCGCCTTGGCCTCTTCTTTGGGATCGAAGTCGCGAAATGTTTGGCGGACGTTCTCGGGAAGGCTCGCGAGCCAGTCGTCTGCTTTGTCATCGACGTAAACGATGGAAGACATGCTACCTCATTGGAATAGAAAACTCGATGGATGTAGCGAAACCCTTCGGCGGCGCGACGAATGCGATCTCGCCGCCGTATTCTTGGACGAATGCGCGCGTGATCGTCAGGCCCATGCCCATCCCTTGGCCGAGGATGGCATCGGGACGTTCCGTGGTCGATTGAAAAGCCTCGAATAGACGCTGGCCGCGATTCAGATCGACAGCTTGACCAGTATTGTGCATGGTCACTAGCATCGCACCTCCATCTTCGCGTGCCTCGATGCGGATACGGCCATTGCTGTCGGTGAACTTCACTGCGTTGGACAGCAAATTCGTGAATATCCCCGACAGCTCGGAGGGGAACATCGGTGGGGTGCGCAAATCTGTCGGGATCGCGTTCTCTACCTTCACACCGCGCTGCTCGATTCTGGCAAGGAAAAACGGCACCACCGCATTGAAGCGATCACCGAGCGGTTGCCGAGAGCGGCGCCGACGGCCCTCAAAGCTCGTAGCGTCGACGAGATAAGTTGCATTGCGTCGAATTCGGTCTGCCAGTTCCAAAGCGCGCCGCTTGGCACTACGAATGGCGGATCGCGTACCGGAGAGTGTGTCGTTGCTTAAAGCTGTTTCGAGATCCGCAACGAGCCCGGCAATCTGAAGGCCAAGCGCATTGATTTCATGCACGAATGCCGCGAGCTCAGCGCCCAAAGAAGCAAGTACGCGCCACATTACCGCTTCGCTCCCGAACTCGTCCGCCATAGAGCGGATCTCGGCAATGTGCGGCTGCGCCGCGCGTGCCTGCTCGGCGGCAGCCGCGTAGTCGTTCCGTTTGATTGCCTCTTCGATACCTGCGAAGCTCCTTTCAGCGGCTATTGCACTCTCGCGAACGAGGAGTGCCGTTGGAGCTTCTTGCGTACTTGATCGTTCTGCGGCTCCCCGTTGACGAATCCGCTCGGCCTTCTGGATCTCTTTGACCTCCTTGCGTCCGGCGTAGCCGAGCCTAACGATGAGATCGATTGCGATACGCACCCAACGACTGATGAAATCCAACTCCGGGCCCGGGAGGAACCCCTCTCGATTGACAAGCATTTGAAGCCCTTCGCTCGACGAGCGGTGCAGAAAGACGGCTCCCATGTAGGCACCATTACCCTGTATGACGATTTCTTCACTTGAGAGCCCTGCAGGCAGGTTTTCAACGTCCAGGTTGGCCAGCCGAGTCAGTTGGCGATGAGCACGGGATTTGTAGTCTCTTTCGAGGTCCAGCCAGTCGTCATGAGGATCACCGTAAGGCGGGACCCTGAAGCCTTCCATGAAAACTCGTACGCCTTGGACAGCACGATCCCACGTGGTTTCCGACCGTTGAAATATCCGCGCGCGGAAAGTCGGTCCAGCGTCAACGCCTATCTGTTGCTCAAATCTGAATCCTTCCGAACCCGCAAACCTGCGCTTGGTAGTCCAAGTCGGTATGACTGCCACTCTTAGGAGACCGGTCGTCCTGTCGAATTCGAGCTCAGCGATCCACCCGGCTGCCTGCGCGACATCGGGAATCAATTGATCGCCAATCGATAGGTCCCCGGTGAAACTGATGCGGAACCCCGGGTCGCCGGCGCTTTGGTCTTGCACCGGGATACGCTCATTGAACAGCAACGGCTCGGCAGCGACGTTTTCAGCCAATGGATCGCTCAAAACGGCAGCCGGAGCGAGCGTCGCAGCTTCATTCAGGAAGGCGCGCTTGATACGCTCGCTCCAAGCTGTCCGAAGCGGGGCGATTTGCAAGGTCGTTCCACTGGGCTCGCCACTCGACTTGGTGACGCGGATAGTCACAGCGTCAGAATCAGCAATCTCGTCTAGCGTCTCAAGCTCTTCGATCTTCTGCCAATCGATCGACGCTATGATCGACGAGATCGACGGCGGCAATTCCTTCGCGCCCCGCGCAACCGCGCCTGTTTTGCGCGAAAAGACGACAAGCTTGGTGCCAAGTTTATGCGAGGCCAGGCGGCCAACACCCTTTTCGCCTGTATACCTACGACCAAAGATCGCTGAACGCCGATCACCTGTATTCTTCATCCGGCCCGCAATTGTCAGAAAACCGAGCGTGAATTCCTCTTCAGTCATGCCGACACCATCGTCGGACACAACAATGCGGCCCGTGTCTGCGTTCGTCAGACCGAGCCCCTGAACCGTCACAAGCGTCGCGTCGGCATCGTAGGCGTTCTTGATCAGCTCGACGAGAGCCGTGCTTTCCTTGGCGACCAGCAGTTCGCCTAGCTCTTGAAAAAGCTTCGTGTCGACTCTGAAACCGGTCACGGGCGCGCGCTTCGCTCAACCACTGTGGAGTTTTCAATGAGCGGGCTACGAAGAAACTTGTTGTTCGGTGCGAATATTGGCATTGCTCCCCTGCAGATCGAGCGCGTTCGCTGCCGCCTTGAAAACCCCTCGGGTTCTATAGCGGAACGGATAAAGGAAGTCTCAATGGTTTTGACATGAACGTTGCGGGAGCGATCCAAGAACTTCATGACCGTTGTGCGGTCTATACGTCTCACAGCACAGCCGTGCGCCTGTTGGACACGATCGGCTGGTCGTCAGATGAAGACCTGTCTTGCAGCGTACTGCTTGAGCCTTGCGTCGGGGAAGGGGCGATTCTGGTAGAAGCCGTCTCGCGCCTACTCGGCAGTTTTCGGGGAGCCGGAAAGCCGTTGACCCGAAGACTTCTCGCACCAAGAATACAGGGTTTCGAGTTCCACGATGAGACAGCCGACGAAGCTCGACGAGCGGTCGAATGCGTGTTGTTGAATGCAAACTTGTCTCGGCCTTCCGCCCGGGCGTTGTCGCACGTCTGGGTGCGCAAGCGCGATTTCCTCCTACAAGTTCCTGGCCACGTGACCCACGTGGCCGCGAATCCACCGTATGTGCGCTGGACCAAGCTGCCTAGCGATCTTGCCAAGAAATATCGGAGCAAGCTGCCGGCGACCGCGACGAGCGGCGATCTTGCCGTCGCGTTTCTGGACCGAATGCTGGCTTGGGCAAAACCGCACGCGAAAGTCGTTGCACTGACTAGTGATCGCTGGATGTTCACGCAGTACGGGGCAGAGTTCCGCAAGCAGTTTAAAGAGCAAGGTTGGGCACTTGAGGTCGTCGACCCTCGCCCGGAATCTGCGTTCGTCAGGTCCGTCGGGGCCTATTCCGCAATCGTGAGCCTAACCCAAGGTGCATCGATTTCGGCGGTAGCGAACGCTGATCCGAGAGAACGGGCGAAAAAACTGCACGTCGAACTCGTCGCACGACACGGTACGCTTGCCGAGGCGGGCTGCGTCGTTCGAGTCGGGCCAGCACTGGGCTCTGGCGAAACCTTTCTTGTTGCGCAGAGCGATGCAGAAGGGATTGAGAGCGAGCTGATCCGCTCATTCGTCGTCCGGCAGGGCGCCACAGGAGAAATCGCGATCGCGTCACAGCGGCGAGTGATCATTCCGTACGACCGACGGGGATCCCCGATAGTACTTGATGACTGGCCAGGTTTTGCCGCTTGGGCGCGCCAACATGAAGCGAGACTAAAGACCCGTAGCCACACGAGAAATGGGTCCCATTGGTGGCAAACGATCGATGCCGTCGGCACACAATGGCAACAGGCACCTAAGTTATTGCTACCCGAACTGTGTCGTGACCCGTTTGCCAGCCTTGACATGACCGACGCGATACCTGCCCACTCGCTCTATGCGATCTGGCCAGGCGCCTGGCCAGCGCAGCCTTTGCAACGAGTGCTTAACGCGGGACTGCTGCGACTTACAGCAACTGCCGAAGCGCCGATGCTCAAGCAAGGCTGGTTTCGGTTCTACAAGCGATTCATCGTAAGAACGCCTTTGCCCAAGTGGTCTTCGCTATCGACGTACGAACGCAATGCGCTGTTACAAGGCGATGCGGCACAATTTTCGAAGACGTTCGAGGCGTTGTTCGGCTTCGCGCCTGGAAATCTCGACATTGCGAGTGATTGATGCGCCGCCCGTTTGATGATGTTGCATCAAATCGTCGGGCGCTAATGAGCCGCGTGCGCGGCAAGGACACTAAACCCGAATTGGCAGTGCGCTGCGCAGCCCATGGTATGGGCTTCCGGTTCAGGCTTCATCGGCGTGACATGCCTGGTACCCCCGATCTCGTATTTCCTAAGTTGAAGAAAGTGATCTTCGTTCATGGGTGCTTCTGGCACAGACATCTGGGGTGTCGAAAGACCACCACGCCGAAGGCTCACGCGGATTATTGGAAGAGCAAATTTGATACAAACATCGAGCGGGACGCCAAAAATCTAGCGGCGCTTCGAGAGCGTGGATGGAAAGCCTTAGTCGTTTGGGAGTGCGAAACGTCAAACGAGATTGCGTTGCAAGCCCAACTAGTACGATTTTTGACCCCTTAATCCTTCCTGTCTATCTATGTCGTCGTCGCCACGCAGTTGCCGGCGGCGTGGCGACATTGTCATTCGGACGCTGTTGGCTGTGCCGTAACTCAAGCCCACTTGCCATCCCCGCATCCTTCCCCTAATCTCCCTCTGAGAAAACCTTTTCCCAATACGCCCCGCGCCCGCTGAAATCACCAATCAGCACCCCGCCGGGCATTAAGAGAAAAGCTTTTCCCATCTGGGAGGATCATATCCAAATCATGGCGTCCGACGTCCAGCCAACGCCCGCCAAGCAGCCCGTCACCCTTCGTGAGGTGGCAGCCATTGCCGGCGTCAGCGTTGCCACGGCGTCAAAAGCGCTGAACGGGCAGGGGCGGATGACGGCCGAGACGCGGACCCGGATTCGCGAGACGGCGCAGCGGCTTGGCTTTCGCCCGAACAGCCTGGCGCAGAGCCTGCTCAGGCGGCGCTCTTTTACCGTCGGGCTGTTGACCAACGACACCTATGGCCGCTTTTCGCTGCCGCTGATGGCCGGCGTTTCCGATGCGCTGGTCGATGCCGGCGTCTCGGTGTTTCTGTGCAATGTCGAGGACGACCCGCGCCTTGCCCAGCTGCATGTCGATGCCATGCTCGACAAGCGTGTCGACGGCATCATCGCCACCGGCAAGCGCATCGATCGCCATCTGCCGGTCGACCTCGCCAATCTCGGCATTCCGGCGATCTATGCCTTCACCGAGCCCGATCCAAACGCCATCGCGTTCGTGTCCGACGATGCCGGCGGCGCGCGGCTGGCGGTCGAGCATTTCTGCCGGCTCGGGCGGCGGCGCATAGCCCATGTCAGCGGTCCCGCGAGCTTTGCCGTGGTGCACGCCCGCGCCGAGGCCTATCGCGCGGTGCTGGCCGAGAACGGCCTGCCGGTCATGGAGCCGCTGCTTGGCCCGTGGTCGGAAGCCTGGGGCCACGAGGCGGTCGCAAAACTGTTCGACGGCGAGGGGTTCGACGGCACGCGCGAAAAGCCCGATGCGGTGTTTTGCGGTAACGACCAGATCGCGCGCGGCGTCATCGACGCCTTGCGCGAGCGCGGGATCGGCGTGCCGGACGAGGTCGGCGTCATCGGCTTCGACAATTGGCAGATCGTCGCCGAGGCGACGCGCCCGCCGCTGACCTCGGTCGACATGAACCTGGCCGCGCTCGGGCGCGAGGCCGGCCTTGCATTGCTTTCGCTCGTCGGCGGCGAACCCGCTTTGCCGGGCATCAGAAAACTGCCGTGCCGGCTGGTGGTGCGTCAGTCATGCGGCCGTCCGCCGGACGGCTGAACGAAACGGGCCGTGTCGATAGTCACCCGCTTGGGGGCGCGGCTAAATTAAAACGCTAAATTAAAACCATGTGGAGGAGAAGCATGAGAACCACCATTACCGGGCTCGCCATCGCCGCGAGCATTTTGGGCACGCTGGCGACAGCCGGCTCGGCCGCCGCCGATACCGCCAACATCTGGGTTCGCGCCGACGGCTCGAACTTCATGCCGCGAATCGTCGATGCCTTCAACAAGGGGCATCAGAACCAGATCAAGCTCGACATCATTCCCAATGCCGAAATCATCCCGAAATACGGTGCTGCCGCCGCCGGCGGCACGGCGCCCGACGCGCTGTCGCTCGACCTGATCTACACGCCGTCCTTCGCTGCCGCCGGCCAGCTGGAAGACATCACCGACTGGGCGAAGTCGCTGCCCTATTTCGCCAGCCTGTCGCCGGCGCATGTCAAGACCGGCACCTATAAGGGCCGCATCTACGGGCTGCCGTTCTCGGCCGATTCCTCGGTGCTGATCTGGAACAAGAAGCTGTTCAAGCAGGCCGGCCTCGACCCGGAAAAAGGCCCGACCAACTGGGCCGAGATCGAAGCCGACGCCGAAAAGGTCAACGCGCTCGGCGGCGACATCAAGGGCTTCTACTTCTCCGGCAATTGCGGCGGCTGCAACATCTTCACCTTCACGCCGCTGATCTGGGCCTCGGGCGGCGATATCCTCACCGAGGACGGCTCCAAGGCGACGCTGGATACACCGCAGATGCGCGGCGCCATCGACCTCTACCGTTCGATGGTCAAGAAGGACCTCGTGCCTTCAGGCGCGCAGACCGACACCGGCTCCAACTTCTTTGCCGCCTTCGCCACCGGCAATATCGGCATCTCGCCGTCCGGCGCCTTCGCCATCGGCGCGCTGAACACGCAGTATCCCGATATCGACTACGGCATCACCTTCCTGCCGGGCAAGGATGGCGGCTGGTCGTCGTTTGCCGGCGGCGATAATTTCGTCGTCACCAAGGGCACCACCAAGGTCGCGGTGGTGAAGGAGTTCCTCGATTTCGCCTATTCGCTCGAAGGCCAGACCATCCTGGCGAAATACGGCAGCCTGCCGGTGCGCGGCGACATCGCCAATGAGGCGCTGAAAGATCTCGACCCGCGCTACAAGGTCGCCGCCGAAGCAATGTCCAAGGGCCGCACGCCCTATTCGGTGGTGTTCAACGACCTGATCAACTCGGCCAACGGTCCGTGGAACCAGATGATGAACGAGGTCTTCTTCGGTGAAGACGTCGACGGCGCCATCGCCAACGCGCAGGAGACCATGCAGTCGATCATCGATTCGGCGCCGCAGAAGTAAAGCGCCCACCTCCCCCTCGAGGGGAGGTCGGACCGAAGGTCCGGATGGGGTCGTCGCGGCAGTGCTCGAGGTTCTTTTGCGTCGGCGCACTTCGCAGAGGACCCACCCCCGGCCTTCGGCCGGACCCTCCCCTCAAGGGGGAGGGGGACGCAGCGCTAACAGCAGGGCTATCGCGTTGAGAAAAGACCCCCTCATCCGGCCGCTTCGCGGCCACCTTCTCCCCGCTGGGGAGAAGAGGCTGGCGTCAACGCTGGCGACCTCCTCTCCCCTCGGGGAGAGGTCGGATTGCCCCGAATTGCCCTTCGCAATTCGGTTGGCAATCCGGGTGAGGG
>NZ_JAMYMF010000069.1:0-14336 GCF_040318415.1 Mesorhizobium sp. M1163 | reverse complement strand
CCTGGGTGGCGCTGGGCGTGTGTGTGTCGGCGGGTCTGTGAATCGGGGGTGGGTGTTTTTTTTTGGGGGGCCCGTTTTTTTGTGGGGGGGGCGCTTTTCCTTTGGGGGGGGGCGGCGCGGGGGTCCCCCACGCCGAACCAGAAGCCGGCATTGCGGCCGATCCTGATATTGCCGATCAGCGTGGCGTCGGGCGCGATCCAGTTGCTGTCGGCGTCCTCGAAGGCGGGCGCTTTTCCGTCAATCGCGTAGATCGGCATCGCTGTCTCCAGATCGTCTCACACCGACAAGCTGCCAGACCCTAGAAGCGAAGCCGCCCACGACGCAATGGCGATCACCACCATGCCCAGCGCCAGCGCCCAGATGGTCGCCGTACAGCCGCAGGAGATCAGCCCCAGCACCGAGATGCGACGCTCCCGCCAGGCGTCCAGCGCCTCGTTGACGAACATCAGCGGCCCGGCGGAAGCCGTCGCGGCGAGCGAGCGCAGCATGTGCTTCGACGATACATAGGGCTGGACGAAGGCAAGCTTGCGGCCGGCGACCACTTCCATCGCCGATCCGGCCAGGCCGCAAGCCGTCAGCCCAGCCATAAAACTGAATATGATTTGTTCGACCGGGCTCATCTTTACCCTCCGTTTACCATGAAATCGCACAGTCGCCTGCAAAAGCTGCGTAGCAAGAGCCGTGCCGCGCCGAGATGTGCCGTTCAGGCACACCGATGGGACGGCAAACGAGGATCGCGATGAAGCAGGCAGCCGCCACAGAGGGCCCGCAACTCAGCGTCGTCGATTCGACGCTGATGAAGCGGGTGTTTTATGCATTCGCGACGCTGGCGCTGCTTTCGGTGGCGATCAGCCTTGGCGGCAAATGGTTCGGCCGCTCGATCGCCATGGCCGGGTACACCGACGACACCACGGTCCACGAGGTCGTCATCGGCAACAACATCATCGCCGTGCCGGCCAATGTCATCCGCTTTGCCCAGGCCCGGCGCGACGGCATCGCCTCGCGGCTCGACCTCTATCTGCGCTATCCCGAGATGAACGGCTACAGCGAGGCTGCCCGCAACGACTTCAACCACACCGCACCCAGCAAGGACATCATTTTCCTGTCGTTCGAGCCGCAGATGATGTCGCGCGACATGAGCGGCCGCTTTGCGCCGATCTACAGCGCGCTGATCGCCAAGCCGGGTACGCCCGGCCCTGGCGGCACCACACTTTACGCTTTCAGCGAAAAATCAGGCTATCTCAACGAAGTGCTGGCGGTCGCCAACCGCCCCGGCAAGGATCCGTTCGTTACCCGCTGCCTGAGCGGCCCAAGCGCCGACGAATCGCTGGCGCCCTGCGAACGCGACATTCTGGTCGGCGACAATCTCAATCTCACCTACCGCTTCCCCCGGGAATTCCTGGGCGACTGGCAGGCGCTCGACGCGGCGATTTCGGGCGAGGCGGCACGTATGCTGAAGGCGGGGCGATAGGGCTTGATCCTTTGACCGACCCTGAAGGGCTGAGGGCTGGAGCCCCGGCCAATCGCGCTACCAATCTCCAGGGTTTGGGATTAGCTGCCCACCACGCCTTCGTCATCCTAGGGCGGAGCAGGAGCGAAGCGACGTCGCGGAGACCCTGGGATCCATGCCGTTACCTCAGTCGAAGAATGCAGCGGTTCAGAACTGCACTTGCGTCGGCACCGGCGCCTACTACCCTTCAGCCATGACCGGCTATGCCTACATGACTGCAAGCCAGAAGCGCGGCACGATCTACATCGGTGTCACCAACGACCTCGGCCGCCGCATGCCGGAGCACAAATCTGGCGAAGGCTCGCGCTTCACCAGCCGCTACGGCGTACAGCGTCTGGTCTGGTACGAGGAACATTTCGACATTCGCGACGCCATCCAGCGCGAGAAGTCGCTGAAGCGCTGGCCACGCCGGTGGAAGATCGAGCTGGCCGAGAAGACCAATCCAGAGTGGTTCGAACTGTTTCGCGGGACTGGTTGGTAGAGGACGCCCAGCCGGTGCCAAGAAGCATTCGATTCTGGTCAGAGTGGAGCACTGCCGCGAGGTAACGGCATGGATCCCAGGGTCTGCGCCGCGTCGCTTCGCTCCTTGCTCCGCCCTGGGATGACGAAGGGAGGGATGCTCCAGCCAGTCTCCGACGTCTGCGCTCCGCCATCAGGCGGTCCCGCCTGCAACAAGCAGGTCCGGCCAGCACCAAACTCCCGGCTCAGGCCAGATCGATGTCGAGGATCGCCATCGAGAAATTATAGTCGCCGTCGTCCTCGTCCTTGAAGACGATGCCGAGGAACTCGTCGCCGACATAGACCTCGGCCGAATCTTCCTTGCGCGGCCGCGCCTTCACTTCGAGTTTGGGGTTCTGGAAGGTGCGCTTGAAATAGGCGTCCAGCTTTCTGATTTCGTCCGGCTTCAACAGTCTTCTCCGATCGTCGCTTGCTCAAGTGCGTCGCGTCTGAAGAGATCGATGCGACGCGCTTTAAATCTTGCTTCATGCATGTCGCTATCCCAAAACCGCTGGGCACTTTTGGGCGACATGCATTGGTGAGCGCGCTTCTGGCACGTCGACAATGGCCATGTAAAGGCAAGCCGGCATAGGGGGCAGGAATTCGGCCCCCTGCCCGAGCACTCAGATGTCGAAGCTGACGACGTGGTCCATCGTCTGCGACGGCAACAGCTGGTCCATCTGCCGCGAAGGCTGGTCGCAGCCGGTCTCGCCGACGACGCGGGCCGGCACGCCGGCAACCGTCTTGTTGTGCGGCACCGGCGACAGCACCACCGAGCCGGCCGCGATCTTGGAGCAATGGCCGATCTCGATGTTGCCGAGGATCTTGGCGCCGGCGCCAATCAGCACGCCATAGCGGATCTTGGGATGACGGTCGCCGCCGGCCTTGCCGGTGCCGCCCAGCGTGACGCCGTGCAGGATCGACACGTCGTCCTCGATCACCGCCGTCTGGCCGACGACGAGGCCGGTGGCGTGGTCGAGGAAGATGCCCTTGCCGATGCGGGCGGCCGGATTGATGTCGGTCTGGAACACCGAGGACGATCGGCTCTGCAAATACAGCGCGAAATCCTGGCGGCCCTGGTTCCACAGCCAATGCGCCAGCCGGTGCGTCTGGATGGCATGAAAACCCTTGAAGTAGAGCACCGGCATGATGAAGCGGTCGCAGGCCGGATCGCGGTCGTAATAGGCCTGGATGTCGACGCGCACCGTCGTCGACCAGTCCTTGTCGTCGGCCGCCATCGCCTTGAATGTCTGGCGGATGAGGTCGGAGCCGATGTCCTGGTGGGCGAGGCGCTCGGCCAACCGGTGGATAACCGCTTCTTCCAGGTTTTCCTGATTGAGGATGGTCGAATAGAGGAACGCCGCCAGCAGCGGATCGCGGTTGACCGCTTCCATTGCTTCATCGCGGATCGAACGCCAGATCGGATCTACCGGCTGCACCCTGGTGGGACGGGAAATCGTAACGCTGTTCATCTGATGTCTCCGGCCATCCAATGTCTCAGGCCATCCAATGTCTCGGCTTGGCGGCTTGCCTATTCTCCGGCCGCACCTATAAGCCAGATCATAGCACGGGTGAACTCAATTTTCCTTAGTGCTTCGTCAAATGGATTTGGTTGGCGGAATTTCAAGCAGCCATGGAAAACGCAACCTTGATGGACGAGACCCTGAAGCGCGAGCTTTCCGCGCTGTATGACGCCGCGGATCGCCACTACCACGACCTTGGCCACATCGAGGCGATGCTGGCGCTAGCCAACGATTACAAGGCATTGCTGCATGATCCTGAAGCAGTCGAAGCGGCGATCTGGTTCCACGACGCGATCTACGACGGCCGCGCCAAGGACAATGAGGCGAGGAGTGCCGCACTTGCCGAGACAAAGCTCGCCGGCCGCGCCGATGCACAACGCATCCGTCGCATCGCGGCGATGATCACTGCCACCGCCGGCCACGAATTGCCGTCCCTTGGCGACCAGCATTCCGTTCGTGACGCGGCGCTGTTCCTCGACATGGACCTGGCGATCCTGGGTGCTGCGCCTGACGTGTTCGACGCTTACGAACAGGCGGTTCGCCGCGAATATCAGTGGGTCGATGAGCCGATGTGGCGGGCCGGCCGTGCCGCTGTCCTAAAGGGCTTCCTCGCGCGTCCGCATATCTTCCATAGCGAGGAATTCCGCCGGCGCTTCGAAACCCAGGCCCGGCAAAACATGGCGCGCTCGCTCAGGGCGCTTGGCGATAACCTCAGCTCAGACAAATCCTAATCCGGAAACGTCTCCATGCGCTGCGCATAGGCCTTGAAACCGGCTCGCCCGTAGACAGATCGCGCGCCCGGATGATCATGGGTATCGGTGTGGAGCCAAACCCTTTCGGGTTCATGCGACCAGACGGCGCGCAGCGCCCGGTCGAGCAGGTACGGCCCAAGCTTGCGGCCCTGAAGAGCCGGAACGACCCCGAAATGGGCCAATTCGACAACCGGCTCGCCGACGCCCGTGAATTCGCATAGGCCGGCTGCTTCGCCGTCGACGCGCAGGACATGGATATGCGTCGACGGGCTGGCGAGAAGGCGCTCGAGGTCGCCCAAGGGCATGCGCAGCCGCTGATCCCATTGCACAGGCTCGCCAACGGCGCGGTAGAGGCTGATGTAATCAGCGAGGCCAAGCGTTTCGCGCATCACAGCCGCGCCCGGTGCCGGTGCGGCAGAGCCGGCGCCCGACGGCGGCCCGGTCATCTCCAGATAGGTGACGAGAAGATCGACCATGGCAACTCGCGCAGATTTGAAGCTGAGGGGTCGCGTCGGTCGCTTGCCTGCCGGAGGCTGGTCGAGATCAGGTGAATGCGCCAAAAGTCGATGCCATTGCCCACAGCATGAACCCCCCGGCCGCAAGCGACGCGCCATTGACGACGATGCCAGCCAGGCCGAGCACACGATTGTCGTTTGGGCGACCCACGGCCATCAACCCGAAGACCACGCCGATAAGATGTGCCAAGGGGCCGGCCAGAAAAAATACCGCAGCGAAGAAGCCCGTCGCACTGTTCTGGAGCAATGGGGAGGCGTCGCTCGGCATTGCTATCAACGCGGTGATCGCAATCGCCCCTGTCGCCAATGCGGCCAGCGCTAGAACAACGGACCATTCGCCGAACCTGCTTTTCGCAATGACGCCCGGCAAAGCGGCGTCGCTTCTTCCCCATTGTGCCATCGTACCCCCCTGCCCTCGTTCGGCGCGTGGCGGGTTTGAACCGATCCACACGTCGCGCTTATTTACTGCTGTATCGTTGCAAAACCGCTAAGAACCCAGCTTCAGGCCCGATGGCCGCTTTTGGGAGCCATCCATCAAAGCGGATGCTCTGCATAAAACTCCAGCACACGCTGCTTGAAGGACTTGTCGCCGACCGCCAGCATGTGGTCGCGGCCTTCGATATGAAATGCCCTGGCGTTCGGCATCAAGGCAGCGAGTTCATCCGGCGAGCCGCCGATGTCGTCCTTGGTTCCCACCGCAATCAAGGTCGGCTGGGCAATGCGGGCAATGTCGGCCTCGCTCAGCAATTCGCGTGAGGTGGCGATGCAGGCGGCGAGCGCCCGGCGATCGCTGCGGGTCTGGTCGGCGAAGGCGCGGAACGAGCGGCCGCGCGGGTCGCTGGTGCCTGCGGGATCCTCGGCCAAGAGGGCGTCGGCTATCGGATCCCAGTCGCCGACGCCGTCGACCATGCCGATGCCGAGACCGCCGAAGACCAGCGTCGCCACCTTGTCCGGCTCGGAGAGCGCCAGGAAGGCCGATATGCGCGCGCCCATCGAATAACCCATGACATGGGCGCGTTCGATGCCAAGATGGTTCAAAAGCACTGCCGCGTCGGACGCCATTTTTGCCGGCGTGTAGTCTGCTTCGTCATAGCTTTTCGACGACGAGCCATGGCCGCGATTGTCGAAGGCGATCGCACGGTAGCCGGCATCGTTCAGCGTCTTGAACCAGCCGGGCGACACCCAGTTGACGTAATGGCTCGAGGCAAAGCCGTGGATCATCAGCACGGGATCGCCCTGCCCCGATGCCGGCTGGCGGTCAAGGAAAGCAAGGTCGAAACCGTCATGGGAGAAGAACTGCATCGGCCGAAGATCCTGCCCGTTCAGTCGGAATCGACATTCGGCGCATCGCCCTTGTCGGGCGGCGGCATGGCTGGCCCCGCCGCCGTGCCGATGGCCGGATGGCGCAGCAGGTCGCCGTCCTTGATGCCCTTTTTGGCGGCGGTTCCTGCCTTGAGCTCGAGCACGAAGCGCACCGGTTCGTCCGGCGAGATGATCGCCTCCGACTGCGGCTCGCCTTGCTTGATCGCCCGGATCCGGCCGTCCTGGCCGACGAAGATCAGGTCGAGCCGCAGCGGCGTGTTCTTCATCCAGAAACTCACATCCTGCGGCGCACCGAAGACGAACAGCATTCCGTGATTGTCGGCCATGTGGCGGCGGAACATCAGGCCGGCCTCGCGCTCGGCGGGCGTGTCAGCGATTTCGACGGAGAAAGAACGCTCGCCCGCCTTCGTCACCGCGACCAGCGGCGCCGGGTCGACGGGAAGGATCATCGCCTTGCCGTCGGCCGAACTCGATTGCTGAAAATAGAAGAAGGCGCTTGTGGCGACGATGAGGAAAATCCCGGCGTAGAGCGCGCCCGCCGTCAGCCGGTTCCTGTGAGCCATATGAAATCCTCGGCCGGAACTAATGCGAGACCGGCAAGGTACCCATATCGGGGTGAATTTCGGCAGCCATAAGGCCTTTGTCGCCGCGTCCGAAGCGGACCAGCACCACCTGGCCCGGACGGAGTTCGGTGATGCCGTAGCGGCGCAGCGTCTCCATGTGGACGAAAATGTCCTCGGTGCCCTCGCCGCGGGTCAGAAAGCCGAACCCCTTGGTGCGATTGAACCATTTCACCAGCGCCCGTTCGAGACCGCTTTCCGGCGTCACTGCGACATGGGTGCGCTGCTCCTGCAGCTCTGCCGGATGCACCGCTGTGGTGACATCCATCGAGAGCACGCGGAAAGCCTGCAGCCCGCGCTCGCCCTGCTTGACCAGGCAGACGACACGGGCGCCTTCCAGGGCGGTCTGAAAACCGTCCTTTCGAAGGCACGTCACATGGAGGAGGATGTCGCCCGAAGAACCATCATCGGGAAGGATGAAACCGTAGCCCTTGGCCACGTCGAACCACTTGATGGCGCCGGCGATTTCGACGAGATCGGCCGTATCGGCGCTCTCATCCCGCTTCAACGCATCGTTACCGGCCCCGTCCCGCCCCATGAAAGAGGCCTTTTCCCCCATAAGAACGCCCCCTTTTTTCAAGAAACACCGCAACTGATTCTTGACGCCAGATTAACACCGCGGCTTCCGGTGTGTGCAAGACCTGACGTGCCTTTTTTCACGGTTCCGTACAGGAATAGCGGATTTGTCGTTTGCCGGCGCCGGCAAGCGTGGCCAATTGCCCTTTGGCCGGGCCGCCCTTATGTTGCGCCGCAACGCAACATACGGAGGAAATCCATGCGCTATCTGCACACCATGGTCCGCGTCGCCGACATCGATGCCTCGCTCGATTTCTACTGCAACAAGCTTGGCCTGAAGGAAGTGCGCCGCCACGAAAACGAGCAGGGCCGCTACACGCTGATCTTCCTCGCCGCGCCCGAAGACGAGCAAAGCGGCATCAGCGAGAAAGCGCCGCTGGTCGAGCTGACCTACAATTGGGACCCGGAAGACTACAAGGGCGGCCGCAATTTTGGTCATCTCGCCTATGAGGTCGACGACATCTACGCCACCTGCCAGCGGCTGATAGACAATGGCGTTACCATCAACCGGCCGCCGCGCGACGGCAACATGGCGTTCGTCAAATCGCCGGACGGCATCTCGATCGAGCTGTTGCAGAAAGGCCCGGCAAAGCCGAAGGCCGAGCCTTGGGCGTCGATGCCGAACACCGGTAGCTGGTAACCGATCACGCCATCTTGAGCGGACGTCGCCTGGCCCTGGTTCGGTTCGCGTCCGCATTCCCAAGGAGAATTCATTCATGCCGACCAGCCATGTCGACGTCGCCACCGAACACGCCAGCCGCTATCTGCAACAGCTGTGCAAGCATTGGGCGCACAAGTTTCCCGTCGAATTCGACCCGAACCACGGCAGCATCGATCTGACGATCGGCCGCACGATTCTCGATGCCGACCCGGCGGCGCTGCATATCGCAGTGACGACCGAGGAGGCCGGCTCGCTGGAGCGCCTGGAAGCGGTCGTCGCCGACCACATCAGGCGCTTCGCCTTCCGCGAAGAGCTGGCATTCGACTGGAAACGCGCTCCGGCCGCGTAGACGACCTATCAACCGCCGGCCTTGGCCATCTCCAGCAGCATCAGCACGGTGCGCCAATTGCGCGCCGTGCCGGGCACCTTCAGGACGCGCGGGATGAGATTGGCAAAGACCGATTTGCCGAGCCCGTCGGGCGCATGCAGGTAGAGCACGTCGCCCTTGATCTCGAAGCGTTCGGGCCCGGTGCATTTTTCCGCCAGCCGGGCGAACTCGTCGGCGGTCGGCTGGCGCTCCAGCGCATAGGCGTGCAGCTTGGTCGGCTCGCCGGCCACTTCCGGATAGGGATTGTCCGTCGCCAGCCGCTCGAGCCAGCCGAGATCGCGCACCATGATGCGCGAATGGAACTCCCATTTCTTCTCGAATTCCGCTTCCAACCGCCTGGTCAGCGTCGCCGCATCGCCATCTGGCGACCGGAAGACGGCGTTGCCGCTCTGCACATAGGTGGCGACATCGGAGAAGCCGAGCTGGTCGAAGAATGACCTGAGTTCCGCCATTTTGACGATGCGATTGCCGCCGACGTTGATGCCGGAAAACAGCGCGACAAAAACCTTTCCCTGAGTGCTCGGAAGATCGTTGCTGCTCATATGATGAACCCGGCGAGCGTCTCGTTGTCGGTGATGTCCTGGTAGTGGACGCTCTCGGCGTCGAAATTCGCCTTGAGCAGGTCGAAATTGCGGCGGTCCTTGGTTTCGATGCCGATCAGCACCGAACCGAAATTGCGCGCCGATTTCTTCAGATATTCGAAGCGGGCGATGTCGTCGTCGGGGCCAAGCAATTGGAGGAAATCGCGTAACGCGCCGGGCCGCTGCGGAAAACGGATGATGAAGTATTTCTTCAAGCCCTCGAAGCGCAGCGCCCGTTCCTTCACATCCGGCAGCCGCTCGAAATCGAAATTGCCGCCCGACACAACGGCGACAATGGTCTTGCCCCTGATTTCCTTCCTGGAGAAATCCTTGAGCGCATCGATCGCCAGCGCCCCGGCCGGCTCCAGCACGACGCCTTCGACATTGAGCATTTCGATCATGGTCGCGCAGAGCCGGTTTTCCGGAATCAGCCGCACTGCGTCGGCGGCAAACTCCCTGAGGTGGCGCAGCGGCTCGCGGCCGATCTCGGCCACCGCCGCGCCGTCGACGAAATTGTCGACCTTGGCGAGCTTTACCCGCTTTCCGGCGGCGAGGCTCTCGCTCAGGCTCGGGGCGCCTGCCGGCTCGCAAAAGACGAAGCGTGTTTCACGCTGCTGGTCGGCGAAATAATGGGTGACGCCGGCGGCCAAGCCACCGCCGCCGACCGGCAGCATGACGATATCAGCCATGCGTGCGCCGGGCATCTGGCCTGATATCTCATAGGCGACGGTCGCTTGCCCTTCGATGATGTCCTTGTGGTCGAAAGGCGGCACCATGTGTGCGCCGGCAGTTTCGGTGAATTCGAGTGCGGCGCGATAGCAGTTGTCGAAGAAATCGCCGACCAGCCTGATCTCGACGAATTCGCCGCCGAACAGCCGCGTCTTGTCGATCTTCTGCTGCGGCGTCGTCACCGGCATGAAGACGACGCCCTTTTTGCCGAAATGACGGCAGACGAAGGCAAAGCCCTGCGCATGATTGCCGGCCGAAGCGCAGACAAACAGCTCGGCATTGTTGCCGGCGGCGAGCGACTTGCGGAAGAAGTTGAAGGCGCCGCGGATCTTGTAGGAGCGCACCGGCGTCAGGTCCTCGCGCTTCAGCAGCACCCGCGCGCCGGTCTTCTTCGACAGGTAGTCGTTTTCCTGCAGCGGCGTTTCCGGAAAGATCTCGCGGATCGCGGCAGCGGCGGCAGCGACGCGAGAGGAGAAACTGGTCATGGCAAGAGCACCCCACAGGCTAGCCGAATTCGGTCCCGCTATTGCATATCCGGCCTCGCGAAGCCATTGTCCGGTCACCCGAAAGGGTGTTCCCAAAACCTCGTTGGCCGTTAGGAGCGTCTGTTCATGCCTGTCGCATCGGTGGCCCGGAAAACCGTGTCGCTGCCGGAGTTCGGCGAGCCGACGGTGATGCCGCTGGTTACGCGCGCCACCTATGAGGCCCGCATCGCGGCACTGGTCGCGCGCGGCGGGTTCGATGCATTGGTCGTCTATGGCGACCGCGAACATGCGGCCAATGTCGCCTATTTCTGCGGCTACGATCCGCGCTTCGAGGAGACGCTGCTGGTCATCGTTCCCGGCAAGTCGCCGAAACTGCTGGTCGGCAATGAGGGCTGGGGCTATGCCGAAATCTGCGACGGGCCGTACGAGCGCGTGCTCTACCAGACGTTTTCGCTGCCGGCGCAGCCGCGCGACCGCTCGCAAGCGCTGGCCGACATCCTCGTCGATTGCGGCCTGAAGGCCGGCCAGCGCATCGGCGCCATCGGCTGGAAGCCGTTCGGCCCCGACGATGCCGGTTTTGGCGAAACGACGCTCGACCTGCCGTCCTTCATCGCCGACACCTTGCGCAGCCTTGCCGGCGACAAGAATGCCGTAACGGGGGGCGTGATCGTCAACGCGGCGAACCTTTTGATGAACCCTGCCGACGGCCTGCGCGCCATCAACGAGGCCGACCAGCTGGCCGCATTCGAATTCGCCGCGACCTATTCCTCGCAAGGCCTGCGCAATGTCCTGCAAGGCATCGAACCCGGCATGACCGAATTGCAGGCGGCGCGGCTGATGGGCATCAACGGCCTGCCGCAATGCTGTCATCCGATGCTGTCGGCCGGCAGGCGTGCGGCCTATGGCCTGCCGAGCCCGCGTCTTGACGTCATCGAGCGCGGCGACCCCATCACCGTGGCCTACGGCATCCAGGGCTCGCTAAATGCCCGCGCCGGTTTTCTGGTCGAGGACGCGGCCGAGCTTCCAAGGGGCATCCAGGACTATGTCGAGAAGCTGGTCGCGCCCTATTTCTGTGCCGTCGTCGACTGGTACGAGACGGTCGGCATCGGCGTTCCCGGCGGCGCGTTGTGGCAAGCGGTGCACGACCGCATCGGCGCTCCGTTCTTTGGCGTGTCCCTCAATCCCGGCCATCTCATCCATATCGACGAATGGATGCATTCGCCGGTATTTTCCGGCTCCGACATCAGATTGAAGTCGGGCATGGCCTTGCAGGTCGACATCATCCCGGCGACCGGCACCGATTATTTCACCACCAACATCGAGGACGGCATCGCGCTGGCTGACGAGGCGCTGCGCGAAGAGATCGCCGCGCGCTATCCCGAAGCCTGGCACCGCATCGAGGCGCGCCGCGCCTTCATGACCGACGTGCTCGGCATAAGGCTGAAGCCGGAAGTGCTGCCCTTTTCCAACATTCCGGCCTTCCTGCCGCCGTTCTGGCTTTCGCGCAACAGTGCGATGGCAGTCGAGCGGCGCTGAGCGCATTTCGGCGCCTGCGACTTACTTCCGCCGCACTTCGGCTGTCCGGGAGATGCGGCGGAGGTGGATGGGCCTTTGGTTAGGCCGGAGTGGAATTGCTTAAGTGCCCTTGAAGACGATTTGCATCATTGTCCTTGCCGCGCTGCTCGCCGGCTGCGGCGGCCGCCAAACCGAGGAACTGCTCGGCAGCGCCATGATGGCGGTGCCGGTGACGGAAATCGCCGGCAACCACTCGATCTTCATCGCCACCACGCGCAAGCGCTCCGACGATCCCAACAAGGTCTTCGACGGCGAGCGCTCGGCGACGCTGAACTATGCCCGCGTCAACGTCACCGTCCCCGGCATCCACAAGACAGGCCAGATCGAGCGGCGCTCGCGCGGCAAGTCGGACGATCCGGCCAAATACTTCATGGCTTCCGAGGTCGTCGGCTACGACACCCAGCCGAAATTCTCCAGTGCGCTCAGCGCCGACATCGCGGCGCGCGGCGGCCGCGTCATGGTCTTCGTCCACGGCTACAACACCGGCTTCGACGCCGCGGTCTATCGCGTCACCCAGATCACCCATGATTCCGGCTATCCCGGCACGCCGGTGCTGTTTTCCTGGGCGTCGGGCGCCAAGACCACCGACTATGTCTACGACAAGGAAAGCGCCAGCGTTGCCCGCGACCAGCTGGAAGTGACGCTGAGAATGCTGGCGCAGACCGGCGCGCGGCGCATCGACATCGTCGCCCATTCGCTGGGGACCTGGGTCACCATGGAGGCGCTGCGCCAGCTCGCCATCACCGGCGACCGCGATCTCGGCGGCAAGCTCGGCGACGTCGTGCTGGCCTCGCCCGACATCGACGTCGACGTGTTCAAGAGCCAAATGCGCCGCTACGGCAAGCCGGACAAGCCGTTCATCCTGCTGCTCTCCGACGATGACCGGGCGCTCAGGCTGTCCGGCCTGATCGCCGGCGCACGGCCCCGGGTCGGCGACTACAAGGACGCCGCCGACCTCGCCAGCTATGGCGTGTCGGTCGTCGATCTCTCCAGCGTCAAGGGCGTCGACCGCTTCAATCACACCAAATTCGCCGACAACCCGGAATTGGTGCAGTTGATCGGCCAGAAGCTGCGCGAGGATGACGGGTTTGCCAGCGACCGCGAGGTGACCGACCGCATCGCCTCGGTCGGACAATAGCTGCATTGCGCAGCAGTGATTGTTGACCATTGCCGCACCATCGGAACAGTTTGAACTGGACCGTGCCGGCCTCTGCCTCTATCGAATAGGCCAAGACGTCTCCGGCTCGACGTCGCCCGTTGCGGGAGCCCGCGTGACCGTGCCTTCGAAGATATTTCTCGTCGTTGCGTTCGCGCTCGCGCTGGCAGGCTGCGCCGGCCAGAACACGCACGATCTGCTCAACAAGACGACGATCACGGTGCCTGCTGCCGATATCGCGGCGACGCATAAGATCTTCGTCGCCACAACCCGGCAAAAGGCGACGAAAGAGCCCCGGCAGGTGTTCGACGGAGACCGCTCGCCGACCACCAGCTTTGCCAGCGTCGAGGTGACCGTTCCCAAGGTCCACCAGGTCGGCGCCATCGAACGGATCAAGGGCTCGGCCAACAGCAATCCGGCGAAGGATTTCACCGCGACCGGCGTCACCTTCTACGAAGGCGCGCCGCAATTCGCCAAGGCGGTCGGCGCCGACATCGCAATGCGCGGCGACCGCGCGCTGGTTTTCGTGCATGGCTTCAACAACGGCTTCGACGACGGCATCTACCGGCTGACGCAGATCGCGCACGACACCAAATACCCCGGCACGCCGGTGCTGTTTTCATGGGCGTCGAGCGGCAAGACGACCGGCTACATCTACGACAAGGAAAGCGCCAATGCGGCGCGCGACGATCTCGAAGCGACGCTGCGTATGCTTGCCAAGAGCCGCGCCAAGAGCATCGACATCATTGCCCATTCGATGGGGACCTGGGTGACCATGGAAGCATTGCGCCAGCTTGCCATCACCGGCGACCGCGACCTTGGCGGCAAGCTCGGCTACGTCATCCTGGCTTCCCCCGACATCGACGTCGACGTGTTCAAGAAGCAGATGATCCGCTACGGCAAGCCAGACAAGCCGTTCGCCGTGCTGCTTTCGGGCGACGACCGGGCGCTCAGGCTGTCGACCCTTATCTCCGGCGACAAGCCACGCGTCGGCGACTATGGCGACGCGGCCGACCTCGCCAGCTATGGCGTCTCGGTGGTCGACCTGACCAAGACCAAGGGCGGCGACCGGCTGAACCACGCCAAATTCGCCGACAACCCGTTCCTGGTGCAGCTGCTCGGCGACCGCCTGCGCGCCCCGGCCGGCCTCGCCTCCGAAGAGACGGCGCCGGCCCAGCTCGACAATCTCGGCCAGGGCCTCGGCAAGGCCGTCGGCTCGGTCGCCGAGATCGTCATCACCACGCCGTTCAAGGTGCTGACCATCGCCACCGGCGGGTGAAGCGGCCGCTGAGCGGTCACTGTTGACGTCAGTTCGGAACAAAGCGCACGGCAGCGATCCTTCGCGCCCCCCTCTGTCCTGCCGGCATCAAAAGGTTTCCACACCGCAGCAACCCTAAACGAACAGATCAACCTTCTGGAACGTCGTCACGTCGATCAGGCCGAC
>NZ_JAMYMF010000068.1:0-15042 GCF_040318415.1 Mesorhizobium sp. M1163 | reverse complement strand
TTCCCATCAGCCATCGCATCAAGAAATGCGCCTGGAACGACGACTATCTCATCAATGCCATCACTCATATGCGATAGCCCTGCCCAAATGGGGGAGATGCCCGGCAGGGCAGAGGGGGCGCTGTCCCGCCGACGTCTCGCAAGGTTCCGCGAATGATGATCTAACGGCGCTTCTTCGCCCTGCTGGCGAACGGGTGGTCCGACGTGCGCAAGGCGATGCGGATCGGCACGCCGGGCATGTCGAAAGCCTCGCCTCTATGCTACCAACATGCTTAACACCCGTCATCGGCGAGCGGTCTCTCGCTTCAATGAGGTTTTTCGGTGCGCGCTGGTCCGGTCAGGGGATAATTCCCCGAGGGCCCCGGCGTAGCTGAATCTGGCGGGTACCGCAGCATTTCTTGAACTTCATACCTGAACCGCAAGGACATTGATCATTGCCGCGGCGTTGCAGACGGCCAACCAGGGGCAGCAGCGCTGCGGAAGGCAGGAGCGCTGCCGCAAGGGCAGCCAACTTGGCCGAGATTCCCGGTACGACTAGGCGACGACCCGATTTGAACCCTCGCCACGCCCGTTCGGCCACATACTTCGGATCCACCTTGGGCAAGATGTTGAAGAGCACCGTCTGATTGGCGCCTGACCTTGCGAGAAACTCCGTCGGCACCGGGCCTGGTGCAACGCATGTGACCGTCACGCCGGTTCGGCGCAATTCCTGGTGAAGCGCCTCTGAGAAGAAGCGCACGAAAGCTTTGCTAGCGAAATACAGAGCCATATAAGGCCCGGGAACGAACCCGGCCACGGAACTGAGATTGAGCACCCCGCCCCGTCGGCGCGCCACCATTCCCGGCAGAAAATGAAGGGTCAGTTCTGTGAGGGAATGTATATTGAGATCGATGATGCCGAGTTGACCGTCAATAGGCAGCGCCGTCGTCGCGCCCCGCAGGCCATAGCCGGCGCTGTTGACCAGGACATCACAGACCAGGCCGTGTGCGGACAGAAAGCCCTCCAGGCGCGTTGGCGCATCGCCTGCCACGAGATCCAACTCGAGCGTGAATGCCTCGCCGCCCGCCTCCCTAACCTCAGACGCCGCGCCGGCCAAACCCTCAGGCGAGCGGGCAACCAGCACAACCGCACCGCGCTCCCTTGCAGCGACGCTCGCAATCGCCCGGCCAATTCCACCCGAGCCGCCAATCACGACGATAGCTGGCCGGAATTCACAGTGCGAAATCACGTCGCGTTCCTCTGTCTTGCAGGAGCGGAAACATCTTGACCGAGCAGCACCACTTCATTGGCGACAGTGCCGTTCAGAATCTTTTCGAATCTCTCCAGTGCTCGTGCGACGTTCGCTCCATCCATGACCCGGTGATCGTAGTGGATGCGGACATTCACCGATCCGTCTTTGCCGATCGGACCGTAGTTGAGAAGGGTGGTCAGTGGTGTCAGCGGGTTGAGTGATTCCGCACCGAGGCCAGAATAGACGGACAGTTGGAAGGTACCGAAGTAATTTGCCCTTTGCCGGGCGATGTTCAACCCTAGCCACATAAGCAGCCACCTGACTGGCGCGGGCGCACCTGCCACCCGCAAGGCACGCCGAAACTCCGGGACCTCCTGGATCGGCCGTGATCGAGCCGCGTGGATGGATCCCTCAAGTTCCGTGATGGAGTAGCGCTCCGGGCATTTGATGCGGCTCAGCAGAACGGCCGGCTCGCCATCATATTCGCGCTCGTGGGCAATCGAGGCTACGCTTGCCGGATACTCGTAAAGCTGCGGCCAAGGCAACTTGACATAGGCGCGCCGCAGCTCCGGCATCTCTAGGGCAAGAAGCGCATACCCTTTCAGGAAGATAGCGGTCCACGAGGGCCTGGTCTGCTGCGCCATTCTAGCCCTTACGAGTGGGCCGAGATTCATCTGACGCTGCACCGCGACCCGTGGCACGCCGATCGAAAACCTCATCAGATCGCCAACAAGGCGCCGGGGCGCGGAAAGCTTGAGGGCTCGGCCTCGCATAAAACGACCTCTAATAAAGATAAGGGAATATCCGCTTGGTCCTTTCCATATAGACACGGTATTGCGAGCCTAAATTCTCCAGCATCATACGCTCTTCCTTATCCACTCTCAGCAGGAAAAGGACTGCGAAACCAATCAAACCCGATATGCCCGCAACCCAGTTCGGCAGCAGAAAGAGCTGGCCGAGCCCCATAAGCAGGAAAGAGGTGTACATAGGGTGACGGACCAAGGCGTATGGCCCGGCGCTGACCAGTTCATGCCGTTCGCGAATCTCGAGCGTAATCGACCAGTTACGGCCAAGTTCCTTGTGGGATAAGCGAAAAATCCACAGCGCTGAGCAGAAGATGATGGTTCCGAGCGCCACCGACCACACGCTGGCCGGATGATCAGCCGCTCCGGGGATACCGGTAGCGACATAGAAGCCAGGCAGGATCGCCAGGCCAAGGAGAGCCGATACAAGCCCGACGGTGTCGGAACTTGAGCTGCCGCCAGCTACAATTCGCACGCGCCTTGCCCGGCGCTCGAACGGATACCGGATCACGTACCAAGCAGCGATGCCGATCACCCATATGATCTCGCCAACTGAGGCTACAGCAATGGTCACGTCACGTCACCGGAGCCTTTTCTCGATCTGGGACGATGATAAGCCGTCGCAACGATGTCACCGTCCGAGTTGTCGACCGTAGACATTCAGAGCGCGTTCCCTTCGCACTTAACCGGGCGAATGGGCGCGAAAGCGGGTTTTGCCAATCGCATTTCAACCCGCGTTCATCTCCCGAAGCTTGGTTATGAATTGTTGCGGCCGGAGCCAGATACTGGGGGTCTTATACCCCATGGATCTAGCGATGTCCGCTACGAATGCGTTGCAGTTGTAGAGCGACGCGTGCCAAAGCGGAGAACTGACCTGCAGCCTTCGTATGCTCGCGACGACTTTCCTATATTCGGCTTCGGTAAGTAATACACGCCAGCTTGCCGACCGATAAGCATCTTCCAGGTCGCCGTCCGTCCACCCGGTCGAGGCTGGCACGGGCGCCAAATGGCCGAGAACATAGACATTGGGATCACCGGACTTCGGAGCGAGGCCCGCCACTTCGGGGTTGACCATCCGCCCGGCCTGGTTCAATCGTCCAAAAATCACGTAGGAATGGCCGTAGGTAAGGGCGTACCGGGAGCGGAACTCGATGAAATACCGCTGGGCTTGAGTTGACGCCGCCGCGCGCGCCGGCATCGCCGCGGTTCTCAGTGCCTTATCATTGGACACAAAAGTCGGCTGGGGCTTGCTGTCCTGCGACTGACATGACGCTGCGACAAGTGCGAGCAGGGCCACAATTGTTGAACGGCCACTTACTAGCGTCATCTATCCAGAACTCCGAGGACCGCAGGCCTAGCGCCAACCTATGCCCGCTAACGCACGTAGGCTACGAATCCGGCCGGCCCCTGCATATCGATTGGGAAGGGCCTGGCGGCCCTTCCCGAATAACCGAAAGCCGGTCCTTATTTAATCACGGGCTCCTCTACGGCAGCGGGTTCCGGCGGAGGAGCCTTCCCCTTTCCTTTGCCGATCATGCCATTCGCGCAGCCGCTCAGGCTGGCAACGGCGAGGGTGGCAACCATTACAATCAACATCCTGTTCATCAAGCAATCCTTTCCCCGAGGGCGGAACAGCCTATGGAATCGCCACAAATAAAAACAATATGCAGCCCCGCCAAGCTACCCGCGATCTACATCAACGCCTAGTGCAGAAATGACACAGTTGGCACCCGGTTCCAGGCGGCACCTTTGCGGTGACGTGCTGGCAGGTTCACCATCCAACGGAGATCAGGCCTGCCCACCATCAAACAACCACCACCGTCGTGCCCAAAGGAGTACGGTCGTAGAGGTCAATGACGTCGTCATCGATCATACGGATGCACCCGTTCGATACCGCTGTGCCTATCGTCCACGGCTCGTTTGTACCATGTATCCGGAAGTGGGTGTCGCGCCCGTCGCGATAGAGATAAAGGGCACGCGCACCAAGCGGGTTGTTTGGTCCGCCAGGGACCCCCCCTGCATACTTCACCAGGCGCGGCTTGCGCTTCATCATGCTGGCGGTGGGTGTCCACGACGGCCAGTCCGCCTTGCGGCCGACGGTCGCTGTACCCTTGAACGAAAGTCCCTGCTCGCCGACGCCGACGCCGTAGCGCGTCGCCCACCCGTCCGTCTCGACGGCATAGAGAAAACGTTGCGAAGTATCGACGACGATCGTTCCGGCCGGCTCGTTTCCGTCGTACCGCACATGCTGCCGTCGGTAACGAGGATTCAGGCCACGCCTTGGTCCGAACGCGGATGAAATCGGCTCCGCCACCTGTTGTAACGTCGACGTACATCCGGAGACCATCAGAGCCAGACTACCCAGCACGAGCCCCCGGCGCGCAATGTGGTGTTCTTCCATTTCTACCTGCTAGGAAACTGGTCATCTACCGCCGCCTTCGTCTCTACCATTCCAAGGCCTGCGGGCCAAGTCTCGCTTTGTGGTGGCAAAATGAATTCACAGGATTGACAAGCGAATTGGAGCGAAACTTCTTGCGATAACCGTCTGCCTCTGTTCGGTTATGTCAAAATTGGCATAGGACAGAGACGATGAAGCCTGACTTCCATGGTAAAGTCGCGATTGTGACCGGCGCAGGATCCGGAATAGGTGCGGCTGTTTCACGGCAACTCGCGCAAGAAGGAGCCGAGATTGTTATCGCCGACCTTGATGCCGAGGCAGCGCACTGCAGAGCCGCCGAAATAAGCTCGCAAGGCGGCAGGGCCTACGACTTTGCGGTAGATGTCACGGATGCGGCAGCCGTGGAAAAGCTGATCGAGTTCACTGTCCAGAAATGCGGCGGACTGGATATGGCGGTAAACAATGCAGGTACCGACGGCATTCGAAAAGCAACGGCAGACTATCCGCTCGACAACTGGCACAAACTGATAAACGTCAATCTAAATGGCGTTTTCTACAGCATGAAGTACGAAATCGCCGCGATGCTGGATCGGGGCGGAGGCGCCATCGTGAACATGTCCTCCGTTCTCGGTTCCGTCGGCTTGCCAACTGCGTCCGCATACACGGCAGCGAAACACGGGGTCGTTGGATTAACCAAGGTTGCGGCGATTGAATATGCGAGGATGGGCATCCGGATCAATGTCGTCGGCCCCGGCTGGATCGAAACGCCTCTTTTATCGGAGCAAATGGAGGCATTAGCCAGCCGGCGCATGGCAGGTCTTCAGCCGATGGGCAGGCGCGGGAAACCGGAAGAGGTAGCGGCTCTTGTATGCTTCCTCTTGTCCGACCAGGCCAGCTTTATCACTGGGAGCTACCATCTGGTGGACGGAGCTTACACCGCCCATTAGGTGCAGAGGCTGCCCCCACTCACGCCGGCCACCGTCAGGGCGATGACGCCGGAGATCGCCGGGGTGCCCGCCTTGCCCAAGATGGCGCTATTCCTGCATCGCAAGGAGGCCGAGCCCGACCCCGTGGCAGCGCGGCTTGGCGACATCCTGCTGCAGGCAGCGTTGGAAGCGTTGCCGAAAAATGCGCCGGCCTATGAAAAGCTAAGGAGCGTAGCTTAACGCCGACGAGCCGAAAGGGCCGCAGGGCGCTCCATCTTATTGTTTGCCAACAGGGTTCTCAGACCATCAACATTTGCGATTGGCTGTAGGCAACCATGACTTCGTCAGTTGAAGAATCCAGTAATGCTGGCGATCCTTCGCGCCCCCCTCTGTCCTGCCGGACATCTCCCCCACGAGGGGGGAGATTGGCAGCTTCGCCGTCCCGCCCCTCTTTCAATGTTGGAGATTGGCGAAAGCGGAGAGGACGGCCAATCTCCTCCCAAGTGGGGGAGATGCCCGGCAGGGCAGAGGGGGGCGCTGTCCCGCCGACGTCTCGCAAGGTTCCGCCAATGATGATCTAGCGGCGCTTCTTTGCCTTGCCGGCGAAAGGATTGTCCGAGGTGCGCAAGGCGATGCGGATCGGCACGCCGGGCATGTCGAAAGCCTCGCGCAGGCTGTTCGAGAGATAGCGGACGTAGGATTGCGGCATCGCATCCGGCCGTGAGCAGGAGACGACGAAGCCCGGCGGCCGCGTCTTGGCCTGCGTGACATATTTGATCTTCAGCCGACGCCCGGCGACAGCGGGCGGCGGATGATGCGCCAGGATGCCTTCCAGCCAGCGGTTGAGCTTGCCGGTCGAGACACGGCTGTTCCAGACCTTGTGCGTCCTGATGACGGCATCCATCAGCTTGTCGAGCCCGCGCCCGGTCTCGGCCGACACCGGCACCGCCTGCATGCCGCGCGCCTGCGGCAGCAGCCGCTCGGTTTTTTCGCGCAGCTCGGCCAGCAACTCCTGGGGATGGTCGACAAGGTCCCATTTGTTGAAGGCGATCACCGGGGCACGGCCCTCGCGGATGATCAGGTCGGCGATCTGCAGATCCTGCTTCTCGAAGGGAATGGTGGCGTCGAGCACGATGATGACGATTTCGGCAAAGCGGATGGCGCGCAAGCCGTCCTGCACCGACATCACTTCGAGCTTTTCGTGGATCCTGGCCTTGCGGCGCATGCCGGCGGTGTCGAACAGTTTTAAGCGGCGGCCATGCCAGTCCCAGTCGACCGAGATGGAATCGCGAGTGATGCCCGCCTCAGGGCCGGTCAACAGCCGCTCCTCGCCGATTAGTGCGTTGATCAGCGTCGACTTGCCGGCGTTGGGGCGGCCGACGACGGCGATGCGCATCGGCTTGGTGTCGTCATAGCTCGGCTCGGCGTCCGGGTCGGTGATGTCCTCGCCGATCAGCACCTCGCTGGCGGCGACCTCATCCTCGCCGGCCTCTTCGTCCTCGCCGAAGGCGCGCGCCTCGCCAAGTGCTGCGATCACGGCGTCGCGCAAATCGGGCAGGCCCTGGCCGTGTTCGGCCGAGACCGGGATCGGTTCGCCAAGGCCGAGCTCCCAGGCCTCCAGCATGCCGCCCTGGGCGCCGCGTGCCTCAGCCTTGTTGGCAACGACGACAACCGGCTTGCCGGACTTGCGCACGATCTCGGCGAACGTCTTGTCGTCGGGCATCAGCCCGGACTTGGCATCGATCGTGAAAAAGATCAGGTCGGCTTCGCGGATGGCGATCTCGGTCTGCGCGCGCATGCGGCCGGGCAGCGTCGAGGCGGCCGCATCCTCGAAGCCGGCGGTATCGATGACGTCGAAATGCAGATCGTAGAGTTTTGCGGCATGGACGCGTCGATCGCGGGTGACGCCCGGCGTATCGTCGACAAGCGCCAGCTTCCTTCCCACCAGCCGGTTGAAAAGGGTCGATTTGCCGACGTTAGGCCGGCCGATGATGGCGACTTTGAAAGTCATGGACTATCACGACACGCCGCCCGAGCCGCGGATCAGCTCGGACATCAATGTCGCCCGCTCGCGCGTGTTGCGCGGGGCGCCATCATCCGCGGCGATCTGGTCGAACAGCTTCAGTGCATCCGCCGCCTTGCCTTCCTTCCAGGCGGCAAGGCCAAGCGCCTCGCGCGCCGTATGGCGCAGCGTGTTGGTGTCGGCGGTGAGCGCCTCGACGCGGCTGGAGACATCGGCGAAAGAGCCGTGGTCGACCAGAAGCAGCGCGGCCCTGAGCCGCGCCATGTCGCGAATGCCGGAGGGGATCTTGGTGTCGGCGGCGACCTCGTCGAAATCCTTGACGGCGGCATCGACGTCGCCCTTGTCCGCCTTGACGGTTGCCGCACGCATGCGGGCGAGCAGCGGATAGGCGCCGTAGCCGTCCTTCTCCAGCCCCTCCAGCGCGGCAAGCGCCTCGTCGTTCTTGCCCTCATTGGCGAGCTTGAGCGCCTGCGAGAAGGTATCCCCCGAGCGGTTGGCGCGGGTCTCGTCCCAATAGCGGTAGCCGACGACGGCAGCGGTGCCGAGCACCACCAGCACAGCCAGCACAAGCAAGGCGGGACCAAAACGGTCCCACAGCGCATGCGCCTGATCGCGACGAATCTCTTCGTTGACTTCGCGGATAAAACTGTCGTCCGACATGGATCAAAACCATTCATGCCCCGGCCGGGGCGGTTGATGAGCCCGCGTTTTAGCGAAATTTTGCCGGCATGGAAGGGGTTCGGCAGGAAAATCGCCTATTCACGAGGCAGCTACCTTGAACGGCGACCGCAAAGGTCGATCGTACCCGTGCCACATTTCACCGGTAGGCGGTGCTTCTACATTCCTTGATCCGGTCAGATGCCTTTGCCCCGTTTGTATCGCGCTGTTGCGTTTTCCATTGCCGCATTTGCTGCCAGCGCGGCTTTTGCCGACCCGCCGGCGGCGCCGGCAAAACCGAAGCAGATCGTCATCATCTCGTTCGACAGCGCCCGGGACATTTCGCAGTGGCAGCGCAGCCGGGCGCTGGCCCGGCGCACAGGCGCGCATTTCACCTATTTTGTCTCCTGCGTGTTCCTGCTCTCGCCCGAGACACGCAAGGAATATACCGCGCCAGGCAAGACAGAAGGCAAATCGAACATCGGCTTTGCCGCCTCCAAACAGGAAGTCGCGGCCCGGCTCGAGCAGATCAACCTTGCCGCCTCGGAAGGCCACGATATCGGCAGCCATGGCTGCGGCCATTTCGACGGCAAGGACTGGAGCAAGGCCGACTGGCTGAGCGAGTTCGGCTCGTTCAAGCATATTCTCGAAAACGCCTATTCGATCAACGGCATTGCTCCTGAACCGAAGGGCTGGCGCGATTTCGCCCGCCAGTCGGTGGTCGGGTTTCGCGCGCCCTACCTGTCGGCAAACAAGGCGCTTTACGAGGCGCTGCCCGCGGCCGGTTTCCTGCTCGACGCAAGCGGCGTCTCGCGTGGACCGGTCGAGCCGCCGACCGTCAACGGCATCACGCGCTTTTCGCTGCCGCAGATCCCGGAAGGGCCGAGCTCAAGGCGTGTGATCGCCATGGATTACAATCTCTATGTCAGGCATTCCGGCGGCTTCGAGCGGCCGAGCATGGCAGAAGAGTTCGCCGATCGGACCTATGCCGCGTTCCGCGCCGCCTTCGATGCGCAATACCAGGGCAAGCGCATTCCGCTTGAGCTCGGCTTCCACTTCACGCTGATGAACGACGGCGCCTACTGGAACGCGCTGGAACGCTTTGCCGGCGAAGTCTGCGTCAAAGCGGACGTCGGGTGCATTAGTTTTCGCGATTATGTTTCACGGCGTGGCGAAAGGCAGGCGGCGGTGGGCGGCTGAGCCCAAGTGACCGCCGCCCGCCATCATCAGCTTACCGGTTGATCCTCAGGGCGCAAGCCGGCTTGCTCACGTTCCAGATAGCGCTGGTCGATTTCAGGCAGCGGTTCCCCTTCCAGCGTCGCCTCGAAGGCGCGTAGGCGTTTGTGCACCGACTGCAATTCAACGATGGTCGACCAGGATGTGAGCAGGAACTGGAGCGATCCTGTTACTCGGCCGAACGCATTGGAAATCTGCTGGAAGGGTCCGAAAGTTATCCTGTGAGCCACGAAGGATGGCCCAAGGATCAGCATGGCGAAGATATTGTCGGCCTGCAGGTAGGTGTAACGCACCACATTGAAATAAATATAATGAAAGTACAGCCGGAAATAGTTGTGACGGACCTTGGAAAACAGCTCGGCAGTGGTTGCAGGCTGAGCCCTGTCCGCATGATCCTCGCCGTAGACGAGTTCCTTGCGATAAGCAGCCTCGACACGTTGGTTGCGAAATTGCAGCCCAGGCAGCTTCAAACCCGCAACCATAACCGAAATCGTTCCGAACAGGCACCAGGCAAGCGCGGCAACGACCAGTGGCTGCGGAATCGCACCGACGATTGGCAGTTCGCTGATATGGCTCTGCAACTGGATCATCACCGGCAGGAATGCGATCAAGGTCATGATCGACTGGACAAAGCTGGAACCCAGATCTTCCATGATCTGCGAGAACCGCATCGTATCCTCCTGAATGCGTTGTGAGGCGCCCTCGATGTGGCGGAGCCTGCTCCAGTTCTCTACAAAGTAATTGTTCATCGCGGTGCGCCAGCGGAATATCCAGTGACTTACGATGAAGGCATTGACGACCTGCACATTCATTCCTATCAGCGCGAGCCATGAAAAGCTGGCCAATCCGGCATAAAACTCTGCGTCGGTGGATTTAATAGTCCCCGACATCAATCCCTGGATATAGTCGAAGAAAGGCCCATACCAGGCGTTGACCGCGACACTGACCTGCACATTGAAGTAGATGAGGAACAGGATGACCGCGCTGATCAATATCGACCAGTTTTGCCACGGATGCGGTGCATACCAGCTCCAGAATGCATAGAAGACGGCGACGCAAAAAGCGAAATAGAGATAGAACCACAGAAACGGCTTCGACCAGAGTACGGCGATACCGATAATGGGCGGTGCATCAGCCGCAGCCGGCGGCAAGCCGAACACAGCGCCCAGCTGTCCGCCACCGAAAAACCAGAACAGGATAGCGGCAAGGCTCCAGACGGCCAGCGAACTGAAGAACAGCTTCGGCTGCGGGAAGAAGGATACAAACACTGTGGGGAAATCCTCGCTCGATGCGCAAATCAGCGGCGTTGTTCAGCGGGCATAAAGTCACACATTAGTGGGAAAGAAAATGCCCGTGCCCGACGCCCGGCGCCGAGCAAGACCATAATCATGGCGATTTTGGCGCAGCCGACCAGGCGATCGCACCGGAAGCGAGCAGGACGGCGGCGGCCATGATCGAGGCGAGGAAAAAATTACCCGAGGCCTGCGCGAGCAGCCCGGCGACAATCGGGCCGATGATCTGGCCGAGGCCGAAGGCGGCCGTCATCACCGCCAGCATCCGGCGTGGCGCTTGCGGAGCAAGCTGCCTGCCGGTCTGCAGGCCAAGCGCGGTGATGGCGATGAAGGTGCCGCCGACAAGAAGGCCGCCGAGCAGCGGCCCTGTGTGCCCGCCCATGATGACACTGGCGCTGACGCCGACCACCTCGACCAGGCACCCAAGGGCGTAGGTGGCATAGAGCCCGATTTTAGCCGCGAGCTTCTGCCACAGCCAGACCGAGGGAAAACCGGCAAGTCCGGTGACCATCCAGACCACAGCCTCGAAGACGCGGCCGCCGCCGCCCTGGCGGACGATGGCGACCAAGAACGTTGCCGTGACGATGTAGCCGAAGCCGAACAGGCCGTACGCGACGATGATCTTCACCAGCGATCGGTTTTTCGGCAGTGCCGGCTCGCTCCCGGTAGTGCTGTTCGCGGCCGAGGTGCCGCCGGCCAGCAGGGCGACGCCGGCAAAGCCGCCGGCCGAAATCACCGCCGACCACAGCCAGCCCGCCGCCCAGCCGGCATGTTCGGTGACGAGGATTGCCAACAGCGCCGAGGACGCCGCGATGCCGACGCCGACGCCGCCGAAATACAGCGCCTGCAGGTCGCTTCGCCCGGCCGCGGCGAGATGACCGAAAACGATGCTGGTCATGAAGACCAGCACGAAGGCGCTGGCGAGGCCAGCAAGAAGCCGGATGAGGAGAAAGGCGGGCATGGTGCCGGTCAGGCCCATCAGCCCGGCGAGGATCGCAGTGGCGGCAAGGCCGGCCAGCATCAGCTGGCGCTCGCGGCCTTGCGCCCAGCCGCCGGTGGCGGCAAGCGCGCCGACGAGGTAGCCGAGATAATTGGCCGATGCGATCCAGCCGGCATCGGCCGGCGACAGGCCGAGCTCTTCCATCATTCCGGGCAGGATCGGCGTATAGACGAAGCGGCCGATGCCCATGGCGACGGCCAGAGCGATCATGCCGGCGATTGCCAGGCGCAAGGGCGAAGCGATGTTCATCGCGGTGCACCATAGGTGCGCCTGCCAGTGAGACAATCCGCCTTTTGTTGGGCCAGAAGTGTTCGCGGCCGCGTCGGCGGCTGGCTCGCCTGAAGTGCCAGCAAGTCCTTGTTTAGCCGCAGCAGGTCCTTGGCGGGGCCGTCTCGAAGTGAGTACGACCCGCAGTCAGCCTGAACGGCATGTCGGCGAGTTCGCGCTCCGACATGGTGTCGAGCACCGGATGCGACAGCGGATCGGTCACCCAGTTGGTGGCCTCGCTGTCATGCCGGTGTGGCTGCATTCCGATTGGGGAAAAGGCGCCGAGCCATGATAAAATCTTCATCGGATTTGCCTCCTCACTCTGAGTAACCCACCTAAAATCCGGCATTCGGCAGCGCCTGGCAATTGAGATTTCAGCCGTACGAGTTTAGAAAAACTGTATGGCTATGCTGAACCGTGTCCATCTCAACGGCTTGCGCGCCGTCGAAGCCGTCGCCCGCCTGGGCTCGCTCGCGGCGGCGGCCGGCGAGCTCAACGTCTCGGTCAGCGCCGTCAGCCAGCAGATCAACCGGACAGAAAAGCAGCTCGGCCGGGCGCTGTTCGAACGAACGCCAGCTGGCCTGGTGGCGACGGAATTCGGCACCGTCTTTACCGCGCGGCTCAGCGCAGGCTTCCGCGAGCTCGCACAGGCGGTAGCGCTTGCCGATGAAAGCTCGGAGTGCACGCTGGTGGTTTCGGTGGCGCCGGCTTTCGCCTCGAAATGGCTGCTGCCGCGGCTGTCGCGGCATTTCGCCCGCCATCCGAACGTGCTCCTGCGCATCGATGCCTCGGTGCGGCTTGCCGATCTCGATCGCTCGGACATCGACGTCGCCATCCGGCTCGGCGACGGCAAATGGCCGGGCGGGCGGGCAGAATTGCTGCTGGCGCAGGAGGTGTTTCCGGTCTGTGCACCGGTGATCGCCAGCAAGCTGAAATCGATCGAGGACCTTGCTTTGACCTGTGCGATCACCGACGAAAGATCGATGATCAGCTGGGAGAGCTGGTTCGAAGCGGCGGGGGTGGAGCCGGTCACCTTCATGAAGGGCGCGCGCTTCACCGATCCGATGCTGTGCCTGGAATCGGCGATTGCCGGTCACGGCGTCATGCTCGGCTGGCAGTTGCTGGCCGCCGACGCACTGGCCGACGGCCGGCTCGTCGCGCCGTTCGGCGTACGCGCGCAGAGCGGCCTCGGCTATTGGCTGGTGACTTCGGCCAGCAAGAGCGAAAGCCGCAAGGTCAGGGATTTCAAGATCTGGGTGCGCCAAGAGATCGAGGCGACGATGGCGCAGTTCAGGTCGATCGAGAGCGCCAGCTAGGCCTGCCGGCACATCACGGTGGAAAGGTCGGCAGCGCCGGTCTATGTAAGAAACAGTCCCCAATCACGGCAGGCAGGATCATGACCACACATTCGCGCGGCGTTTCCGCAACCATCGACCCGGTGAAGCTCGACAGGCTGGCGGAGGTCGCCGTTAAGGTCGGGCTGCAATTGCAACCGGGGCAGGATCTGGTGCTGACCTCGTCTATTGCAGCGCTGCCTTTGACGCGGCGGATCGTCGAGCACGCCTACAAGGCAGGTGCGGGCCTGGTGACGCCGATCTTCAACGATGACGAGATCACGCTGGCGCGCTTCCGCCACGGCGCCGACGCTGGTTTCGACCGCGCTGCCGGCTGGCTCTATGAAGGCATGGCAAAAGCCTTCGCCAACAATGCGGCGAGGCTTGCCGTGCGCGGCGAGGATCCGTCGCTGCTTTCTTCTCAGGACCCGGCAAAGGTCGCGCGTGCCAACAAGGCGAATTCGATGGCTTACCAGCCGGCGCTGGAGAAGATCACCGGCTTCGACATCAACTGGAACATCGTGGCTTATCCCGATCAGGCCTGGGCCAAACAAGTGTTTCCGGACGACGCCGAAGACGTCGCCGTGGCCAAGCTCGCCGACGCCATCTTTGCCGCCTCGCGGGTGGACGTCGAAGACCCGATCGGCAACTGGACGGCGCACAATGCGGCGCTGAAGAGCCGCACCGAATGGCTGAACGGCCACAATTTCCACGCGCTGCATTTCACCGGCCCCGGCACTGACCTGACCGTCGGGCTGGCCGATGGCCACGAGTGGATGGGCGGCGCCTCGACCGCCAAGAACGGCATCACCTGCAACCCCAACATCCCGACCGAAGAGGTTTTCACCACGCCGCATGCAAGGCGCGTCGAAGGCCATGTCACCAGCACCAAGCCGCTGTCCTATCAGGGTACCCTGATCGACGGCATTGCGGTGCGTTTCGAGGCGGGCCGCATCGTCGAGGCCAAGGCCACGAAGGGCGAGGATGTGCTGCAAAAGGTGCTGGATACCGACGAGGGCTCGCGCCGTCTCGGCGAGGTGGCGCTGGTGCCGCATTCCTCGCCGATCGCCAAGAGCGGGCTCTTGTTTTTCAACACGCTGTTCGACGAGAACGCCGCCTGCCACATCGCGCTCGGCCAGTGCTACTCGAAGTGCTTCGTCGATGGCGCCTCGCTCAGCCAGGACGCGATCGCGGCGCGCGGCGGCAACAAGAGTTTCATCCACATCGACTGGATGATCGGCTCGGACAAGATCGACATAGACGGCGTCCATAAGGACGGCAGCCGCGTGCCGGTGATGCGCAAAGGCGAGTGGGTTTAGGCCCGGGATCTCTAAGCGAAAGCCAGCAAGCAGCGTCGCCTGCTGGCCCATGCGGAGTTGGCAATGGAGCTCGCGGTCAAGCGCATCTATGAGCCGCCGGCGCCCGATGACGGGCAGCGGGTGCTCGTCGACCGCGTATGGCCTCGCGGCGTCCGCAAAGAGGACGCGGCGCTGACGGTCTGGCTGAAGGACATCGCGCCAACCAATGCGTTGCGCAAATGGTTCGGCCATGAGCCGGCGCGCTGGGCGGAGTTCCAGCGGCGATACCGCGATGAGCTCGACCGGAACGGCGAGGCGGTCGGCCAGCTGCGCGCTCTGCTGGGCAGAGGCCGGGTGACGCTGCTCTACGGCGCGCATGACGAGGCGCATAACAATGCGGTGGCGCTGGCGAGCTATTTGCGTGAGTAGAAGCGCTCAATTCGGCATGCCGGCGGGACAGCACCCCTCTCTGTCCTGCCGGACATCTCCCCCTCAAGGGCAGGGCTATCGCATATGAGTGATGGCATTGATGAGATAGTCGTCGTTCCAGGCGCATTTCTTGATGCGATGGCTGATGG
>NZ_JAMYMF010000067.1:0-16226 GCF_040318415.1 Mesorhizobium sp. M1163 | reverse complement strand
GCCAGGGCGAGTGCGGCGCGCGCAGGACCGGTCCGCAAGCGGCGGATGGCGATGCCGGCGACAGCCAGCTCGTGGGCGGCCCGCGATGCCGGCGGCAGCGGCGAGGGATCGAAGCCGTCCAGGCTGCGCTCGGCTTCGTCGAGATGACCAATCAGCAGCAGGCGCCGAACTTCGAGGTTGCGCGCATGCGCGGCGTTGACGCGATCGCCATGCTTTTCAAGCGTCGCCCGCGCGGTGTCGAGTGCCTTGGCCGGCCAGGCGAGGTCGCGCGAGACGAGCGCGATCTCGGCCTCGGCGACGATACACCGCGCGCGGGCCACGGCCTCCCTCGGGCTGAATGCTTGCGCCGCCCTTTTGAGAAGAACCTTCGCCCGAACCAGGTCGCCAAGCTGCGCCATCGCGATACCGCGCAACGCAAGTGCCGGCGCATCGTCGCGCAGCGCAACCCGTTTCAAGGCGCCGAGCGGATCGCCCGCCGCGAGCGCATGCGCCGCGGCCGTGATCAGCGAGTCCATCGGAATCCCGTCACACTTGTCACTCCCATGGCTTCGACATCCGGCGCTAAGTCCATCTCACCAACCAGTCGTATCGAGAATGGCGACTGTAGCCAACCTGAGTTGCGGCGCGCCTGAGTTGCGGCGCGATTATGCACTGAGCTCGAACACAGCGATAAGCACTAGGAGAGACGCAATGAAGATCGAACGCACAACTATCCTGGTGACTGGAGCCAATCGGGGCATCGGTCGGGCACTGGTCGAGGAAGCCCTCAGCAGAGGCGTAAAGCGCGTCTATGCCGCAACCCGCCAAGCCATGGCTCACCCCGACCGGCGTGTAACGTCCCTGACCATGGATGTAACGAACGCCGCGCAGATCCGGGAGGCCGTCGAGAAAATCGATGCTCTCGATATCCTCATCAACAACGCCGGCGTATCGCCCTTCGACGACCTCAGCGACCGTCGCGTGCTCGAACAACAGCTCGCCGTAAACCTCTTCGGCGCGTATGACGTGACCCAGGCTCTGCTGCCGTTGCTGGCCCGGTCGCGGGGAGCCATCGTCAACATTCTGTCGCTGGCCTCTATTGCTGCCGTGCCGTTCAGTCCGGCTTACTCGATCTCGAAGGCGGCCTCGTTCTCACTGTCACAGTCGTTGCGCACCCTCTTGGCCGGACGGGGTGTCAGCGTCCACAGGGTCCTTCCCGGCCCCGTGGACACGGACATGACACGGGGCCTGGACATCCCGAAGGCCTCTCCGGAGTCTGTTGCGCGAGCGATCCTGGACGGCGTGGAGAACGGCGAGGAGGAAATCTTCCCCGATCCCATGTCGGAATCCGTGGCGGAGGGTTGGCGCAGCAGTGCGGTCAAGGCGCTTGAACGCCAGTTTGCAGCCTATGCGGAAGCAAGCCCGTCAAGTGAAGCAAGCCCGTCAAGCAGTGGGCACGAAAGAAGCAGCGAAACGACTACCCGAGAAGCCCATCCTTGCTGCTCGGCATGAAACTGCAGACGCCTGTGCAGGGGGCGGCAGCACCGCCGCCCTCGACGCCGGCGGTCGGCTGTCGCTGGCGACGGCGCCGACCTTCACGGTCATGGCGCGGCCTGGCGGAGATGCCTCGTTATGTCCCGGGCAAGTTGACGGATCAGTTGCGGTCGTCCGGGAAGCTGGGAATAGGCAAGAACTCGACGCCGTCGTCGGCGAGGCTCTTGGCCTCCTCCAGCGTCGCCTCGCCATAGATGCCGCGCGGATCGCTCTCGCCGAAATGGATTTTGCGCGCTTCCTCGGCAAACTTGTCGCCGACATAATCGGCGTTCTCGCGCACCTTCTCGGCCATGGCCTTCAATTGCGCCAGCGCCTGCTTCTGGGCCTCGCCCATGGCGAGCGCGATCTTTTCCTGGTTGCGCCCGGTCGAGACCGCGGGCGCCATCAGCGCCTTGTCGACCTTACGCGAGCCGCAGGCCGGGCAATCGACGAAACCGCGCTTCTTCTGGGTGTCGAAATCGTCGTTGCTGCGAAACCAGGCTTCGAATTCGTGCTCGTGCTCGCAGGTCAGGGAAAAGCGGATCAAGAGGCGGCACCCCTGAGCGGCAGCGCGTCCACCGGACCGGCGTTGACGGCAAAATCGCGTGCGTTCTTGAGGTTCGGTATCTTCTTGCGCGCTGCGACCGACTGCGCCGGGTCGATTTCGGCGACGATCACCGCCGGCTCGTCATGCGCTGCTTCGGCGATGATGCGGCCCCAGGGATCGACGATCAGCGAATGGCCATAGGTTTCGCGGCCGTCTTCGTGCACTCCGCCTTGCGCGGCGGCGACGACATAGGCGCCGTTCTCGATGGCGCGCGCCCTGAGCAGCACATGCCAATGCGCTTCGCCGGTCTGGCGGGTGAAGGCGGCGGGCACCGCAAGCAGATCGGCGCCGGCCAGCGCCTCGGCGCGGAACAGCTGCGGGAAGCGCAGATCGTAGCAGACGGCAAAGCCCAGCTTCGCGCCATCGATTTCGGTGACGACAGCCTGCGTGCCCGGCTCATAAGCGGCGGATTCGCGCCAGCTCTCGCCATTGTCGAGATCGACGTCGAACATGTGGATCTTGTCATAGGTGGCAATCGTGGCGCCGTCAGGCCCGAACAGAAGTGCGCGGTTGGCGAGCTTGCCGTCGGCGCGCAGAATGGCGGTCGAGCCGATATGCAGGAAGATGCCGAGTTCGTTGGCCAGCTTCCGCGACGTCGAGACGATGATGTCTTTGTCTTCGGAGGTGAACGAAGCAGCCCGGGCTTGGCTGTCGCGGATCAGCGCGCCGGTCATTTCCGGGGTCTGGATGTAGCTCGCGCCCAGGCCTGCCGCCTCGCGCACCAGCCGTTCCAGATCGACCGCATTGCGCTCCGGGCTGGTTCCCGATCGCATCTGGATCGCCGCCGCCTTGAAACCACTCATCGTCATGTCCTTACCTGGCCGAGCCGTTGGCGAGCAATCTGTCCAGCCGTCCTTCCGCCTCCAATTCGTGGAGATCGTCGGAGCCGCCGACATGCGTGTCGCCGATGAATATCTGCGGAAAGGTGGAACGGCCGTGAGCCCGGGAAATCATCTCCTGGCGCAGCTCCGGCGAGAAGGAGGCGTCGTGCTCGGTGTAGGCGACACCCTTCCTGTCGAGCAGCCGCTTGGCCGCAGTGCAATAGCCGCACATCATCCGCGTGTAGATCGTCACATCGACCATCGGTCAGCAACCCTGCCTCGTTCCGCTGTCATATAGGCTATATAGGCGCCGATTCGTCGGCCCGAAAGTCCCCCGGCAGCACGCGCGCGAAGGTCAGTACGTCGATTGCGCCGGCACCGCCCTTCTTTAACGCCCTGGCGGCCGCACGGACCGTGGCGCCGGTGGTGTAGACATCGTCGATCAACAGCACCCGGCGGCCGGCGATTTCGATTTCCGCTTCATCAGGCACTGTGAATGCGGCGCGCACATTTTCCTCGCGTTCCCGCCGCTCCAGCCCGACCTGCTGGCGCGTGAGTTTGACGCGCTTGATGGCTGATGGCGCGAAGGGCCGATCGCCGAGCTGCGCCACCGCCCGCGCCAGTTCCGCCAACTGGTTGAACTGCCGCCTGAAGAAGCGCCGCCAGTGCAGCGGCACCGGCACGACCACGTCGGCCTCGGCGATGAGCTCGGCACCGGCGCGAAGCATCCAGCGCGCCATCCACGGCGCCAGATCGGTGCGGTCCTGGTATTTCAGCCCTTGCACCATCTGGCGGGCAACGCCGGAATAGGCAACCGCCGCGCGCGCGCGCTCGAATGGCGGCGGGTCGGCTATCGCCTCCGCCGACAGGAACCCCTCACCCATATTGTGGGTGAACGGCGTGCCCATCACCGGGCACCATGGCCGTTCCAGCAGCCTGAGTTTCGGCCAGCAGGCGCCGCACAACACGCCGGGTTGCGAGACATGGCGGCGGCAGCCGGCGCAGACCGGCGGGAACAACAGGCGCGCCGGCCAGCTCAATGCCTTGCGGGCAATGCTCTTGATCGCAATACGCTTGATCTCCGGCATGGGATCGGCCACGTGGTTGGTCCTCCGCATCACTATATCAGAGAGCGAAGCTCAAGGACCTGCCCATTGCAGCTTGTAATCGACACCTCGCTCTGGCTGGCGCACAAGCGTCGGGCACTGGCCCGCCCTATCGCCGGGGCGGATTTCCTCATGCGGCGGGCCGCCGAGGATCTTGCCGACCGGCTCGGCGCCGTCGAACGCAAGTTCGGCAAGGCGACCTCATTGTTTTGCCAGACGCCGGCAGCAGCAGAGGTGCTCGCAGAAAGCGGCAAGGTAGCGGAAAACGTGCGCGTCGAGGCCGACGCCGCTTTCCTCGACGGCCGGCCAGGAGTGGTGGCGCCGTTGGAAACCGTGCCATTCGAGCCGGAAAGCCTCGATCTCGCTGTCTCGCTGCTGTCGCTGCAGGCGATGAACGACATTCCCGGCATGCTGGTGCAGATCCGCCGGGCGCTAAAGCCGGACGGGCTTTTCCTCGGCGCCTTCGCCGGCATAGGCACGCTCTCCGAACTGCGCGAAAGCCTGCTTGCCGCCGAGACCGAGCTCTACGGCGGCGCCAGCCCGCGTGTGATCCCGTTCACCGATGTCCGCGACGCCGGCGTGCTGCTGCAGCGCGCCGGCTTGGCGCTGCCGGTTGCCGACGTCGAGACGATTACGGTGCGCTACGATTCCCTCTTTGGCCTGGTCGCCGACCTGCGCGCAATGGGCGAGACCAGCGCGCTTGTCGACCGCAGCAGACGGCCGGGCACCCGAGCGCTGTTCGCGCGCGCCGCCGAAATCTATGCGGAGCGGTTTTCGGACGCCGATGGCCGCGTCAGGGCGAGTTTCTCGGTGGTCTGGATGTCAGGCTGGGCGCCCGATGCCTCTCAGCAAAAACCGCTGAAGCCGGGCTCCGCAAAAATATCGCTGAAGACGATCCTGGAAAACCCCGGCGGCCCCTGAGCATATCCCTGCGCAAAAGCTAGGCGTAGCCCTGCGCAACAGCCGAGCGAATCACTGCGCAAATGCGTTGGCAAGCCTGCTGCTGTTGTCGCTGAACAGCCACTCGATCGCACCGGCAGCCTGGCCGATGCCTGTGACAATGGCAAGCGACAGCACGGCCACGATCAAACCATATTCGATAGCCGTCGCACCCCTCTCGTCTTCTAAAAATCGTTGCAGCAAGATTTTCATGGGCGCCCATCCCTCTTGCCGGAACCTAGCGCCGACCCGTTAAGAAAGGTTAACGTGACAGGCTTAACGCGCGGTGAAACAGCTGCATTCCAATGCATGTCGCGCAAAAGTGTTCAGCGGTTTTGCGATAACGACATGCATCGAAACATAAGCGCGTCGCATGAGGCCGGTCGAACGCGACGCGCTTTCAGATATCTGTTGAGGACGTCAGCAGTCACCGCTGCTTCTGCCATCGGCCCGAATGACGCAGACCGAACTGGGCAGCGGCTGCAGCACGCTCTTGCGCAGCGTATAGCTGTCGTGCTGCCCGATCGAGCCGGTGCTCATCGTATCAAGGCCGTCGCGGGCAAACTGCGACCGGGTCCGGCTGTCGAGGTAGGGTGTCGCGATCAAGGCCAGAGCCACCGCGGCCGAGCCGAACAAAAGGGTGATGCGCAATATTCCCATGCCGGCATTGACGGCGCCAGGAAGGCGATCGGGCCAAGGCAAGTCCCAGTCCTTGTCGAAGCTCATGCAAATCGCTCCCCAGCGATGGAATCGGCGTAACCGCTTTGCGTCAATTTTTCACGGCCAGATAAATCTTTCATTAACGCTGCTGATATCGCTTCGCGGAAATGTCCAAGGTCGGCCGTTACAGCAGATCGATGAGGAATTGGATGAGCGGGGCATCGGCCGGCGGCATTGGAAAATCGCCCATCTGGCGCGGCCGCACCCATTTCAGCACCTGCCGTTCCTTTGGCTGGGCAATGCCGCGGAATCGACGGCAGACGAACAGCGGCATCAGCAGGTGAAAATCATCGTAGGAATGGCTGGCAAAGGTGAGTGGTGCCAGGCAAGGGATATCGGTCTCGATGCCGATCTCCTCATACAGTTCGCGGATCAGGCATTGTTCCGGCGTTTCGCCGGGCTCGACCTTGCCGCCCGGAAACTCCCATAGGCCGGCGAGTTGCTTGCCTTCGGGCCGCTGCGCCAAAAGCACGCGCCCGTCGGCATCGACTAGCGCGCAGGCCGCAACCAGGAGCAGGCGCTTGCCGACCGTGTCTGAGCCGCTCATGCGCCTTGTGGCCGGCGATAGTGATAGCGATAGACTTCGTCGAATCCGAGCGAACGGTAAAGCGCCAGCGCCGGTGCGTTGTCCGCCTCGACTTGCAGCCAGGCTTCCCGCGCCCCACGCAGCCGCGCCCATTTCAGCGCCGATCGGATGAGGTGGCGGCCATGGCCCTGGTTGCGCACCGATCTGTCGGTGGCGATCTCGAACAGCCCGGCAAGGTCGCCGTCATGCACGCAGATCAACGTTGCCAGCGGCTCGCTGCCGTTCTCCAGCGCAAACAGCCCGGCCTCCGGCTGGATGGCGCCAATGATCTCCGACAGGCCGGGCCGCAGCGACACATCCGAGCCGCTCACCTTGAGCGCCGCGCCGATGAAACGGCTGATGTCCTTCAACGGAATCTGGTCCATGGCGTCGTCGAGCATGGCGTCCGCCAGCGGCAGCCGCATGACCAGCGACTCCGCGAATGTGCTCCAGCCCTCGCTGTCGAGGTACTTTGAGAGATCCGGCCCCGACAGCGGCGAGATGCGAAAGGTCAGCGGCCTGCCATAGGCGTCGAAGCGACGGCTGGCGCGGCCGATGCGCTCGGCAATGTGCTGAATGTCGCCCGGATCGAGCGGATTGACCGAATTCAGCCGCTTGGCCGGGTGGCCAGCCGTCAGCCGCACCACCCAGGTGCCATCATAATGGACGGCGGCCGCCGGCCAGGCGCGAAAGCCGGCCGCCTCGTAGCGGCGCACGATCGCCAACACGCTTGCCGGATGTCTGGAAGCCAATGTCATCAGCTCCGATAATCGCCATTGATGGCGACATATTCCTTGGTGAGATCGCAGGTCCACACCGTCGCCTTGCCGCGGCCGATGCCGATATCGGCGCGGATGCGGATCTCGTCGCGCTTCATATACGCCGAAGTCGCCGCTTCGGAATAGGCGGCGTCGCGCTCGCCCTGAAATGCCAGGCGGTTGTCGCCGAACCAGATCGACAGAAGGTCGCGGTCGGCCGGTTCGCCGGCCTTGCCGACGGCCATTACGACACGGCCCCAATTGGCGTCCTCGCCGGCGACTGCCGTCTTGACCAGCGGCGAATTGGCGATCGACAGCGCGATGCGCTTGGCCGAGCGGGCCGATTTGGCCCCGGTGACGGTGACCTCGACCTGCTTGCGGGCGCCCTCGCCGTCGCGCACCACCTGCAGCGCCAGCGATTTCAGCACCTTGCCGAGGGCACGGCGGAACGCGCCGAGGCGCGCATCCTTGGGGTCGGAAATCGCCGGCGCGCCACGCCTGGCGGCAGCACCTGTGGCGAACATCAGCAGCGTGTCGCTGGTCGAGGTGTCGCTGTCGACGGTGACCGCGTTGAAGGTCTTGGCCGTGCCGCGCGACAACAGATCCTGCAGCACCGGTGCTGCGATCGGCGCATCGGTGGCGATGAAGGAAAGCATCGTCGCCATGTCGGGCGCGATCATCCCCGCGCCCTTGGCGATGCCGTTGATGGTGACGTCGGCATTGCCGAGCTTGACCGTCGCGGTCGCCAGTTTGGGATAGGTGTCGGTGGTCATGATTGCCTTGGCGGCTTCGGTCCATAATTCCGGCTTGCCGTCCTTGATCAGCCCGGCCAGCAGGTGGCTGAACTTACCAGTATCGAGCGGTTCGCCGATGACGCCGGTCGAGGCCAGGAACACCTCGCCCGCTGTGCAGCCGGCCGCCTTAGCCGCCGTCTCGCCCGTGAGTGCCGTCGAGGCGCGGCCCTTCTGGCCGGTAAAGGCATTGGCATTGCCGGAATTGACGACCAGAACGCGCGCCTTGCCCGCCGTGAGGTTCTGCCGGCAGAAGTCGACCGGCGCCGACGGGCATTTCGACCTGGTGAACACGCCGGCGACGGTGGTGCCGGCGTCGAACACCATGGCCAGCAGGTCGGTGCGGTTCTTGTATTTTATGCCGGCCTCGGCGGTGGCGATGCGCACGCCCTCGATGGTCGGCATCTTGGCATATTTCTTCGGCGCGAGCGGCGAAACCTGTGCGGACATGGAAGACCCCGGGCGGGAAAATCGCGAAAGGAACGCCGGTTTGCCCGATAGCGCGCGTCGGCGCAAGCCGTTTTCACAGCCGTTACGGGTGCCGGACGCCTGACACTGCCTCATGCCGCAAGCAGGGCTGTTGCAAATTTGTTGGCATCGCTGCGGCCGATAGCGCTATGATCCTGCCCCATGGGCAGGCTTGTGGTCTTGGCACTGGCGTTTCTGGGCTTTCTGCTGCTGCGCGCGGATGCGCAGACGGCGCGGCGCGTGGCGCTTGTGGTCGGCAACGGCAGCTACGCCAAAGCCGGCACGCTGGCCAATCCCGTCAACGATGCGCTCGACATTGCCGACAAGCTGCGCGCCATCGGTTTCGAAGTGATCGAAGGCAACGATCTCGGCAAGCGCGAGCTCGAACGCAAGATCGGCGAATTCTCCGATGCGCTGCAGGGCGCCGGTGCCGGGCTGTTCTACTATGCCGGCCACGGCCTGCAGGTCGACGGGCGCAACTTCATCGTGCCGGTCGACGCCAGGCTGGACATGCCGGTCAAGCTCCAGCTCGAGGCCGTGCCGATCGACGAGGTCCTCGACATCATGGAGCAGCAGACCAAAGTCAGCCTGGTCTTCCTCGATGCCTGCCGCAACAACCCGTTTGCGCGAAGTCTCAGCCGCAGCGCCACGACGCGCTCGGCGACGGCTCTCGCCGGCCTCGCCCAGTTCGAGTCGACACGCGGTTCATTCATTGCCTTCTCGACGGCGCCCGGCGCTGTGGCAATGGACGGGACGGGGCGCAACTCGCCCTTTGCGGCGGCACTTTTGCGGCATATGGCGGAGCCCGGACAGAGCATCAACGACATGATGATCGCGGTGCGCCGCGATGTCGTTTCCGCAACGCGCGAGGCGCAGCGTCCCTGGGAGCAGGGATCGCTGCTCGAGCGTTTCGAATTCGTGCCGGGCGGAGACAGTGCCCAGCCACCGAAACCGGCCATCACCCCGGCGCCCGCGTCTGAGGTCGCAGCGCTCGAACGCTCCGTCGGCGACAAGGGCGCCATCGAGCAGTTTCTGCGCCACGACTATCTGGCGCCTGATGCCAAGGCGATGCGCGAGACCGTCAAGCGGCTTTACGGTGCGTCGGCCACCATCTACGGCACGCGCTACGACAGCGAGGCCATCGTCAAGGTCAAGACTGAGTGGTTCGCGCAATGGGCGTCGTGGTCGTTCGGTCTTGAGCCCGGCAGCCTTGAGGTGACGCCGCACGGCAAGGACCGCGCCGATGCGGTTTTCGCCATGACCTACGATTATGTGCCGAAGGACCACTCGGCGCAGCGGCTGACCGGCAAGGCACGGGTCATGCTGGAACTCGTGCTGGCCGACGGCGAGTGGCGCGTTGCGTCGGAAACGTCGCAGGCGCTGGAATGAACATCACCGGACCGCTGGGTTAATGAACCCGCGAAACGCCCGCTGCACGCCCGGAATCAGTCCCCAGATCATGATCGAGACCATCAGCGGCGCGATGACCAGTGTACGCTGCCAGATTTGCCACTCCTTGGTCAGCGGAAAAACCATGTACAAAATGGCAGTGATCAGCGGGTAGACGCCGAGCAGCACCAGCAGGGCGAAGCGCAAGCGCGAAAAACGCGTGGCGACAGTCGAAGTCATTGCTGTTCTTCTTATCGTTACGGAACGTTCCGTTACATATGAAACGGATCGTTTCGTTTCGTCAAGGGGCTGTGTAAGATGGCTGCTGAGATCATCGGCAAGGAAGACGAGATGGGCGAAACCACCGATCCCGGGCGCAAGTCAGCCGGCGCACGGCGCAGCCCCGAAAGCGCCGATGCCATTCTCGACGCCGCCGAAGCGGTACTGGTCGAAGCCGGTTATTCCGGCTTCTCCATCGAGGCGGTGGCGCGGCGGGCGCGCGCCGGAAAACCGACGATCTATCGCTGGTGGCCAAGCAAGGCCGCTCTGCTGCTCGACGTCTACCAGCGGCAAAAGCGTGTCGACAATCCCGACACCGGGAACCTTGAGCAGGACCTCGTCGGCTTCCTGAAGAGCTTGTTTGCGCACTGGCGCGACACATCGTCGGGCAGCGTGTTCAGATCGCTGATTGCCGAGGCGCAGTCGGACGAAAAAGCGGCCGCCGCCCTTGCCGAATACGCAAGAGGGCGGCGCGTCCACACCGGCCAGATGGTCGAACGCGCCAAGGCAAGGGGAGAGGTGGCAGCCGACGTCGATGCCACTGTCGTCGCCGACCTGATCGGCTCGTACGCCTGGACGCATCTTCTGACGAACCGCCTCGACGAGGACGAAGCGACGCTGCACAGGGCGGTCGGCTATGTCTTGAAAGGCATCATCGCTGACGATGCCGGCGATGCCACGGCGGTCCGGCGGCGGCGTCGACGCATCATCGTTCGCCCTACCAAATAGAAGCGACAGGGCGGCAGCGCGCCCTGTCGTAGCTCAATCTGGCCTATTTCGCGCTTTCCAGTGCGTCGACGGTCTTCTTCAGGTTGGCATCGGGGATGTCGACCTTGGCGTTGGCGCGCAGCGACTTGACCAGCGCGAAATACTTGTCGCGGATGACCGCCTGGCGGGCCTGGTCCTTGACCTCGTCGAAGGCCGGCGGCTGCTTGGTGCGCTTGTCCTCGACCTTGATGACGTGCCAGCCGAACTGAGACTGTACCGGCTGCTCGGTGTATTTGCCGACCGCCAGCGCAAACGCCGCCTTGTCGAATTCCGGCACCATCTGGCCAGGCCCGAACCAGCCGAGATCGCCGCCGCTGGTCTTGCCGCTCGGATCGCTGGTGTGCTCGTTGGCAAGCTTCTGGAAATCGGCACCGCCGTCGAGCTGCTTGATGATGGCGTCTGCCTCTTCCTTCGTCTTCACGAGGATGTGACGGGCGTGCACCTCGTTGGTGGGCGGCGTGTTGGCGATTTCCTGGTCGTAGCGGGCGCGGACCTCGGCATCGGTAACCTTGTCGACGACGCCCTTCTCGACCATTTCGCCATGCAGCGCGCGCTGCTGCAGGAAGGCCATGCGGCGCTGGAAGTCGGGATCCTTGTCGAGGCCGGTGGTCACCGCCTGAGCCGCCATGACGCGGATTTCGATCGCCGCCGACAGTGCCGCGGCGCGGCGCTGCTCGGGCGGAAGCTGCGCGAACTGCTGCGACAGCTCGCCCTCGGCAAGCCCAAGGTCTGCCTCGGTCAGCGTCTGGCCGTTGATGGTGGCGACCACGGCGTTCGGATCGACCGGCTTGGCCGCCGGGGCGGGCGCGGCCGGCTGGGCAGGGGCGGCTTCCTGTGCCATCAGCGGCGACAGCGAGAGGGCCGACAGGCCGAATGCCAGACCAAGGCTGGCGAGCGACGCACGGCGGAACAACAAGGACATTACGATTATCTCCAAAGCGGGGTAGCTAGAGCGGAATGGCTTCCAGACCAGCAGGATTGTGGCGGAATTTGGCGCGGTCGACAGGGCGAGCGCGGCGTTGACATCGAATGAGCCCCCTCTTATCTGTCCAACGACTTTGCGTCCAGAACCGTTTTCCGGGCGCTTTTTGCGTTTGTCCGCGTTCGCGTGGATTTGATGGGGGCCGGCCGGCGCCCGTCGCAACGACTTGGAATGCTATCGAAAGGGCCATTGGATGGTCAGTCTCGGCGGTCTCGCCCGTAAGGTTTTCGGCTCCTCCAACGATCGTCGGGTCAAATCGACCCGGCCCCGCGTCGAGGCGATCAATGCCATGGAAAACGAGATGCGGGCGCTCTCCGACGCCGAGCTTCAGGCCCGCACGGACAAATTCCGCCAGGACTTCGCCAACGGCGCCAGCCTCGACGACCTCCTGGTGCCGGCCTTCGCCACCGTGCGCGAGGCCGCCCGCCGCGTGCTTGGCATGCGCCCATTCGACGTGCAGCTGATCGGCGGCATGGTGCTGCACAATGGCGGCATTGCCGAGATGCGCACCGGCGAAGGCAAGACGCTGGTGGCGACGCTGCCGGTCTACCTCAACGCGCTCGCCGGCAATGGCGTCCATGTCGTCACCGTCAACGATTATCTGGCCACGCGCGACTCCGAATGGATGGGCCGCGTCTACAAATTCCTCGGCCTCAACGTCGGTGTCATCGTCCATGGCCTGTCCGACGAGGAGCGGCGCGTCGCCTACGCCGCCGACGTCACCTACGCCACCAACAACGAGCTCGGCTTCGACTATCTGCGCGACAACATGAAATACGAGCGCGCCCAGATGGTGCAGCGCGGTCACAGCTACGCCATCGTCGACGAGGTCGATTCCATCCTGGTCGACGAAGCCCGCACGCCGCTGATCATTTCCGGTCCGCTCGAGGACCGTTCGGAAATGTACAACACCATCGACACCTTCATCATCCAGCTGCAGCCGCAGGACTACGAGATCGACGAGAAGCAGAAGACCTCGATCTTCACCGAGGAAGGCACCGAAAAGCTGGAGAACATGCTGCGCGATGCCGGTCTGCTCAAGGGCGAGTCGCTCTACGACGTCGAGAACGTCGCCATCGTCCATCACGTCAACAACGCATTGAAGGCGCACCGGCTGTTCCAGCGGGACAAGGACTATATTGTCCGCAACGGCGAGATCGTCATCATCGACGAGTTCACCGGCCGCATGATGCCCGGCCGCCGCTATTCGGAAGGCCTGCACCAGGCGCTCGAGGCCAAGGAGCATGTGGCGATCCAGCCGGAGAACCAGACGCTCGCCTCGGTCACCTTCCAGAACTATTTCCGCCTCTACAAGAAGCTCGCCGGCATGACCGGCACGGCGCTGACCGAGGCCGAGGAATTCGCCAACATCTACAATCTCGACGTCACCGAGATCCCGACCAACCTGCCGGTCATCCGCATTGACGAGGACGACGAGGTCTACCGGACGGTCGAGGAGAAATACAAGGCGATCGTCAAGGAGATCAAGGAAGCCCGCTCCAAGGGCCAGCCGACGCTGGTCGGCACGACTTCCATCGAGAAGTCCGAGCAACTGGCCGAACGCCTGCGCAAGGAAGGTTTCAAAGATTTCGAGGTGCTGAACGCCCGCCACCACGAGCGCGAAGCGGCGATCGTCGCCCAGGCGGGCAAGCCCGGCGCCATCACCATCGCCACCAACATGGCCGGCCGCGGCACCGACATCCAGCTCGGCGGCAATGCCGACATGCGCATAGCCGAGGAGCTTGGCGAGATGCCGGCCGGCCCCGAGCGCGAGGCCAGGGAAAAGGAAATCCGCGACGACATCGCCCGGCTGAAGGAAAAGGCACTCGCCGCCGGCGGTCTTTATGTGCTCGCCACCGAACGCCATGAATCGCGCCGCATCGACAACCAGTTGCGCGGCCGCTCGGGCCGCCAGGGCGATCCCGGCCGCTCGAAATTCTTCCTGTCGCTGCAGGACGACCTGATGCGCATCTTCGGCTCCGAGCGCATGGACGGCATGCTGCAGAAACTCGGCCTCAAGGAAGACGAGGCAATCATCCATCCGTGGATCAACAAGGCGCTGGAAAAGGCGCAGAAGAAGGTCGAGGCGCGCAACTTCGACATCCGCAAGAACCTGTTGAAATATGACGACGTCTCGAACGACCAGCGCAAGGTGGTGTTCGAGCAGCGCATCGAGCTGATGGACGGCGAAGGCTTGTCCGAGACCATCACCGAGATGCGCGAAGGCGTCATCGAGGAGATCGTCGCCAAGAACATTCCCGAAAACGCCTATGCCGAGCAGTGGAACGTCGCCGGGCTCAAGGCCGAGATCGCCGAATTCCTCAATCTCGATCTGCCGGTCGAGGACTGGGTCAAAGAAGAAGGCATTGCCGAGGACGACATCCGCGAGCGCGTCAGCCAGGCTGCCGAAGCCGCCGCCAAGGAGCGCGCCGAGCGCTTCGGCCCCGACGTGATGACCTATGTCGAGCGTTCCGTGGTGCTGCAGACGCTCGACCATCTGTGGCGCGAGCACATCGTCAATCTCGACCATCTGCGCTCGGTCGTCGGCTTCCGCGGCTATGCCCAGCGCGATCCGCTGCAGGAGTACAAGGGCGAAGCGTTCGAGCTGTTCCAGGCGATGCTGGGCAATCTGCGCCAAGCCGTCACGGCGCAATTGATGCGCGTCGAACTGGTCCGCCAGGCGGCGGAAGCGCCGCCGCCCGAAGCCCCCGACATGTTCGGCAGCCATATCGACGGCAGCACCGGCGAAGACGATTTCGAAGGCGGCGAGACGGCCGTGCTGGTCCGCCAGGAAACCAACGCCATCGTTGCCCCCGAAGACCGCGACCCGAAGAACCCGGCCACCTGGGGCAAGGTCGGCCGCAACGAAGCCTGCCCGTGCGGGTCGGGGAAAAAGTACAAGCATTGTCATGGGGCGTTTGCTTAAGCACCCACTTCCTTTCTCCCCGTCATACGGGGAGAAGGTGCCCGAAGGGCGGATGAGGGGCAACGCCGGCGCTTGCGACTAGCCAATCTCCCCACCTGAGGGGGAGATGGCCGGCAGACCAAAGGGGGGCCGCTGTCCCGCCGGCGTAACGGCTAAAACCCAGCGAACGCCGCTTCGTCCACGGTCACTTCTTCAACCATTTTCACCCGCACGCCGATCTTCTGCTCCTTCAGCAGGTCGCACAATCCATCGCCGTCGATCAGGTCGATAGCCGGCGCTCCATCGCGCACGGCTTCGCGCCGAGCGTCCGCCGTGAAAATTCCGGTGGTGATAATCAGGCCCTTGTCTGCCCGCCCTACCATGGCGCCGCGAAAGTCACGCACAACGCCTGCCCCGACCGAGCCTTTCCAACGCTTGGACTGGAACAGCACGTGGAATGAAAGCAGGTTGAGCCGCAACACGCCGGTACCGTCGATACCACCGTCGCCGCTTCTTCCGGTCACTTCGACCTTGATAAAACCCGCCTCTCGGAGGAGCCGCTGGCACAAGCGCTCGAACGCTGCTGGGTCCATCGCCAAGAGAACATCGAGCAATTGCTCACGCCAATCCTTCAAGGCAATTTCGGCGGCTTCCGCCTCAACCTCTACGCGCTCCGGGGTGACGACAACCTTCGCCTTGCGCAACGCGGCATCTGCTCGCCTTACGCGCCGTACGGTCTCGTCCGGATCAAGTGACAGCGCCGCACGTCCCTCGGCCGTCAGAGTCCACACGCCGCGCTCACTGTTGTTCGTAAAGCCCGCATTCTTCAGCCAGCTCCGCGCCCAGGCGCAGCGATAGTCGAATTTCGATCTTGGCCCTTCGCCAACCAGCACTGCCCGCGCCGCGTCGGAAATGTTCATCAACACAGCGGTCTTGTCGTCAATCTCTTCGATCGAAGCTGAGCCCCCGAGAGCGTCCAACGCCCGGAGAACCGGCACGAAGAACTCGGCGAAGGGTGGAACGGTTGCTTTCACTTGTCTCCGCCCTTACGCCGCCTTAAGCCGTTCCAGCTCCGACGCAAAAGCAGCCCGCAAAGCCTCGCCCTCTTCCTGCGGAAGCAACAGCGTCAGCTCCGGAAACAGTTTCTCCCAGCTAGCTGTCTCGGCTCCGCTCCATGGCAGCCGCTCAGCTTTGCGGGCAAGCTGAAGCAGTCGGTTGAGGTGCTTGCGGATATAGGCGACATTGGGAGCGCGAGGCTCCGTGACGGCTCGTTCGGTCTCGAAAAGCGAAAACTGATCCATGGCGACTATCTAGGAGTTCGATAGGTCGTTTGACGAGCGGTTTCAGGCTTCGCGGCGGCGCATATGATCGTTTTCAACAAGAAGCCGTTCGTCCGCTGTCAACGCATAGAGCTGGAACAGCCGCTCGTTCATTTCCCGTTCGCCGGTTTCAATCGCATTCACCTCATCAGCTAGGTCGCCGACACGTTTGACAAACTGAGCGATGGCTGGCGAATCGAATTCGACCGGCGGTCGCGGGACTGTCGGGAATTCTGTGCGCGAGGCCATGATGATGGAAAGGAGAGAATCATCGCATGGCTATTGAGAAGGAACTTC